>JAYODB010000044.1:6844-8200 GCA_038106075.1 Cellulomonadaceae bacterium | reverse complement strand
GTTGTCGGCGCGCACGCGAAGACGGGGTCAGACAACGTCTTCGTCGCTCCCGTCCAAATAGGTGACGGCGCCTACACCGCGGCTGGCACCGTTGTCAGGCGGGACGTGCCACCCGGCGCCTTGGCCGCGACCGCGGCGAGTGTGCGAAACATTGAAGGGTGGGTCGAGCAGAACCGCCCCGGTACAACGTCCGCTGAGGCAGCAGCTTCAGCGTCGAAAGAATCACCCGGCAAATAGGTAGAGCGAGGACGCCATGGCCCTAGTGACAGCGAATAAGAAGAACCTAATCATCGTCTCGGGGCGGGCGCATCCCAAGCTTGCTGACGATGTCGCAAAGGAGCTCGGTTGCGAAGTGCTGGAGACCGAGGCGCGAACTTTTGCTAATGGTGAAATCTATGCACGCTACGGCGAAAGCGTCCGTGGAGCAGACGCTTTCGTGATTCAGGCCCACGGCCATCCGATTAACGAGTGGCTGATGGAGCAGCTCATTATGGTCGACGCTCTCAAGCGCGCGAGTGCAAAGCGGATCACCGTGGTGGCGCCTTTCTACCCCTACGCCCGACAGGACAAGAAGGGTCGAGGCCGAGAACCCATTTCTGCCAGGCTTGTTGCCGACCTGTTCAAGGCAGCTGGAGCGAATCGCATCATGAGTGTTGACCTTCACGCAGCCCAGATTCAGGGCTTCTTCGACGGGCCCGTCGATCACCTGTTTGCCATGCCGGTGCTCCTCGAGCACTTTCAGAAGCATCTGAAAGTCGATGACCTCACCGTGGTGAGCCCCGACATGGGTCGAGTGCGAGTCGCCGATATTTGGAGCGACAAGCTGGGTGCTCCACTGGCCATCATTCACAAACGACGCGACCCGCGAGTTCCCAATCAGGTTTCTGTTCACGAGATTGTGGGCGACGTTGACGGCCGCGTATGCCTGCTGGTCGACGACCTCATCGACACCGGCCGCACTATTCAAAAAGCCGCCGAGGCACTCAAGAAGAACGGCGCAAAGGGCGTGGTCGTCGCCGCGACCCACGCCGTGTTCTCCGACCCGGCAAGCGAGGTCCTCCAACACGAATCAATCGACCAGGTGGTGGTCACCGACACCCTGCCACTTCCGGAAGAAAAGCGTTGGGACCGGCTCACCGTCCTGCCGATTGCTCCCATGTTGGCGCGAGCCATCCGGGAAGTCTTCGATGACGGTTCCGTCACCTCAATGTTCGACGGGGCAGCCTAGCTCGTCGACACCGGTCGCAACTGCGGCAATCCGGGAATCGGGCCGAGCGTTGCGATGCGAACGCTCGTGCCGTCATAGAACTCGGCGTAGCACTGCCATCCCGCGGTGGCGAGAGGAAGGAGTTCAAA
>JAYODB010000044.1:0-6744 GCA_038106075.1 Cellulomonadaceae bacterium | reverse complement strand
GTGCGGTGCCCGCTCAGCCTACGCAGTGGAAGTTGCCGTTTGTTCACCAAAGCCTCATAGTGTGGCGACGTGCAAGAGTTGCAGCGTCGCCTCGGAGTGCCATCGGCGATGGCAATCGGAATCGCCGCCATGCTGGGTGCGGGTGTGTTCTATGTCTGGGCTCCAGCCGTTGCTCTTGCCGGTTCGTGGGTGTTGGTCTCACTGCTCATCGCCGCCATTGTGGCCACGCTCAACGGTTTGGTGACTGCGCAGCTTGCCATTCAGCTTCCCGTGTCGGGCGGAATTTACTCCTATGCCAATCACTACCGGGGACCCTACGCCGGATTCCTCGCGGGTTGGCTATTTCTCACTGGAAAAACCGGATCAGCAGCGGCGATTGCCTTCATTGCGGCGAGTTATCTCGATGTCGCAAACGCTCGACTGATCGCGGCCGGCTTTGTGGTGGCGTTAAGCGCCATCATCATCAGCGGGATCCGACTGGCTGCCGGAGTGACTATGGCGATTGCCGGGGTGGTGATTGTGGGCCTGCTGTGGCTGACCTTGCCCAGAACGCTGACCGCAGCGCCACTGCCCGCCTTTGACGCGGACCCATCAATCGGTGGAATTGTCAGCGCTGCAGGACTGATTTTTTTCGCATTTGCCGGATATGCCCGGATGGCCACGCTCGGCGAGGAAGTCACCAACCCCACGAAGACGATTCCCCGAGCAATTATTGGTGCGCTGTGGGTCGTCTTCGTGGTCTACCTTGTCGTGGCTCTTGCCACGACCCCGATCTTGCTGGCGACACCCTCACCGCTCGATACTCCGCTCACTGTGCTCGCCGGGACAGGAAATGCGTGGCTGGTGAGTGCGCTCGCGGTCCTGGCGTCACTCGGATCGCTCTTGGCGATTCTCGCCGGTCTCAGCCGGACGAGTTTGGCGATGGGGCGGCGCCGTGATCTTCCCTCACTTCTCGCACGGGTGTCTCCCCGCACCGGCGGCCCGATCGTGGCGGAGGTGACGGTGGCCGGTCTCGCCGTCGTCTTGATTCTCGTTACTGACCCACTGTGGCTGGTTGGGCTCTCGAGCGCCGGGGTACTGACCTACTACGCCCTTGGGCATTTCAGCGCTCTGGCCCAGCCAAAACCCGAAACGTTCCTTCCAAGATTTGTCCCCGTTGTGGGTTTGCTGCTGTGCACACTCCTGGTGTTCACGTTGCCGATTGCTTCAGTCACCGCGGCAGCGGTGTCGGCTGTTATTGGGACCGCATGGTTCCTCGTAAACCCGGCCCGACGGGCCGAGAGGCGCCGTCGTTCGGTTAGCTGACGGTGACTTCGCTGCGGTCGCCTGACCACAGCGTGTGGAACACACCGTCTTTGTCGACCCGGCGGTAGGTGTGTGCTCCGAAGAAGTCACGCTGTCCCTGAATGATGCTCGCGGAGAGGCGTCCTCGGCGAATCTGGTCGTAGTAGGCCAGAGACGACGCGAAGGCGGGAACAGGAACGCCGTGATCAATGGCCCGGTGAATCACATCACGCCACGCATCTTGCGCGCTCTCCAATACTGAGCGGAAGTAGGGAGCCGTAATCAGAAGCGGCAGTTCCGGCTCGGCGCGGTAGGCCTCAGTGATGCGGTTCAGGAACTGGGCTCGAATAATGCATCCCGCGCGCCAAATCTTCGCTACCTCTGCCCGGTCAATTGCCCAGTCATATTCGACGGCTCCCTGGGCAATCGCGTCAAACCCCTGTGAGTAGGCAACAATCTTCGATGCGTAAAGCGCGGCACCCACTGCGTCGACAAAGCCATCAACATCATCAACGGACGGTTTCGCTTCTGGGCCGGGGAGACCGGCCGCCGCGGCACGTTGGGTTGAAGATGAGGAAATCGCCCGGGCAAATACGGCTTCGGCAATGCCGGTGACCGGGACCCCGAGTCCTACCGCGGTCTGAACTGTCCACACTCCGGTGCCTTTTGACCCAGCCTGGTCCACAATCACATCCACCAGGGGCTTTCCGGTCACCTGATCGACCTGAGCCAAGACTTCGGCCGTGATGTCGATGAGATAGCTCTCGAGCTCGCCCGAATTCCAGCGACGGAACACGCCGGAAATATCTTGAGGAGAGAGCCCAGCGACGTGACGAAGAAGGTCGTAGGCCTCTGCAATCAACTGCATATCGGCGTATTCGATTCCGTTGTGAATCATTTTGACGAAGTGACCGGCGCCGTCGCTACCTACATGGGTGACACAGGCTTCCCCCTCGGCGACCGCGGCAATTGACGTCAAAATCGGCCCGAGGGTGTTCCACGCCTCGACCGAACCTCCGGGCATGATCGACGGCCCATTGAGTGCACCCTCCTCGCCGCCGGAAATTCCTGCACCGACAAAGTTGAAGCCCTTGGCCGCGAGCCCTTTTTCGCGACGAATGGTGTCGGTGAAGTGAGCGTTGCCGCCGTCGACAATGATGTCGCCAGGCTCGAACACCTCAACGAGCTGATCAATCACGGCATCCGTGGCGCTACCGGCCTGAACCATGATGATTGCCGTGCGGGGTGTCGAGAGGGCAGCCGCAAACTCGGCCATCGATTCGGTCGCGATGAACCCCGCCTCCGGGTGTGCGGAAGCCAGTTCACGTGTCTTTTGGGGACTGCGGTTGAAAACGGCGACCGTATTTCCCTCTCGGCTGGCCAGATTGCGGGCCAGATTAGAACCCATGACCGCGAGACCGACCACGCCGATGTTTGCCTGAGACATAAACGTCGAGAACCTTCCGATGATGCTCCCGGCCGACCCCGGGTCGCTTAGTAGCGTACCCGTCCGGTATGCTTGCCCGCGTACTTCGGCGAGGGAGCAGTGACTCCGTAATCGACGCGGTAGGCGAGGCACACGGTCTCTCCTCACGCTTCGGCGTTCGAGTTCGAGAACACATCCGGGCCAGTGCCCGACAAGGAGAACGAAAGAAACATGGCTGACAACAACACCATGGCCGCAGAGGCCCGCGAAAGTTTTGGTAAAGGGGCTGCCCGCAAGCTGCGCCAGGCCGGCAAGGTTCCCGCCGTCATTTATGGCCACGGCGAAGACCCCACTCACGTCTCGCTTCCCGCGCACGAAATGATGCTCGTCGCTCGTCGCGCCAACGCGCTGCTCGAATTGGACCTCGGTTCAGATAAGAAGCTTGTGCTGGTGAAGGACGTCCAGCGTGACCCGGTCCGCCAGATTATTGAGCACGTCGATCTCGTCGTGGTCCGTAAGGGCGAAAAAGTCACCGTCGACGTGGCTATTCACATTGAGGGCGAGCCGATCTCCGGCACCATGGTCCAGCTCGACCACACGTCAATTACCGTTGAAGCGGAAGCAACCCACATCCCGGAATCGTTCACCGTATCGGTGGAGGGCCTCGACGAGGGTGCTCAGATTCACGCGAGCGCCATCGTTCTCACCGAGGGCTCGACTCTCGTGAGCGATCCAGAGACGTTGATTCTCTCGGTTGTTCTTCCCCGCGTGGCGGCCGTCGAAGAAGCCCCTGCTGAAGAAGGCACCGAAGGCGGCGCTGAAGGCGGTGCTGAAGGTGGCGAAGAAGCCGCGGCTGACGCCTCGGCTGAAGAAGCCTCCGAGGAGTAGTCGCTGTTCTTTCGACGTGGCGAACCCGCCTCCTCGAGTAGTGAGGCGGGTTGGCTCGTTGTCGGATTGGGAAACCCGGGCGACCAATATCGCTCGACCCGCCATAACATCGGAAAAGAGACGGTTCGCCGATGGGCCTCCCAGGTGGGAGTCACACTTTCCAAGCAAAAGGCGTGGGGGTTTGCGGCGCGAGTTCCCGCAAGCCCAGTCACCCTGGCGGTGACGTCTGGCTATATGAACACCTCGGGCGGGCCAGTGGCGGCACTCGCGAAATATTTCAAAGTTCCCGCTGAACGAGTCATTGTTGTTCATGATGAACTCGACCTTCCCCTCGGCGCTTTGAAAATCAAGAAGGGCGGCGGCCATGGCGGCCACAACGGTCTTCGAGACATTCAAAAAGCCCTCGGAACTCCCGATTTTCTTCGTCTCCGTCTCGGAATCGGCCGACCTCCGGGACAAATGGACCCAGCCGCCTACGTCCTGAAACCCTTCTCATCCTCGGAGAAGACTGAGGTCGAGCTCCTCCAGTCATTGGCCATCGACGCTGCCCAGGCCGTCGTCGAACACGGTCTGCTCGAGGCCCAACAGAGGTTTCACTCACCCAGCTGAGCCACTCCCGTGGGCCCTAGACTCGCCTGAGTGAGTGTGCTGCCCCTGACGTCACGATTGCGTGACCTTTCTGGCATTGCGGACCTGCTGCCAACTTCGTCCGCTCGCTCCACGGCAGTAGCCCCTCCATCGCTGCACATTCCGCTGATCGCCTCCGTCGTGGGTGCCTCGCCGGCACCAGGAGTCGTCCTCGTCGTCACTCCCAGCTCCAGGGAATCCGACCAGGTGCGCGATGCACTCAGAACACTCGTTGACCCCAGTGTTCAGGTGTGGGATTTCCCCTCTTGGGAGACCCTTCCCCATGAACGACTGAGCCCGCACCCGGAGACCGTCGCCCGGAGGCTCTCTGTCTTGAAGGCCCTCTCTTCGAGGAAGTCGGACGATTACCCGCTGGTCGTGGTCTCGTCGATTCGCTCACTGATTCAACCGGTCAACGCTGAACTGGGTTCGAGCCCGTGGCTCACTCTCGCACCGGGGCCATATCCGGGAGGGATCGAAGCGCTCAGCAGCGGGCTCGTGTCGCTGGCCTATCAGCGCGTCGACTTAGTCACTCGTCGAGGAGAATTTGCCGTCCGAGGTGGCATTGTCGATATTTTTCCTGCACTCGAGGACCACCCCATCCGGGCTGATTTTTTCGGCGACGAGATTGATGAATTGACGTCGTTCTCGGTGGCCGACCAGCGCTCTCTCGTTGCTCTCCAGTCCGTTGACTGTCCCCCAGCGCGCGAAATGCTGCTCACCGAAGGCGTGCGTTCAAAGGCTCGCCAGCTGGTTGATGAGTACCCCGGCGTCGGAGGCATGCTGGAAAAAATTGCCAACGGGATTCCCGTTGACGGCATGGAGTCGCTCCAACCAGCTTTGGCGAGCCGAATGGGCCCCGTCACCGACTTCTTTCCTGACGACACCGTCATCATCGAAATGCAGCCCGAACGCGCGCGCTCTCGAGCGAGGGCACTCATCGACACCAACCGAGAGTTCCTCGAAGCCGCGTGGGAAACAGCCGCAGCGGGCGCAACGGACCGGCCCATCGATTTTCACCTCGGTGAGTTTTACACCCCAGAGGACGTCATGGATCATGTTGGGCCTCGCCCATGGCTGTCACTCACCGCCTTCGATTCCGGGACGGAGGGGCTCAACAGAATTGACTGCACGGAGATTGAGTTGGCCACGCCCGGCGGTGAGGAGGCAATCGACTTCGTTCGAACCCGGCGCGAAGCCGGAGATACGGTCGTCATTTGCGCGCAGGGGCACGGCCTCGTCGAGAGGGCCGAACGAGTACTCGGAGAACACGGTATTGCCGCGGCAGAGATTACCTCGGGGGTCTCAGAGTTTAGGAGCGACGTCGTCAATATCGTTCAGGCGGGCCTAACCGACGGGTTCACCCTCCCCGCACTGGGTCTCGCCGTGATAGGGGAGCGGGAGTTCTTTGGTCGCGCAAGTAGTGCCTCGCCGAGGGCTCAAAAGACGCTGGCCACGAAACGTCGCGCCGGGGTAAACCCGCTCGAGCTTCGACCTGGAGACTACGTCGTTCACGACACTCACGGCATCGGCCAGTTTGTCGAGGTCGTGCGTCGAGAGATATCGACCGGTGGTCGCGATGCGAAGAAGTCAGAGCGTGAGTTCGTCGTTTTGGAATACGCGCCGTCGCGGCGGGGAGGCGCTCGCGACAAGCTCTATGTGCCCACTGACCAGCTCGACCTTCTGAGCATTTACGTCGGTGGCGAGCAGCCTGCGCTGAGCAAAATGGGCGGGGCTGAATGGTCGGCGGCAAAGTCGAAGGCGCGCAAAGCTGTTCGCGACATTGCCGTCGATCTGGTCAAGCTGTATTCCGCTCGGATGAGCCAACCCGGTTACGCGTTCTCTCCCGATAACGAACTGCAACGCGAGTTGGAAGATGCATTCCCCTTTGTCGAAACCCCTGACCAGCTCTCCACCATCGACGAGGTGAAAGCCGACATGGAACGGCCGATCCCCATGGATCGCCTTATTGCCGGTGACGTTGGTTTCGGGAAAACAGAGATTGCCGTGCGAGCAGCGTTCAAGGCCGTGCAGGACGGAAAACAGGTAGCCATACTCGCTCCAACGACGCTCTTGGTGCGGCAACACATGGAGACTTTCCAAGAGCGTTACGCTCCCTTCCCCGTCAGGTTGGCCTCGCTGTCGCGATTTTCCTCCAGTTCTGAAGCCAAAACTGTCTTGCAGGGATTGGCAGACGGCACCATCGACGTCGTGATTGGAACCCACCGGTTGCTCAGTGACCAGGTGAGCTTCCGGGATCTGGGGCTCATCGTCGTTGACGAAGAACAGCGCTTCGGGGTGGAACACAAGGACACGCTCAAGAAAATCAGGGCCAATGTTGACGTTCTCTCGATGAGCGCGACACCAATCCCTCGAACCCTCGAGATGGCGGTGACCGGGATTCGGGAAATGTCCACTTTGCAGACCCCCCCGGAAAATCGCCACCCCATCCTCACCTTTGTCGGCGAGAGGTCAGAGCAGCAAATCGTGGCCGCCATTCGGCGTGAGCTTCTTCGTGA
>JAYODB010000043.1:0-8323 GCA_038106075.1 Cellulomonadaceae bacterium | reverse complement strand
AGTCGACAACGTCGCAGACCACGCGGCCCAAACGGCCCGTGGCCCCCACGACGGCAACACTCACGCTCACCTGAGGAAGCCTAGTCGAGCGGTTAGGAGAGTGAGAGGAAGAGCTTCTCCAGGTCCTCGACCTTAGGCTTACCCTCCACGTCGGTCTCGTCCTCGTTGAGGCAGTCGCGCATCGCGGTGGCGATGATGGCGAAACCGGCCTTGTCGAGGGCGCTACTCACCGCAGAAAGCTGCGTGACAACGTCGCGGCAGTCGCGGCCCGATTCCACCATGGCGATCACGGCACCCAGTTGGCCTTGGGCGCGGCGGAGTCGGTTGATGATTTTCTTGTCGTCGGCGCTGACGTCAGCGGCAGAGTCGACGGCGGGAGCGGTGTTCTTGGTCATGACGCAGGTGCCTCCTGTTTCTGGTGGGCTGTGGCCTGGTTCCCTAACTGCCAGGCTAAATAACCGCCGTCGAGGTTTCGCACCTCGATTCCTTCGTTGCGAAGGATACTCGCGGCGGTGTGGCCTCTCTGGCCGACGCGGCAGGTCACAATGACCTTCTTGCCGCGCAGTTCATCGAGGTGGTCTCTGAGGTTGTCGAGCTCCATCAATGCAGAACCGGGAATGGACCCGCGGGAGTTCTCAAACGAGGTTCGCACGTCAACGAGGATCCAGCCCTCGGCCATCATCGACTCGAGCTCGTGCCACTGGACACTGTCCTCGCCGTGGACACGGTTGTCGTTGATGTATCCGAGCATGTTGACCGGGTCTTTTGCCGAGCCAAACTGCGGCGCGTAGGCAAGCTCGAGGTCGATCAAATCCGTCGCGGTGAGGCCGGACTGTATCGCGGTGGCCAGGACATCGATGCGCTTGTCGACACCGGAGTCACCAACGACCTGGGCGCCCAAGATGAGGTCAGTGTCGGGGTCAACAATCAGTTTCATCGCCATTTGGGCGGCGTCTGGGTAGTAGCCGGCGTGGTCAATCGGGTGCGAGTGGATGATCCGCATGGCACGACCCTGCTCCCGCAGGACGCGCTCGGTGTATCCGGTCGCAGCACCAGCGAGGCCGAAGAAGCCCACGATTGAGGTGCCGAGTGCAGGGCGGTTGCGAACAGGCAGACCCATGATGGAGTCGGCTGCGTAGCGTCCGTGACGGTTTGCGAGGCCCGCGAGAGGAACGAGGCTCGTGCCTTCGGGGCGCTTCTTCTCCGCCGCGTCACCGACCGCCCAAATGTGCGGGTCGGAGGTGCGCTGGTGGTCATCGACCGCGATGCCTCGGCCCGGGCCGATTTCGAGACCTGCGGCTTGGGCGAGCTCCGTGTTGGGCCGGGCGCCCACCGCCATGACGACCATGTCGGCTTCGAGGGACTGACCGCTCGCCAGGGTCACACCGCTGTCGGTCATCTCCTCGACCTTCTGAGAGAGCATCACGTCGACGTCGTTGACGCGGGCGCGCTCGACCAGAAGCCACGACATCTCCACATCCATCGTGGCCATGAGCTGGGGAAGAGCCTCAACAATGGTGACCTTCAAGCCCTTGTGGGCGAGGTTCTCTGCGACTTCCAGGCCGATAAAACCGCCGCCGACGACGATGGCGCTCTCCGCCTCGTTGGCCCTCTCGATCATGGTGTCCATGTCGTCGAGGTTCCACAGCACATACGCCTTCTCCACACCGGGCAGAGGTGGGCGCACGGGGGTGGAGCCGGGGCTGAGAACCAGCGCGTCGTAACTCACGGTGCGCTCATTGCCCGTCTCGACCTCACGGACGGTCACGGTCTTGTTCTGCCGGTCGATCGCAGTGGCTTCGGTGCGCACGAAGACGTCAATGTTGAATCGGTTCTTGAGCGCCCCTGGGGTCTGCAGCACGAGCGAGGAGCGATGAGGAATGACCCCGCCCACGTGATAGGGCAGACCACAGTTGGCAAACGAGACTTCGCCTCCGCGTTCGAACACAGTAATGGTCGCACTTTCGTTGAGTCGACGAAGACGGGTCGCTGCCGACATGCCACCGGCAACCCCTCCGATGACGACAATGTTTTGGGGTGCGGGGTGGGAAGTCTGAGAAGTCATGCCGCCATCTTATACCCAGGGGGGTATATTCCGCACCTTCAGGTTGACCGTGTCACGCTGGGGTGGTGCCCTCTTCTCCCCTTCGCCGGCTCGCGCAACGGGTGTTCTCCCGCTTGCGTCGCGACCTTCTCGTGAGCCTCTCGGGAAGCCCCGATGGTGAAGCGCCGTGGGTCCCGCAAATGAGTGAGGGCAGCGACGCGGGTTATTTCGGAGACGGCAGTGCCGTCTGGGCGGTACACGGCGCAAACCCGACCTTGGTGGGCGGCATCCGCGCGCTTCTCATGCAAGCGCTTCACCCTGGCGCGATGGCGGGTGTCGCTGAACACTCCCGCTACCACTCCGACCCCCTCGGCCGCCTCGCCGGAACGGTGCGCTGGGTCGTCGTGACCACATTCGGCTCGACCGAGGTCGTTGACCGCGAAATGGCTCGAGTGACCCGGATGCACGATCGTGTCCGCGGGGCCTATGACACGAACGAGGGCGAGCATCGCGACTACACCGCTCAAGACGCCGACCTCCTCGCCTGGGTGCACCTGGTCTTCACCGAGTCGTTTTTGAGTGCCCATCAGAAAATGGGCGGCTCGATTCCCGGGGGCGACGGAGAGTCAGGCCCCGACCGTTACGTGCGGGAATGGGCGAAAGCGGGAGAGCTCATGGGCTATCCACATCCTCCGCGGAGCGAAGCCGAATTACGAGAGACCATCGCTGCGTATAAACCACAGCTTCGCCGAGACGAGCGCGTCCGAGACACCCTCCGATTCATTTTGAAACCGCCTCTACCCGCGTCGATGAAACCGGGTTACCGGCTCCTCGCCGCGGGTGCCGTCGCGAGTCTCGATGACGACTACCGAGAGATGCTGGGGCTTCGCAAACCCTGGTGGCCGGCACTGCCCGTTGCCGCGGCCACCGTGAGGTTCATCGGGTTCGTGCTCGGACCGGAATCTCCGAGCATGAGACGCGCCCGCGAGCGCATCGCCTCCGTTCGTCCGGCCTACTGAAGCCCCAGGATGTCGACGACGAAGAAGATGGTGTCCTCGGCGCCAATCCGACCGTCACCCGTCCCGCCGCTCGGGCCGTAACCCAGTGCCGGCGGAATCGTAATCAACACGCGTGAACCCACGGTTTGCCCCACGAGACCGTCACGGAAGCCAGGGATGACGCCAGAAGTGGGGAAGCTTGCGGGCTCACCGCGGTCCCAACTCGAGTCGAAGACCTCACCAGTGTTCCAGTTGACGCCGTGGTAGTGAACGATGATGTTGGCACCGTCGTACACCATGGCACCATCACCCTTGATCACCGTGGCGACGGCGTAGTCGGTGGGCACTTCACCATCGGGAATGACGACGACCGGCTGGCCGGTCGCGACAAAGTCAACGCTGGGGAAGCCTGCTGGAGCTTCGGCCTGCTCTCCCTCGAGCTTCTCGAGCGGGGGCTCAGGCGGAGCCTGGATGCCGAGAATGTCGGCAACAAAAACAACGGCGGATCCTGCGTCGAGCCCGTATTCGGGAGCACCCTCAGCGCCAAAGGCTTCCTCGGCGGGAATCACCGCGGCGACTCGGTCGCCGACCTGCGAGCACAGCAGGGTGTAAACCACTCCGGTCAGGAACGGAAAGGAAGTGTCTGCAGGAATGACATCGGGTGATTCACCGTCGTAGCCGATGTGTCCGATTTCTGCGCCGGTGACGCCGTTGAAGTAGGCGTAAGCGACCTGCACGCGGTCGAGCTCTTCAACAGTCTCTCCGCCACCCGACACGACGGTGGCTTTTTGGGTGCGACCGACCTCGAGCGGGCCCTCAAACTCGACCGTGGGCGACGCAGAGAGATCGTCACTGACCGCGAGCGCTTCGACAACCTCACCGGTCTGTGCGCAGCCGTCGACCAGGCTCTCTTCGGCGGATACCGACGCGGCGGCCTCTTCGGCGGGTTCTTCAGCGGCCTGACATCCGGTGAGAGTCAGTAGGGCGGCAACGCCGGCCGCAACGGGGGCAAATTTCACAGCAATCCTTCGTGAGGGGGAGAACAAGCGTTCATCATGCCACCTCACGGCTGAGTATCCGGTGCGGATGCCCCTTCCACCCGAGGAATCACGACAACCTCACAGCTGACGGAGTTTGCAATGAAACACAGCTTCTCCGCCTCCTCATGCGCGGCAACGAGCTGTTCTGCGGAGGAATGGAGGGCGCGGGTGTGTGGTGTGAGGGTGACACTCGTGATGCGTCCGGCACCGTCGGCGCCGACCTCGAGGGTTGCTGTGGCGTGAATCGTGCATTCGATTTCGCCCAAGCCGTCTCGTTCAACCACGTAGAGCAGGCTCAACAGGTGGCATTGCGCGAGGGAGGCGAGAAACAGCTCTTCGGGGTTCCACCGCTCCGTTTCACCGTGAAACGCCTTGGCCGAGGAGCCCAGAATGGGAGGTTTTCCCTCCGCGCTTACGCTGTGCCGGCGCGAGTCCTTGCGGGACCCGGCCGAGACGGCCGAGGTCGGAGAGTCACGCGTGACCGTGAGTGAAAACTCGTGTTGCGACACCCTCATCAGCCCCTCTCCAGACACTCGTTGAGCTCTCAGTTTTGCACGAACCGAGGTCTACACTGGAGCCACTATGACAGACACTCTCTCCCCCGCAACCGCCGCCAGCATCACTCCCGAGCGCCGCCTTGTGACCGAGATTCCGGGGCCGAACTCCAAAGCCCTCCACGATCGTCGCGTCAAGGTCGTTTCCCAGGGTGTGGCCGAGACCTTCCCGATCTACATCGACCGCGCCCACGACGCGATCATCGTCGACGTCGATGGCAACCAGTTCATTGATTTCACGGGTGGAATCGGTGTGACCACCGTCGGTCACACCAACGACGCCCTCGTTGAGGCGGTCCGAGACCAGGTCGGCAAAGTCACCCACACCCTTTTTGCTCTTGTGGGCTACGAGTCCTACATCCGCGCGGCCGAACTGCTTGCCCAGCACACACCGGGTGACTTTGCGAAGAAGAGCGTGTTTGTGAACTCCGGTGCGGAGGCGGTGGAAAACGCCGTCAAGATTGCGCGCAAATACACCGGCCGCTCGGAAGTTGCCGTGTTGCACCACGGCTACCACGGCCGCACCAACCTGACCGCATCGATGAACTACAACATGCACCCCTACGGCACCGGCTTCGGCCCCCTCGCCGGGTCCGTGCACCACGCCCCAAACTCTTCGCCCTTCCACGACGGGTTAAGCGGGAAAGAGGCCGCTAAGCGCACCATCACACACCTGGAAAAGCGCGTCGGCGCGAGCCAGATTGCCTGCCTCGTGGTCGAGCCGATCCAGGGCGAAGGTGGTTTCATTGTCCCCGCTGAGGGCTACCTCAACGCACTGGTGGAGTGGTGTAATGCCAACGGAATCGTCTACGTCTCCGACGAGGTCCAAAGCGGCATGGTTCGCTCTGGCGCCTACTTCGCCTCAGAGCACTTCGGCATTGTCCCTGACCTCACCACCTCCGCAAAGGGCATCGGCGGTGGTCTGCCCATCGCTGCAGTCACCGGGCGCGCCGAAATCATGGACTCGAGCCACCCCGGCGGCTTGGGCGGAACCTTCGGAGGTAACCCTGTCGCGGCCGCGGCAGTGGTCGCGGTCTTCGACGATGTCGAGCGTCGAGGCCTCATCGGAGAAGCCAAGCGGATTGAGGCCACCCTCAAGCCCGCCCTCAAAGCGCTGCAGGGCAAGCACGGCATCATCGCCGACGTGCGCGGAATGGGCGCGATGCTGGCGATTGAGCTGTTGGACGCCGCCGGCAACCCGGCTGCCGACGCGGTCAAAGCGGTGCAGCAATACGCCCTGCACCAGGGTGTGCTCTTCTTGAGCGCCGGCACCTTCGGAAACGTGTTGCGTTTCCTGCCCAGTGTCGTCATGTCCGACGAGTTGCTTCTCGACGCCGTTTCGGTCCTCGACGACGCTCTCAGTTCGCTGAACTAGGCCCACCGTGCCGTCCTGGCTCTCACCCCAGGCGACCGAACCGGTCGCCCAAATCGTGAGAGACGGGCGGGTCGAGTCTGTTCACCACGGCGTTCTCGCGGTGGTCAACGCAGAGGGAAAAAAGCTCTACTCCGTGGGCGAACCCAAGGTCGCCGTGTTTCCCCGCTCCACCCTCAAACCCCTGCAAACCCTGGCCGTGCTGGACACCGGTGTGGAGCTCACTGACCTCGAGGTGGCGCTGACGACGGCAAGCCACAGCGGGTCGGTGCGTCACCGTGAAGCGGTCAGAGAATTTCTCTTGGGCCAGCAACTGAGCCCCGGGCTATTGCAGTGTCCCCCCGACTGGCCGCTCGACCGAGACGAACGAATCGCGATGATGGCCGGTGGGGAAACCGAGCCGACACAGCTGGCGATGAACTGCTCGGGTAAACACGCGGGCTTCCTCGCAGCCTGTCAACATCAAGGCTGGGAACTCGACAGCTACCTCTCCCCCCAGCACCCCCTGCAGCGCTCTATCGTCTCCACGGTTGAGACCTACACCGGTGAGGCGGTGAGCTTCTCATCGACCGATGGCTGTGGTGCACCGCTTCACGCCGTCTCGATTCAGGGTTTGGCCACAGCGATGGCGAAGCTCGTCTCCTCCGATGACCCCCACGCTCGTCGAATCGTCTCCGCGGTCGGTGCACACGCCTGGGCGATTGCCGGTGACGGCCACGCCAATACCGTGGTCATCGATCGTCTGGGTGGTATCGCCAAGATTGGCGCCGAGGGGTTAGTCGTCATCGCCCTGCCGAGTGGTGTGGCGGTCGCGGTGAAGATTTTAGATGGCTCGATGAGAGCCACCACGCCCGTCGCGCTCGAAGCGCTATTGCGGGCGGGTGCCCTCGATGCGGACACTGCTCGCGACCTCATCGCGCACACCAGCGAGAAGGTGTTTGGGGGAACCGAAGAGCTCGGTGGACTCGTCGTCACTCTCGACTAGTGTTCTCTATGGCGCCAATTCGGGCGCCGAGAGGACATCGATACCTAATGAAGATTGCGGTTCCCCGCGAAATCAAAAACAACGAATTCCGCGTGGCAATGACGCCCGCGGGAGTGCGTGAACTCACCAACCACGGCCACGAGGTGCTGATTGAAAAAGGCGCCGGAGAAGGAAGTGGAATCGTCGACGCTGACTACGCCGGCGAAGGCGCAAAAATCGTGGCGGACGCCGCCACCTGCTGGTCAGACGCCGACATGGTCGTCAAGGTCAAAGAGCCCATCGCCGAGGAATACGGTCACTTCCGTGAAGACCTCGTGCTCTTCGCTTACCTCCACCTCGCCGCAGAGCCGGAGCTCACCCAGGCGCTCATGTCGTCGAAGATCACAAGCATCGCCTACGAAACCGTTCAGCTCCCCACCGGAGCCCTCCCCCTGCTGGCCCCAATGAGTGAGGTGGCGGGCCGCCTCTCCGCCATCGTGGGCGCACACGCTCTGCTCAAGCCTCAGGGTGGTCGAGGACAGTTGGTGCCCGGTGTCCCCGGAACTCACCCGGCCAACGTCGTCGTCTTGGGTGGTGGCGTGGCGGGAACGAACGCCGTATCGGTCGCTGTGGGCCTTGGGGCTCGTGTGACCGTGCTGGACACTAACCTTCAGCGGTTGCGCGAACTCGACGCCCTCTACGCGGGACGCATTACGACGCTGGCGTCGAACTCGTTGGAAATCGAGCGGGCCTGCCTCGAGGCCGACTTAGTGATCGGATCCGTGCTGATTCCGGGTGCACGCGCACCAAAGCTCGTCTCGCTCGACCTGGTGTCAAGAATGAAGCCTGGAAGTGTGCTGGTCGATATCGCGGTGGATCAGGGAGGCTGCTTCGAAGGCTCGAAGCCCACCACCCACGCGGATCCGACCTTTGATGTGCACGGCAGCGTCTACTACTGCGTGGCCAACATGCCGGGCGCAACCCCGGTCACCTCGACCGTCGCCCTCACCAACGCGACCATGCGCTACGCCAACGCACTGGCTAACCACGGCTGGCGTGACGCACTCAACGCGGACGCCTCACTGGCGAAGGGGTTGAGCACCCACGCGGGCGCGCTCACCAACGTCGCCGTCGGCGAAGCGCTAGGAATCGACGCGGTCAGCATCGATTCTGTCCTCGCCTAGAGCGAGCGGTTCTAGTTGGATGAGCTCGGCCCCACTCGGGCCGAGCCGCCAACCCTGGGTCGCTGAGGTCGCGGGAACCGGCGGAATCCGCAGTGCCCTGAGCGCGTCACCGCTCACTCCCACCAAAACGAGGCGGGCGAGTCGATAGGCGCGTTCGAGGTCAAAAA
>JAYODB010000042.1:0-8632 GCA_038106075.1 Cellulomonadaceae bacterium | reverse complement strand
GTCTCGACAGTGGGTGGCATCCGATTAGTTGAACCAGCGGCCGACCTCGCCATCGCCCTGGCGGTCACGAGCGCCATAAAAGACACCGCGCTCTCTCGAGACCTCGTTGCCATTGGCGAGATTTCTCTCGCCGGAGAGATTCGCTCGGTCGCTTCAGGCTCCCAGCGCGCGAGCGAGGCAAAAAGGCTTGGATTCAACACCATCATTGACACGTCCGCCCGGTCTGTTAGCGCAGCGCTCAAGACTGCATTGGCATCACACGGCACTGAAAAGGCGCCGTTTTAGCTAGTCGAGGATGAACTGCTTCGTGCCCTCAGATTCGAACGGGCCAAGCTTCACTGAGAGGTGATAGCTCGCTCCGCCCCCTGGCATCGACGGTCGGTCTGAATCACAGGTGTCTGGGGTGGAGCGAGTGCGATCCCAGGTAATTGAGCCTGTGGCGCGCTCCTCCCCAGGTTGAAGGGTAATGCTCATCGGAGTGCCTGGGGCCTGGCAATGAGTTGAGGACCAGATGAGGTCGGGGTTTTCTCTCGACCCTGAGTCCACAATGTATTCCTGGACGTTCGTACCTACCTCGAGCTCGCACCCAATCGCTCCAGTGTTCTTGACGCTCAGCCACAGTGACGGAACAGCTCCTGGTGCATAACGTGCTTCATCCGTCATAGGTGTGAGTTCGATTTGAGCGGAGGTGCAGGGGGTAACGGCAACCACTTCTTCAGTGAGGGTCTCATCAGGTTCCGCCTCAACAACGGCGGTGTCTCCGAGCCCCGGCCGGACAATGATGAGCACCACAATGGCGATGACGGCGATGAGTCCGCCAAAGACCGCAAGACGTCGCCTGCGGTAGACGGAGGCGGGGTGCCTGGGCTGAACACCGGACATGTCTAAAGGGTACGAAAACAAAAGCCCAAAATGGCTGTAGCGCTCGGCGTGGCCTAGCGAGAGAGGGTCTTCAACATCCGAGCGTTGCCCAAGGTGTTGGGCTTTACTCGTGCCAAGTCGAGAAACTCTGCCACACCCTCATCGGGTGAGCGCACGAGCTCCACATACACCTCGGGGTCAATGACCTGGTCATCAACTTCTCGGTACCCGTGGTGCGAGAAAAAGTCGACCTCAAAGGTCAGGCAAAACAATTGAGACACCCCAAGGTCGCTAGCGTGACCCTCGAGAACTCTCAGGATCGCCGAACCAATGCCTTGGCCTTTGTACTGGTCAGCCACTGCCAGCGTTCGCACTTCACCAAGGTCTTCCCAAAACACGTGGAGTGCACCGCAGCCGACAACCTCGCCGTCTTTTTCCGCCACCACGAATTCCTGGACAGCTTCAAAGAGCATGACCAGCTCTTTTCCAAGGAGCACCCTCGAGACCACCAGCGGCTCGATCAGGTCGCTAATGGCTCGGATATCGGCCGTTCTTGCAGGCCGAATGGACACCCCATCGGGCGCAGTGGTTGTCACGGCTCCAGGCTAGCGCCAGAGTGCCGGGCACCAGAGCCTCCTAGGACTCGGTTGCCCCGGCAACGACCGGTTCACTCGCAGGCTTCGTCGTGGTGAAGGTGAACTCGTTTCCATCGAAGTCCACTTCCACGTGCTGGCCTGGGTTCAGCTCTCCCTGCAAGATGCGCTCCGAGAGTGGGTCTTCCACGTTCTGCTGAACCGCGCGACGCAAAGGCCTCGCTCCCATGGTCGGATCCCAACCAAGGGTAATCAGCTGCTCTTTGGCGTTTTCGGAAACTGACACAGTCATGTCGCGATCCATCATGCGCTCCCCGAGCCTCTTCACGAACAAGCCCACAATCTGCATGAGCTCTGCGTGGTTCAACTGCGGGAACACTATGGTCTCGTCAACACGGTTGAGGAACTCTGGTTTGAAGTTCTTCTTGAGTTCCTCCACCACCTTGGCCTTCATCGACTGGTAGCTGGCTTCTTCGTTGCCCTCTACCGTGAAGCCGACAGGGCCTCCCGTGATGTCCTTGGTTCCAAGGTTCGTGGTCATGATGATGACAGTGTTCTTGAAGTCCACCACGCGTCCCTGACCATCGGTCAGGCGACCTTCTTCGAGCACCTGCAACAGCGAGTTGAAGATGTCGGGGTGAGCCTTTTCGATTTCGTCGAAAAGCACGACACTAAACGGCTTGCGACGCACCTTCTCGGTGAGCTGACCACCATCTTCGAAGCCGACGAATCCGGGAGGGGCTCCAAAGAGGCGCGACACGGTGTGCTTTTCACCGAATTCACTCATATCAAGCGCAATCAGCGCGTCTTCGTCGTCAAAGAGGAACTCGGCCAGAGCTTTGGCGAGCTCGGTCTTTCCCACGCCGGTAGGTCCGGCGAAGATAAACGAACCACTCGGGCGCTTGGGGTCTTTCAGGCCCGCGCGGGTCCGACGAATCGACTTTGAGAGCACTGAGATCGCCTGCTCTTGGCCAATGACCCGTTCGTGCAGGGCCTTCTCCATGAACATGAGGCGCGCGGTCTCTTCCTCGGTGAGCTTGAACACCGGAATGCCCGTCGCAGCGGAGAGCACCTCGGCGATGACACCTTCATCGACAGTGCCCGTGCCACCGGCTTCGCCGGAGCGCCACTGCTTTTCAAGGCGCAACCGCTCAGCGAGAAGATTCTTCTCTTCGTCGCGCAGTGAAGCAGCCTTTTCGAAGTCTTGTCCTTCGATGGCGTCTTCTTTCTGCTTGCGAACGGCCGCAATCTTGTCGTCGAATTCACGAAGCTCTGGGGGGCTCGAGAGGATGGACAGGCGCAAACGCGCTCCTGCCTCGTCGATCAAGTCGATGGCCTTGTCCGGCAGGAAGCGGTCTTGGATGTACCGATCAGCCATGTTCACGGCCGCTTCGATGGCCCCGTCGGTGATGGACACCTTGTGGAACGCCTCGTACTTGTCCCGAAGCCCCTTCAAGATATTGATGGTGTGAGCGGGGCTTGGTTCGTTCACCTGAACTGGCTGGAAACGACGCTCCAGTGCAGCGTCTTTCTCAAAGTGCTTGCGGTACTCGTCGAGTGTGGTGGCTCCGATGGTCTGAAGCTCGCCCCGAGCCAACATGGGCTTCAAGATGCTGGCGGCATCAATCGCACCTTCAGCGGCACCCGCGCCTACCAGGGTGTGGATTTCGTCGATGAAGACGATGATGTCTCCGCGGTTGCGAATCTCCTTTGTGACCTTCTTCAGGCGCTCTTCAAAGTCACCGCGATAGCGTGATCCAGCAATCAGCGAACCTAGGTCGAGGGTGTAGAGCTGCTTGTCTTTGAGGGTTTCGGGAACGTCGCCCTTCACTATTGCCTGAGCGAGGCCTTCCACCACGGCGGTCTTACCGACACCGGGCTCCCCAACGAGCACTGGGTTGTTCTTGGAACGGCGGGAGAGAATCTGCATCACCCGCTCCATCTCACGCTCGCGGCCAATCACCGGGTCGAGTTTGCCGTCACGGGCAGCTTGGGTGAGGTTGCGTCCGAACTGGTCGAGCACCTGAGATCCCTTAGCGTCACCGGATTCTTGGGCGCCGACGCTGACCGCTTCTTTGCCCTGGTAACCCGAGAGCAACTGAATGACCTGCTGGCGCACCCGGTTCAAATCAGCGCCGAGCTTCACCAGTACCTGGGCGGCGACACCCTCGCCCTCACGAATGAGGCCCAGGAGGATGTGCTCGGTGCCGATGTAGTTGTGCCCCAGCTGGAGCGCCTCGCGAAGCGAGAGCTCGAGGACCTTCTTGGCGCGGGGAGTAAAGGGAATGTGACCGGTGGGCTGCTGCTGGCCCTGACCAATGATTTCTTGCACCTGCTCGCGCACAGCATCCAAGGAAATGTCGAGCGACTCGAGAGACTTTGCCGCGACACCCTCGCCTTCGTGGATGAGGCCAAGAAGGATGTGTTCCGTGCCGATGTAGTTGTGGTTGAGCATCTTGGCTTCTTCTTGCGCCAAGACGACGACACGACGGGCCCGGTCGGTAAACCGCTCAAACATGTTGTGTTCCTCCCCGCAGGGCTATAGGTGCACTCCTGCGACTATTTCGACACTAAAGCGAAAACGGCTCTCTTTGGCCAGTGTTCGCCCCCAGCGTGAGCCCACCTGACTCACCTACACTCCTAGGTGTGACGCCGTCTCAGACCCCCAAGAAGTCAGCGCTGCCGCCAGCGCGGCTAGGCCTCATTGCTATTGCCATTGTGGCCACTGTGGGCTTTTTCTTTTCGCGAGGGGGTTTCTAAATGATTGAGAACTTCTGGCTCAACGCTGCCTACTCTCTCACCCCCACCATCCTCATCGGATTGGTGTTTTGGTTTGTGATGCGGACAATCTTGCGCGCGGACCGCGGCGAGCGCGATGCGTACGCAGATATTGAACGGGAGGAACGTGAAAAGCGGGGCCTACCCACCGACAAAGGGCCCTCGCCCTAGAGAACGACCTCTCTGAGGGAAGCCACGAAGCGATCGGATTCCGCTTCGACGGTTTGAGTGGGGTCTGTCCGATAGGCCGGGTCCAGAGGTTCTTCGTATGGAGCCCCAATTCCAGTGAAATTCGGAATCAAACCCTGACGGGCCTTCTTGTACAACCCCTTCGGATCCCTCTGCTCGCACATTTCAAGCGGCGTCGATACATACACCTCATGGAAACGATCCGAACCGACAATCTCTGCCGCTCTCGAACGATCCGCCCGGTAAGGCGAAATAAGGCTTACCAAGACGACGAGGCCGGAGTCAGCCATGAGTCTGGCGACCTCGGCAGTTCGCCTGATGTTTTCTACCCGGTCTGCCTCAGTGAAGCCTAAATCCTTATTAAGTCCAAGCCTTAGAGAATCACCATCAAGCACCGAGTGAGGGACCCCCTTTTCCAGGAGGACCTTTGACACTTCGTTGACGAGAGTCGACTTACCTGAACCTGATAGACCGGTAAACCACATAACCGCGCCTTTGTGGCCAGTGAGTCGCTGGCGGTCTTCACTAGACACGTCGAAAGAGTGGGCCACAACATTTTCTGCTCGTCTGAGAGTGTGGTTGATGATGCCCACGGCAACGGTGTTTCCTGAATCCTGATCGACGAGGACGAAGCGACCCAGTTCAGCGAGAGAAGAGAACGACGTGACAGAGATTTTTGAGTGTGTCTCAATGTTGGCCCGGACCGTCTGATTGACATCCACGTGGTCAACCTGTCCGCTCTTCCAACCATCAGACACAAGGCCAAATACCCTCGTCATCGTCGCTTTTGCCGACTGGTGGCCTACTCTCAGCAGGTAGTTCCTCCCCGGTATCCCACCCTGGTCGTCGAGCCACACCAGGTCAGCTTCAAACTGGTCGGTCAGTGTCACGTCAGAGTTTGTGTGGAGGACGTCTCCTCTCTCCAAGTCAATATCCACGTCGACCAACAGAGAGATTTCAGAAGGAGTGGTTACGTGGTTGGCCTCTGTGCCCGAGGAAACAATTGAGGTCACCGTGAGTGCTTTGTCCGGGTATCGGGGCGAGTTCAGGGAGGAGCCAAGAGCGATATCACCCGCATGTAGGGTCCCGAGATATCGACGCCCCCCACCGGAAATTCGCTGAACGTGCTGAATCGAAAACACAACCCCGCTGTTATTGGCTTGTGGAACGGAGAACGATTCGAACGCCTCGACCACTGTGGGGCCATCCCACCAAGGTGTCTTCTTGGACTTGGTGACGACGTTGTCTCCGCCCAGCCCGCTGACCGGGATTAGGGTTGCCTCCACGGGCTGATCCTGCATGAGCTCGGAAATCTCCGCAGAAATTGACTCGAAGACCTTGTGCTTGAAACCGACGAGATCCATCTTGTTCACAGCGATTACGAACTGGCTGATTCCGAGCTTCCTTGCAATCCCAAAATGTGTTCTCGTTTGAGGCTTGACCCCTTCGCGCGCATCCACTACCAGCAACATGGCATCAGCGTGTGACGTTGCCGTGGCCATGTTCCTCGTGTACTGCTCGTGGCCGGGAGAATCGGCAATGTGGTAGCGGCGGCGGCCTGAATCGAAGAATCGGTGGGCCACATCAATGGTGATTCCTTGCTCTCGCTCGCTCTCCAAACCATCAAGCAGGTCAGCAATTGTCGTGGCATCAACCTTCCTCGGGTCGATTCCCCCCAGTTGATCCTCATAAACGGATCCAGTGTCAAGCAGAAGGCGAGCCAGAATGGTCGACTTGCCATCGTCTACACTTCCTGCCGATGTGATGTGGAAGATTTCCTGAGGCATTAGAAATACCCCTCTTTCTTCTTCTGCTCCATGCTCGCTCCGGGGTCAAAGTCAATCACTCGGGAGCTACGCTCCGAGACACGTGACTCCTCGAGCTCGGCAATAATTTCCGACACCGTTTGAGCACTCGAGCGAACACCACCGGTCAGGGGGTAGCAGCCGAGAGTGCGGAATCGAATCGGCTCGAATTTGACCTGCTCTTCGGGTTCAAGACGGAATCTCTCATCGTCGACCATGATGAGCGCCCCGTCCCTCTCAACGAAGGGTCGGACTTTCGAAAAGTAGAGCGGCACAACCGGAATGTTTTCACTTTCGATGTAACGCCAAATGTCGAGCTCGGTCCAGTTTGAGAGCGGGAACACCCGCATGCTGTGGCCTTTAGGAAGCAGCGTGTTGTAGAGATTCCACAGTTCGGGGCGCTGCGCCTTCGGGTCCCAACCGTGTTTTGGGTTCCTCACCGAAAACACACGCTCTTTCGCTCGAGATCGCTCTTCATCCCTCCGAGCCCCTCCGAAGACATAGTCAAACTGATTGTTGTCAAGGACCTGTTTCAGAGCGTGGGTCTTCGTGATTTCCGTGTGCCGACCTGAACCAAAGTCAAAGGGATTCACGTTATCCCTGATCGCATCAGGGTTGATATAGACGGCCACATCCGTGTCTGCTCGGTTCTCCATGTAATTCCGGAACCGATACATGTCTCGAAATTTCCACTGGGTATCAATTACCGCGAGCGGGAAGGGTGGGGGCTCTGGCCAAAACGCTTTCGCAGCCAAGGCCCACATGACCATGCTGTCTTTCCCCATGGAGAACAACATCCCTGGCTTCTTCGCGACCGCCACTGCTTCACGGATAATCCGAATGCTCTCAGCCTCAAGCTCATGCAGATGTGGGTGAGCATTCGCTTCAACGGTGATCTCCCGTTTCGGCGGCTGATAGGCGAGCGGAGGAAAGAGAAAATCAGCAATGAAGAGACCGTCTCGGAGGCCGACTGAGACAAGTTGGCTGAGAACGGCGCCGTGGGGAACCACGATCAAGCCGCCAGGCAACATCGCCTGAATCCTCTCGATTGCCTCTATCGCACCCCCATCGCTTATCGGCGCCCACCAGCGAGAGCCCCTTCGATCATTTGCGAGAAGCAGGGGTCTGTCTTGGAAACCAACCATTTGAACAACGAGGAGATGCTGACCCGTTCGACGCTGAAAATCTTCCATTGGCTCGACCAGGAGTCGGTGCGGGGGATTGCCCTCGTGATCGCGTACATTGGCGATTTCCATCACAGGCTCGCTGTCGAAGAGCTCGTTCAGAATACGAACGAGGTGTCTACGGCTTACGTCATGGCCCTCGCGAGCCAGGTTATCGAGCAACGAATCTGTCGAACCCACGCCAGGGCGCAAGACCCACTCTTCGACCACACCTCGTAATGTCGCGTTTGTCACAAATTGGAGTATATACAAGTTTTCAGACTTTTCATGGGAATGAGTCGGCATCAAATCTACAATTGCGACATAATGGCCATGTGGACATCAATGTGGGAATCGTGGGAGTGGCCCTTGCCGTTGGCATCCTCGTGGGACTTACGGGGGTTGGAGCCGGCGCAGCCATGACTCCGGCTCTTGTGGGAATCTTTGGAGTCCCTCTCCCCGTTGCCATCGCTACCGACCTCGTCTTCGCCACAATCACCAAAGCGTTGGGTGTTCTCGTCCACGGCCGGGCGGGCCAGGTCGACTGGAAGATCGCAAAAAAACTATGGGCGGGCAGTATCCCAGCGGTCGCCATCGGATCAATCCTTTTGGTCGGATTTGTCACAGCCGGGCATACCACTTGGCTGCTGTGGCTGTTATTGGCCTTTGTGCTCTTCACCAGCATCACCCTTCTCCTTAGGGGGCTAAGGCCTCCCCGAGGCGAAGCTCAGAGTGAGAAGGTCTCTGATGGGCGGCTGCTTGCCCCACTTGGGGGCGCTGGAGTGGGCCTTGGAGTTTCTCTGACCTCTGTGGGGGCTGGAGTTTTAGGAATGGCTCTGCTCGTGAAGCTCAGTCCCAAAGACACGCCTCCTCAACGACTCGTCGCGACCGACCTGCTCCATGCCATTCCTATTGCCCTCATCGCCGGGACGTCGTACGCACTGTCCGGCCTCGTCGACTTTCCTCTACTCCTCGCTCTGTTGATCGGGTCAATACCAGGTGTCATTCTCGGAGCGTTCGCGTCTCGCTGGATTCCCGCTCGTGCGATGAACATCGGGCTGGGAATCATCCTCGCTACCTTGGCGATAATGCTCGTCGTCAGCTAGGCCCGATTCTTTCTGCCTTACTTCACCAACGGAAACAGAATTGTTTCCCGAATGCCCAAGCCCGTGAGTGACATCAACAACCGGTCGATGCCCATTCCGATTCCTCCGCTGGGAGGCATCCCGTGCTCGAGCGCGCG
>JAYODB010000041.1:5113-8879 GCA_038106075.1 Cellulomonadaceae bacterium | reverse complement strand
TCGTGAACCCGCGGCATATAGCGCTGCAAGAACGCCCTGTCGGTGCCGATGGTGTTCCCTGCGAGAGGCGCCGTTTGGGGCAGGGGAATGTGCGAGGTGATGTAGTCCATCAGCTGCTTTTCCGCTTCTTCGAGAGAGACCCCTCGGGGGATGTCGTTGATGAGTCCGCTTGATGTGTGCATTTCCCGCACAAAATCAGACATTTGCTCGAGTGACGCGTCGCTTGGACGAATCACGACATGAAAACCTTCATCGACCCGCTCGAGGTCGTAGGTCGTAATCTGGACCGCAATTTCAACGAGCTCGTCGACGTCGGGGTCGAGGCCAGTCATCTCGGCGTCAAGCCAGACCAGCAGTGCGGGGGAAGAATCGGACATCGCTGGAAGTTTAGCGACCGGGCCGAAGCCTCAGTGCCAAACCCACAAGATAGGCGGATGAGAAACCGAATCCGACAAGTGCATACACGACGGTGAACCACGTCACGTCAGCGGGGATCATGAGGGTGAGGAATCCCAGAGCCCCTGCCGCAAATAACATGACCCCGGATGCCACGAGCACCCCCCGGTCACTCGCTGAGAATGAGACCACGCCCATATTCCCTGTGAGCGCGACGAGCGTGATCGCAATCATTCTCATCGCCCACTCAAGGTCAGCAGTCGCCGGTAATGCCAGCAAGGTGAGAAAGAAGGCAGGCGCCACAAGGAGAAAGACGGCGCTCGCGCCGAAGACGGCAGCTCCGGCTCTAAGAACCCAGCGCAGGCCGCGAACCGGTGATGGGGACTGTTCTGTCATCCTCCGATTGTTTCAGAGGCCCCACCACTTAGGAAACTCCCAGCGAGCCTCCAGGCAACCTGCGACTGTGGTGGAAGAGTATGAACGTCCCGCAATCTGGCAGGACTCGTATGCCTAGAAATTGAGTGGTGTTGTGAAGAAGTCGACCAAAGTCATCATCGGAGTCGCTGCAGCGGCCGTTCTCGTCGTCGGGGGCGTCATCACGGCGCAGGCTCTCGCCCCACAGCCGGATCCGACAGAAGTACTCCTGACCGACTCCGTCACCGTTCAAGACGTGACGACCACGGTGGCTGCCTCCGGTGAAGTGAAGGCTACTGACCAGATGGGCGTGAAGTTTGCCGTGGCAGGAGATGTGCTGTCGGTTGCGGTCGAAGCTGGCGACGTCGTCAGCGAGGGTGACGTCCTCGCTACTCTCGACACCACTGCCCTAGAAGCAGCACTCGCGACCGCACAGTCCACCCTCGCCTCCGCTCGCGATGGCGTATCCGCCGCGAACCTCGCAGAAGCCCAAGCCCAGCAGGCGATTAACACCGCTGACCAGGCCCTCGCCGCGGGAGCCAAGGCCCTCGCCGATGCCAAAGACCTCAGCTCAAATCGATCCGAAGGCGTTGCGTCGGCTCGAGCGCAAATTGGTGCGGCCGAAGCCCAGCGAGACACCGCGGAGTATCAGCAGGCTCGTGTGCCCGCTCAGAAGGCAGCCGCATCAGCCGCCCTGGCGTCGGCCCAGGCAGGTTTAGACAGCGCGCAGGCAAACCTTGACAAGGCGGCGCTGAGGTCGCCGATGTCGGGCACTGTTCTCAGCGTGGCCGTCGAAGAAAGTGACTCAGTCACGTCAGCCGGAGCTGACCTATTTGTCATCGCCGACCTCGGCGGCTTTGAAGTGACGGCAAATTTTGCCGAGTCGGACATCGTCGGAATAGAAGAGGGCCAAGAGGTCAACATTGACTTCGACGCGCTCCCCGCTAATTCGACGACGGGAACCGTGACCGAAGTGGGCTTGGTTGGGCAAGTCGACCCCTCTGGTGGGACCTTGACGACGTACCAGGTGACGGTGTCCGTAAATAGCCCCCCGGCGAAGCTTCGTGTCGGGATGACCGCTCAGGTTGACATCATTACCGCGGAAACCTCGAATGTGGTCGCGGCGCCTGCCGCGGCTCTGAATGTTGAGGGCGACAAGACGGTGGTCAATGTCGTCGAAGCCGATGGCACGATTCGAGCCGTCGACGTTGAAACCGGCTCGGAGGGTGGCGGTTACGTCGAAATCACGAGCGGTTTGTCGGGTGGAGAAACCGTGGTCATCGGTGACGTGGGAGAGTTCCCGGTTGTCGGTGGTGATTGGGAACCAGGAACCGGCCCGCCCCCTGGAGTTGAAGACCAGCAGCGTCAGCGGGAACAGTTCAGCGAATGACCGACCTCGTCGTCGAGCTGCGTGATGTTCGCCGGGAGTATCAAACCGGTGATGTGGCTACTGTCGCCCTCGCTGGGGTGAGCCTCCAGGTCGAGCGAGGGGAATTTGTCGCGATTGTGGGCCCATCTGGGTCGGGTAAGTCGACAATGATGAACCTCATTGGTTGTTTGGACCGCCCGAGCTCTGGCGATGTCATCGTCGCGGGGAAAAACGTCAAGGACCTCAATGACAAAGAACTCACGGCGCTTCGCTCCAAAGCCATCGGCTTTGTGTTCCAGCAATTCCAGCTCTTGCCCCTGACTTCTGCGGTTGACAATGTGGCGACTCCGCTGCTGTATCAGGGGCTCAGCCCTCGCGAAGCGAGGCGACGCGCAGCCGAGATGCTGACGAAGCTGGGCTTGGGAGACCGTCTGAACTTTGATCGCTCCCGCCTCAGTGGAGGTCAACAGCAGCGGGTCGCGATTTCTCGTGCCCTGGTCACCAACCCCGACCTGGTTCTTGCCGATGAACCTACGGGTGCTCTGGACACCGCGTCGGGCGAGGCGGTAATGAACACCTTCAAGGAAATGAACGCTGAAGGTCGCACGATTGTGCTGATTACCCACGACCTCGATGTGGCGGCCGCGGCGAAACGTCGTGTCTACATTCGCGATGGCCTCATTGAACGCGACGAAAAGTCGGAGATGATGGCGGGTGCGCGATGACCCCGTGGCTGATTCTCCGAATGGCTCTGCAGCGTATTCGCGCGTCGAAGATGCGCAGTGCACTCACCATGCTCGGCATCATCATTGGTGTGACCTCGGTGGTGGCGTTGATTTCGGTTGGGCAGGGTGCGCAGCAAGGAATTGATGAGTCTCTAGCCGATCTGGGCGCGAATCAAATTTCAGTCACCGCGACGACACCCGATGGATTACAAGACTCTGACGTGGCCAACATCTCGGGGCTTCCGAACGTGCTCCGAGTCTCGAGCGAGGTTCGTAGTAACGGAGCTGCGAGCTTCGAAGGCAATGACACGAACCTTGGGCTCATCGGTGTCTCCCCGGGCTATGAGGCCATTGCCACTCCAACGATTGCCTCGGGCCGATTCCTGCCACCTGCTCCTGGAGCTCAGTCGGCTCGTGTCGCGGTGCTCAGCGCGGTGGCCGCCGATGAGTTGGGTATGAAGTTTGAGAATCTGGGTGACGAATTCCGCATTAATGGTGTGGCCTTCCAATTGATCGGTGTGCTCGATGACGCGGATGGTTTTGGTGGTGGTGGAAACGTCTACATCACACAAACCGCGGCGCGCAGTCTTTTCGCCAAGTCGCCGTATGTGTCGGTGATCAACGTGCAAGCCACGGCAAAAGAAACGGTGGATGCCGTTGAGCAGTCGGTTGAGGCGTATCTTCGCGCGGAAAAAGGCTTTGTCGACGACGAAGACGCCGAATTCATCATCTTCAACCAGGCGGCACTACAAGACGCCGTCAACACCGTGACGGGGACCCTGAGCTTGCTGATCACCGGTATCGCGGGCATCAGCCTCGTGGTGGGTGGTATCGGAATCATGAACATCATGCTGGTGTCGGT
>JAYODB010000041.1:0-5013 GCA_038106075.1 Cellulomonadaceae bacterium | reverse complement strand
TTAGTCGCAATGTCATAGCCATGACCGTAATGGTATCAAAACGGTATTACAACCCGTTTGATTGAATCAGTGGATAAGTCGTTTCCCTCTAAAAATGTGGACAAATGCCGTGTCGGGGTCTGCATCAATCGCTGGCAAACTAGCGGGGTGATTGATATCAAGGCGCCCTACCTCGTGTTCTTCGGCGATGAAGAACGCCCCACTTACGCCAAGACCGGGTTAGGCCTCGCGCAGTGGCGACCCGAGTTGTGTATGGGGCAGTTTCGACTCACCCCGGCTACTGCTGATGCCGGGTTACCCGATCACAACATTGTGAGTGCCGTGGCCGAGGGAGCAAGGTCGGTTGTTCTCGGGGTCGCCCTCATCGGTGGTTCTCTTCCCTCCCACTGGCTACCCGCTCTCGTTCAAGCGCTCGAGTTGGGCCTCGACGTTGTGGCGGGTTTCCACACTCGGCTCACCTCGTTCCCTGAACTCGTCGAAGCCGCTCACAGGGGAGGCGGCTCACTGATTGACGTCAGGGTGCCCCCCGCCGATATCCCGGTGGGCACCGGCAAACGCAGACACGGGAAAAGGCTGCTCACCGTGGGCACGGATTGTGCGCTGGGAAAGAAATACACGGCACTCGCTCTCGAGCGGGAAATGAGCGCTCGTGGATATAACGCTACTTTTCGCGCGAGCGGCCAAACCGGCATCATGATCGCCGGTTCGGGTATGCCGATGGACGCTGTAGTCTCTGACTTCTTGACCGGGGCGGCAGAACTGCTCTCACCAGAAAACGCCGATGACCACTGGGACGTGATCGAAGGGCAGGGCGCTCTCCACCACCCCGGCTACGCGCCGGTCAGCATGGGTCTGCTTCTAGGGTCCCAGCCCGACGCGTTTGTGGTGTGCACCGAGGCCGGGCGCACCCACATTTCCGGCTGGGATTCGTTCCCCTTGCCGGATATCCAGGACGTGATTGACCTCACCGTCCAGATTGGCTCCCGGGTGAACTCGGCTATCCGCCCCGTGGGCATCAGCGCTAATACGTCGTCGTTGAATGAGGAGGAGAGAGCTGCCTACCTCGCCGACCTCTCTGAGCGCTACGGACTACCCGCCGTGGACCCGCTCCAAGGGGGAGTAGGGCCCGTCGTTGACCGCCTTGGAGAGCTCTACTCGTGACCCAGATGACGGTGGAGCACAGGGTGTTTCCTCTGCGTGCCCCTTTTGTCATTACGGGATACACCTTCATAGAGCACCACGCCATCTGGGTCACCGTGAGCAATGGAACCCATCGAGGGAGGGGCGAGGCCTGCGGCATTTACTATCACGGTGACACTCCAGAGTCGATGACCGCCGATTTGGAGGCCATAAGGGGCACTGTCGAAGCCGGTGCATCGAGAGAGGACATCCAGCAGCTTCTGCCACCGGGTGGGGCGAGGAACGCGCTCGACTGCGCGCTGTGGGACCTTGAATGCAAATCATCAGGAGCGAGTATCTGGGAGCTCACCGGCATTGACCCCAGCCCACTCACCACGGTGGCCACCATTGGGATTGGCGAAGCCGATCAGATGGCGGCGAGGGCGCGCGAGCTCGCTGAATTCGGGAAACTCAAGGTCAAACTCGATGACCACGATCCCCTGGGCAGGTTGCGCGCCATTCGATCGGCTCGACCCGACGCCGACATCGTGATTGATGTCAACCAGGGTTGGGATTTCGGCACTCTGCAGTCGCTGACGAGCGACCTCGCCGAGATCGGTGTCGCCATGGTCGAACAACCCCTCCCCAGGGGAGCAGACGATGAGCTCGAGGGCTACCACTCACCCATCCCCATCGGCGGAGACGAAAGTTGCCTCTCGCTCGAGGAATATGCGGGGATAGCCGACCGCTACGACGTCATCAACATCAAACTCGACAAGTGCGGAGGCCTCACCGAGGCACTCCAGATTGCTCGCACTGCCAAGGCCGCCGGCAAAAAGTTGATGGTCGGCAATATGACCGGCTCGTCTCTCGCTATGGCGCCGAGCTTCGTCGTGGGTCAGTTGTGTGAGTTTGTCGACATCGACGGGCCCACCCTGCTCGCGTCCGATATCGACGATGCGCTCGTCTACGAACCCGGGGGCGTCGTCGACTCGATTTTGCCTGCGTTGTGGGGGTAATTCACGCTCGAATCAACTAGGCGAGGGCGTTGCGTTTTTTAACCGCCATCGCGGCAAAGAACTCCCAAATGAGCCGGTGCGCGTTGTTGACCGTGACGTCGGCGTGGTCATAGGCCGGTGCAACTTCCATCACGTCGAAGCCCACTACGTCGAGCTCGAGGGTGAGTCGGCGAACGATCCGCAAGAGGTCAACCGGTGCAAACCCTCCTGGCTCGGGGGTTCCGGTCGCCGGGGCGAACCCGGGGTCCAACACGTCGATGTCGATGGAGATGTACGCCTTGGGGGCTCGCTTCTTGGCTTCGGCGATCACGTCATCGATGACGGGCATGGCACCCCGCTCCCAAAACTCCTGCATCATGTAGTGCTTGAGGTTGTTCTCCCGCATCCACTTTTGGTCTTCTTCACCCGGCCAATAGCCGCGAAGCCCCAACTGGAGGAAACGGTCGCCGGGGATGGCCCCCGATTCGATAATCCGCCGCATCATCGCGCCGTGGCTCGCAAAGTTGCCCTCAATCTCGTAGGCGGTATCGGCGTGGGCGTCGAAGTGAATCATCGCCACTTCACCATCACCCTGTGCTTCGGAGAGAGCCTGGATGACGGGGTAGGTGACTGAATGATCGCCTCCCAACACAACGGGAACGATTCCGCGAGAGGTCACGTCGTTCACGCGGTGGTAAATGGCCTCCCGCGTCGGCTCCCACAACCCGTGCTTGGCAATCGCGTCGCCGTAGTCGACGACGTCGAGGTGGTCGAAAATCTCAATACCCAAGTCGAGGTGGTACGTGCCGGGATCGTAGGCGTTCGCGCGCAGAGCCCTCGGTCCAAAACGAGCACCGGGCCTATTCGTCGTCGAGTCGTCCCAGGGGGCGCCAATCACCGCGATATCGGGCTTGATCGCGTCGAGCTGCTCGGGGTCGGTCACAAAAGGGCGCATTCCGAAGGTGGCGAGGCCCTGAAAAGAGGGAGCGTCGAGCTGCTCGCGCATACCGGGAGAAATGTGGTCGTCAGTGGCCATGACACCAGCTTATGGAGATTGGGCGAAACCCGCAGGCGTGATGAGAATGCTGTTCGGTAGCCTGAATACATGGTTGAGCAGCAGAAATACGACGTGGTCGAATCCCTCCCCGGCGGGATTGAGATTCGCTCGTATCCCGAACACCAGGTCGCCTCAGTCCACGTGCGCGCGGGACTTTCTGATGCGGGAAACATCGGTTTTCGACCTCTTGTGAACTACATCTCCGGCAATAACAAGGCTTCGCAACAAATCGCCATGACTGCTCCCGTCCTCCAAGAGCCTTCCGGTCGTGACGGGTTCACCGTGAGTTTCGTCCTCCCGTATCAGGAGGACGGTAGCGTCTGGCCAGACCCCGTTGACTCACGAGTCAGGGTCGAATCGAAGGCGCGGTCACTCGTGGCGGCCAGGCAGTTCCGCGGGTATTGGCGGGAAGCTTCAGTGCGAGACGAAGAGCACACTCTGATTTCCGCCCTAGAGCAGTCGGGATACCGGGTGGTGGGAGAGCCGTATTTTGCTCGATACAACCCACCAACAATGCCAGGGTTCCTCAGGCGAAACGAAGTGTTAGTCGCCGTCGAACGCGCCTGATCACGCTAGATAGAGCACAATAGCGAGGTGCCCTCATCGAGCCAGCTCGCGTTGACGATGAACCGTGTCCCCGCCTGGACACTCGCCGTCGTCGCCATGTTCAGCATCCAAATGGGCTCGGCGCTTTCCATTTCCCTTTTTGACGACATTGGTCCGGCCGGAACCGCTTGGCTTCGCCTCGTCCTGGGCGCAGTGATTCTGCTGATCTTCGTGAGGCCACGGCTTCGAACGATTCGTCAAAAAGACGTCCCCGGCCTGATTGGACTCGGTGTGGCCACGGGGGTGATGACCTCAGCTTTTCTCTCTGCCCTCGAGAGAATTCCACTGGGAACCACTGTCGCTATCGAATTCTTAGGGCCCCTCGGGGTGGCGGCGGTGTCGAGTAAACGCTGGCGCTCAGCGATCTGGCCTCTCCTTGCGCTGGCCGGAGTGGTCTTGCTCACTGAGCCGTGGACGGGCGAGGTGGAATGGTTGGGAGTCGCCTCCGCCCTGATCGCTGCCGCGGGCTGGGCGAGCTACATCATCCTCACCCAACACGTGGCCGACCGCTTTAGCGGGATTCAAGGCCTCGCCCTCGCGACACCCGTCGCTGCGATTACGGCCTCGATGGTGGGTCTTCCCCAAGCCTGGGGACGGCTGAGTGTGGAGGTCCTGCTCTGGGGCGTCTTGCTCGCCATACTCACCCCGGTGTTCCCTTTTGCACTGGAGATGCTCGCCCTCAAGCGGATGAACAAAATGGCCTTTGGAACCCTGATGGCCGTGGAGCCCGCCATCGCCGCGACCATTGGTTTTCTGGTACTGAGCCAGGCGCCTGACGGGCTCTATATCGTCGGGGTGGCGTTGGTCATCGCCGCGGGCGTAGCGACCCAGCGCGATTCGGGTAGATCAGACGTTGTCGTCGATATCCCTGCACGTATCCCTGGGGTAGACCGAAGCTCTTAATCGGCTCTCGACAGGCTGGCTGAAGAAAGTCCGCTCAAGCTAGCGCGCCAAGACTTGGCCGACACGTAACCTTCTTGTAGGAATCTGTTTGCGCCCCGTTTCTACCGTGAACGACATGAGCAGCGTGGGCGTGAGCACGAGTTCGTTTTTCCCTCTGAGCCTCGAAGATTCCTTCCGGCTCTCCCGTGAAGCGGGTGCCGACGGCGTCGAGGTCATGATCACGAACGACCCGAACACTTACAACCGAAAAGGCCTCGAATTTATCTCTAAGCGCTTTGATCTCCCGATTCTCTCCGTCCACGCCCCCGTCCTTCTGCTGACTCAGGGGGT
>JAYODB010000040.1:3874-9278 GCA_038106075.1 Cellulomonadaceae bacterium | reverse complement strand
AGGTGTCACCGAAGAACTCTTGACAACACAAGGTCGTATCGCCGACCTCAAGCGCCGATACCACGAGGCTGTCACGGCCTCGGGTGAGGCTGCCGTGGCAAAACAGCACGCTAAGGGCAAACAAACGGCTCGCGAGCGCATCGAAGCGCTCCTTGACCACGGCTCGTTTGTTGAGCTCGACGAGTTTGTGCGACACCGCACGACTGCCTTCGAGATGGGCGCGAAACGCCCCTATGGCGACTCGGTCGTCATCGGCACGGGAACCGTCCACGGCCGCCAGGTCGCGGTCTACTCCCAAGACTTCACCATCTTCGGCGGCTCACTCGGTGAAGTTGCAGGCGAGAAAATCATGAAAATCATGGACCTCGCCCTGAAAACGCGTGTGCCCATTGTCGGCATTTTGGACTCAGGTGGGGCGCGCATCCAAGAGGGTGTGGTGGCGCTCAGTAAATACGGCGAAATTTTCCGCCGTAACACCGCAGCGTCGGGTGTGATTCCCCAGATTTCGATTGTGTGTGGTCCGGCGGCTGGTGGTGCCGTCTATTCACCGGCATTGACTGACTTCGTCATCATGGTCGACAAGACCAGCCAAATGTTTGTGACGGGCCCTGACGTCATCAAAGCCGTCACCGGTGAGAACGTTGGCATGGAGGAGCTCGGCGGAGCCCTCACTCACAACAAGACCTCAGGTGTGTCCCACTACCTCGCGGAAGACGAAGACGACGCCTTCGACTACGCCCGAGTGCTTCTGTCCTACCTACCCGACCACTTCGAGGCCGAGGCGCCCGAGTATCTGAGCCAGTCAGATCTGGAAATCACCGACCGGGACCGGCAGTTGAACTCGATCATCCCCGACTCAACCAACCAGCCCTATGACGTGCTCAAAGTCATTGACTTGGTGTTTGACGCCGGCTCCTTCTTGGAGGTCCAGCCCCTCTTCGCCCCCAACATCGTCGTGGGTTTCGCCCGCGTGGAGGGTCGAAGCGTTGGAGTGATTGCGAACCAACCGAACCAAATGGCGGGAACCCTCAATATCGACGCGGGTGAGAAAGCCTCGAGGTTCGTGCGATTCTGCGACGCGTTCAATATTCCGATTGTCACCTTGGTGGATGTGCCTGGTTACCTTCCGGGAACCGACCAGGAGTGGACGGGTGTGATTCGTCGTGGTGCGAAGCTTCTTTACGCCTACGCCGAGGCCACCGTGCCGCTCGTCACGGTCATCACGCGGAAGGCCTACGGTGGCGCCTACATCGTCATGGGCTCGAAGTCACTGGGCGCTGACTTGAACTACGCCTGGCCCACCGCCGAAATCGCCGTGATGGGCGGCCAGGGAGCAGTGAACATTCTCTACCGCAACGACATCAAGAAGGCCGAAGAAGCTGGTGAAGACGTCGACGCGGTTCGTACCCAGCTCGCCAACGACTACACCTACAGCGTGGCGAGCCCCTTCCTCGCCGCTGAGCGTGGAGAAATCGACGGAGTGGTCGAGCCTGCGGCAACACGGTCGTTGATCATCAAGTCACTTCGCGCACTGCGCACGAAGAAGGTCGAGGCTCCGCAGAAGAAGCACGGCAATATTCCGCTCTAGTCCAACTCTCTTCTAAGTACCGCGATGCTCTCAAAGTGGTGAGTGTGCGGGAAAAGATCTAAGCCCGTGATGCTAGTGGGGAGATAACCGCGCTCCCGAAAGAGTCCGAGGTCTCGCCCCAGTGCGACAGGGTCGCAGGCTACATAGACGATGGCTTCTGGCGTCCGGTCACTAATGCGTCGAACGACCGCCTCTTTTGCCCCTGAGCGGGGAGGATCCAACACGACAACACCTAATGGGCCCGCAGCGTGAGAACCATCATCGTGAGCCAAGAATTGCTCGGTCGATGAGGCGACCGCCCGAGCGTTGGGGAAAGCCTCGAGATTCAACTGGGCGTATCGTGACGCTTCTTCCTCCGATTCGACGCTGACCACTTTGGCATCCGCTCCAAAAGACTCAAGGAGGGCCCTGGCAAGGAGCCCCACCCCTCCATAGAGGTCCCAATGAATGGCTTCGGGGTTCGCCGAGAGTTGTTTCACTGCTGTGGCCACGGCGTCGAACAAGATCGTGGCCGCCGACTTATGGACTTGCCAAAAAGACTGGTCCGTCAGTTGAAAAGGAATGTCCGCGCCCCACTCGGTGATGGGCTCTGGTTTCTGCCGGTCAATGATGAGCCTCGGTTCGGAGCGAGAGGGGTGCACAATGCGCACGCTCTGGTGGCCCGCAAAGTCTCCCGACAGCATACCCAGAGCCTCGGATTCTTTTGTCGACAGGGGCAGCGAGGTGACGGGAACCACGGTGTGAGTTCCTTCGACATAAGGACCGACCGCGCCATCACTCGAGACATGCAGGGTCGTTCGTGTGCGCCAGTGCAAACCGGAGTCATCCCCTGGGAGTGCCGCAACGGAAACGCTCCCTGCGAAATGGCCTCCGACCTTTCCGAAGCGCACTAGTGAGTCCTCAAGAATGAGGCGCTTGAGCTCAAGCTGGTAGTCGCGCTGGATGTATCCATAGTCAGCCCCGCCAACTCGCGAAGCAGTTGGCCGGGAATGGTCAGCCTCCGGCCAGATATGCGGTTTCCGATAGGGGCTGTCCGACAAGACCTCAAGGAGATGGGCATAGCCGTGGCTCTTTTTGACCTCGCGAATCTCGACCGCGACCTTCTCACCGGGGAGCGCACCTTTGACAAAGATGACGAAACCGTCGTGCCGGCCTAAGCCGTAACCTCCGTGGACAACCTTGATAATCTCAATCTCGAGGCGGTCGCCCACTGACGGTTTCACCCCCCAAGCCTAAGGAGTGTCGTGCCCACGTTGTATCTCGCCTCCGCCTCACCCGCACGATTGGCAACACTGAAACAAGTTGGCATCACGCCACAACTGCTCGACCACTCTGTCGACGAGCACGCCCTCGTTGAAGAGGCAACGAAGAGCGGCCCTGTTCCGCCCGCGGAAATGGTTCAACTCTTAGCCCGGGCCAAAGCGGAAGATGCCGCCGCGGCCCATTCGATTACCGGTTTGGTGTTGGGTGGCGATTCCCTCTTCGAGGTCGACGGCGAAGTGTTCGGTAAACCGCACACGCCCGAAGTGGCTCGTGAAAGGTGGCATCGGCAGAAGGGCAAGACCGGCACCCTCCACTCGGGTCACGAACTTCTCTTGTGCGAAGCTGGCGTCATCAAGAGTCGAGCACAGTTGAGCACCAGCAGCAAGGTCACCTTTGTCGACGACCTGAGCGATCACGAAATAGATGCGTATATTGCAAGCGGTGAACCGTTGACGGTCGCCGGCGCATTCACCATCGACTCTTTAGGAGCTGGCTTCATCAAGTCCATTGAGGGTGACCCCTACACCGTGGTCGGCCTGTCCGTGTGGGCACTGAGATCGCTCGTCACTGAACTCGGTTTCTCCTACACCGACCTGTGGGACCACAACCCACAGTAGTTGTGCCCGGGCACAACGAAAACCGGGTTTGCTGTAGTGGCGACCTCCATCAACCAGGGGTCTAGTCGTCATAGGCTGTGTGCTCATGGCGAGAATTCAGAAACTCCTCATTGCCAACCGTGGTGAAATCGCGGTTCGCATCATCAGGGCAGCCAAAGACGCCGGAATCGGCACGGTCGCGGTCTATGCCGATCAGGACCGTAACGCGCGGCACGTCCGCCTCGCCCACGAGGCCTATGCTCTCAACGGCTCGACGAGTGCCGAGACCTACCTCGTCATCGACAAGATTCTCTCCATCGCCAAGCGCTCAGGGGCCAACGCCATCCACCCCGGATATGGGTTCCTCGCCGAGAACGCTGATTTTGCTCGCGCCGTCATCGACACGGGACTCATTTGGATTGGGCCCTCCCCCGAAGCGATTGATGCCCTTGGCGACAAGGTCACTGCCCGCCACATCGCCGAAAAGGTCGGGGCTCCTTTGGCCCCGGGAACGCTGAACCCCGTGCAAGGGGTCGACGAAGTTAAGGCGTTTGCTGCCGAGCACGGGCTCCCCGTTGCCATCAAGGCGGCATACGGCGGTGGTGGTCGTGGGTTGAAAGTGGTTTACCGCGAGGAAGAAATCGAGGAAGCGTTTGATTCGGCCACTCGTGAAGCGATTGCGGCCTTTGGCCGGGGTGAATGCTTCGTCGAGAAATACCTCGAGCGACCCCGCCACGTGGAGACCCAATGCCTCGCCGACTCGGCAGGAAATGTCGTGGTCGTGTCCACCCGAGACTGCTCCCTGCAACGCCGCCACCAGAAACTCGTCGAAGAAGCCCCGGCTCCCTTCCTCACTAGAGAGCAGGAAAAGCTCTTGTATGACTCGTCAAAGGCGATTCTCAAAGAGGCAAACTACCTCGGAGCGGGCACCTGCGAGTTCCTGATTGGCCGCGACGGCACCGTCTCCTTCCTCGAAGTGAACACCCGCCTGCAGGTTGAACACCCCGTCTCTGAAGAAGTCACCGGAATCGACCTCGTGAGGGAACAGTTCCGTATCGCCGAGGGCGAGCTTCTCGACTACGACGACCCCACTCCCCACGGACACTCGATTGAGTTCCGCATTAATGGTGAAGACCCGGGCATGAACTTTATGCCCATGCCTGGACCCGTTCACACCCTCCGGTTCCCCGGTGGCCCTGGTATCCGCGTGGACTCTGGAGTCACAACTGGTGACGTGATTACGGGAGCCTTTGACTCGCTTCTCGCGAAGCTCATCGTTACCGGCCACAGTCGCAAAGACGCCATCGAGAGGGCCAAGCGAGCACTCAAGGAATTCGAGGTCGCCGGACTTCCCACGGTTCTTCCCTTCCACCGCCTCGTCGTTGAAGAACCCGCCTTCACCGCAGAGGGTGATCACGACTTCAGTGTTCACACGCGATGGATCGAAACCGAATTCGACAAAGAGATGGAGCCGTGGAGCGGCTCCCTCGACGTGGAAGCCGACACCGATGACCCCTATAGAACCGTTGTGGTCGAGGTCGAGGGCCGTCGCTTGAGAGTGGGGGTGCCCGCGGGCATTTTCCAATCGGGTGAGAAGGCGCTCACGAAGCCCCCAAAGCGGGCGAACCAGGGTTCGGCCCGGGCAACGGACTCGGGCGATGTGATTTCGTCGCCGATGCAGGCGACGGTGGTGAAAATTGCCGTGCAACCGGGTGATTCGGTAGTGACGGGAGATCTCATCTGTGTGCTCGAGGCGATGAAAATGGAGCAGCCGATCCAAGCCCACCGCGACGGCACCATCGCCTCAGTTGATTGCGTCATTGGCGACACCGTGAGTGCCGGCCAGGTGATGATTACCCTCGAGGCGCCCGCCTAACCCAGGCCTAGACTGGGGCGGTTAGTTTCTCAGGAGTAGAGAGGTTGTTGTGGCCAGCGTTCTCGTGACCGGTGCGGCCGG
>JAYODB010000040.1:0-3774 GCA_038106075.1 Cellulomonadaceae bacterium | reverse complement strand
AATGGACCCTCGAGGAAGGGCTCCGGGCCGAATGGGAGTGGATTCAGGGCCTCCCGAGAGAGTTCTCTCTCCGCCCCTAGTCGCCTGCCCCTAGGCCATTCGCTCTAGGGTTGAGCTATGAATCACGAGACCAACCCGCTTGATCTAAACGACTCCAGCCCTTTTGACATTGCCCGCGAGGCCGCGGAGCAAATTGCTCAGAAAACAGGTGTCTCCTCGCACAGGATTGCCCTCACGTTGGGTTCTGGATGGGCGAAAGCGGCTGATTTGATCGGCGAGACCGTCGCCGAGATCCCCGCTACGGAAATAGTGGGCTTCTCAAAGCCCGCTGTGGAAGGTCACGTGGGCACTCTTCGATCGGTTCGATTGGCAGACGGGTCACACGCCCTCGTGATTGGGGCACGAACCCACTACTACGAAAACCACGGCGTGAGGCGCGTCGTGCACTCGGTTCGAACGGCAGCAGCCGCGGGTGCCACCACCATGATTCTCACGAACGGTGCAGGTGGCATCAAAGAACATTGGGAGCCGGGAACACCGGTCCTCATCTCAGACCACCTGAATCTGACGGCTATGTCACCCCTCGAAGGGGCGACCTTCATTGACCTCACCGACGTTTACACCCCAGCACTGCGGGACATCGCCCGGTCGGTGAAGCCCGACTTGGATGAGGGAGTGTACGTCCAGTTCCGGGGCCCCCATTACGAAACACCGGCAGAAGTACAGATGGCAAAGACTATGGGTGGACATCTGGTGGGAATGTCGACTGCTTTGGAAGCAATCGCTGCCCGAGAGGCAGGCATGGATGTGCTGGGCTTCTCCCTCGTCACGAACCTCGCGGCAGGCATTTCGCCTCAACCTCTGAGCCACCAGGAAGTCATTGACGCGGGTAAGCAGGCAGAACCCGTGATTAGTGCCATGTTGGCCGAAATTGTGGCCGCACTATGAGCACTGATCTCCTTCGGGCCGCCATGGCCTGGATCGACCACGACCCCGACCGGGAGACCCGCCACGAGCTCGCGCTGCTGATTGAAAAAGCTGAACACGGAAACGCCGAAGCGCTCGACGACCTCGCCTCCCGATTCTCCGGTCACCTCACCTTCGGCACGGCCGGCCTGCGCGCAGAAATCGGGGCAGGCCCGATGAGGATGAACCGCGTGGTGGTCTCACATGCGGCGCACGGCCTGGGGCAGTTTCTTCTCCAGCGCAACACGGCCGGCCCCATACGCGTCGTGATCGGGTTTGATGCCCGCACGAATTCTGACGTGTTTGCCCGCGACACCGCCGAGATTCTGGCCGGTCTCGGGATTACCCCGATTCTCTTCGATCAACACACACCCACTCCCGTCCTTGCCTTCGCTCTCCGTCACCTCGATGCGGACGCTGGAGTCATGGTCACCGCCAGCCATAACCCGCCCGCGGACAATGGCTACAAGGTCTATCTCGGCGGGGAAGATCATGGTTCACAGATTGTTCCCCCTGCCGATTCAGCGATTCACGCCGCCATCATGGCCTCACACGAGTCGACCCCCGCGACGGAACTGCCGCGAAAGCACGAGGGGATTGAATCAATCGGCGAAGGGGTCATCGACGCCTATATCGAGGCAACGCGCAAAGTCGCTTCTGGGTTTAGCGCCGCGGGTCGAGACTCTCTCACCGTCTGCTACACGCCCATGCACGGGGTCGGCGCTGCCGTTTTCGAGCGACTGGTCGCACTCGAGGGATTTAGTTCCGTGCATCCGGTCACAGCCCAAGAGCAGCCCGACCGATTCTTCCCCACCGTGTCATTTCCTAACCCCGAAGAGCCGGGGGCCCTTGAACTTGCTCAAGAGCTCGCAACGAGTGTCAATGCCGACATCATCGTCGCCCACGACCCTGACGCCGACCGTCTCGCCATTGCCCTTCCCTCACGCGATGGCAACGGATGGGTGAACCTCACGGGAAACGAGGTGGGGGCCATCCTCGCGGCGTCCATTGCGGAGCGTGCCAAGGCAGAGGAGCGAGAGGGAGTTCTGGGCTTCAGCGTGGTGAGCAGCCCCGTTACCTCCATCATCGCTCGCGAAAACGGGCTCGAGGGGGTGGAAACTCCTACCGGTTTCAAGTGGATCTCCCGCCTACCGGGCATTCTCTTTGGCTTCGAAGAAGCACTGGGGTATCTCGTGAACCCTGACACCGTGCGCGATAAGGACGGCGTTTCTGCTGGCCTCTATGCCGTGTGTCTCGCCGCTGAAGCCCATGCAGAGGGAAAGACACTGTGGGATGTCTTGGACGCGGTACGCGCCCGTTACGGAGGTTTTTCCTCAGCCCAGGTCTCGCTGCGATTCGACACCCCCGCCATCGCGCAGCAGCTCATGGCCCTCGTTCGAGAGAACCCCGCGGAGGTATTCCCGTCGCTGAGCGTCGCGAGTATCCAGGACTACCTGAATCCTCCTCCGGGCCAGCCCACCGCTGATTTGATGCGCTATGACACAGAAGCGAGCGATCGCATCATTATTCGACCTAGTGGCACAGAGCCGAAGTTGAAGGTGTATCTCGACTGCATCAGACCCAGCCAGGCGGACGCCAGTGCGGCCATCACCGAGATGGAGACTGTGGTGCGCGAAGCGATGGATCGCCTTTCCGGGTCGCTTTCTTAGAGGTCGAAGCCGTCAATGATGGCGTCGATGATCTCGTCCTTTTCGTCTCGGTGAACGAATGCTGCGTGAGCGGCATTGACTTGGAACGCCATCAGGTCATCGAGGTCGTAGTGGAAGGTCTCGGCTAAGAGCGCGAGCTCTCGTGAGAGCGTGGTGTGGCTCATGAGGCGGTTATCGGTGTTCACCGTCACCACAAAGCCGAGTCGGTAGAGCAAGTCGAAGGGGTGGTTCACCATCTGGGCTCCCTCGCCGACCGCACCTGTTTGAAGATTGGACGAGGGGCTTGTCTCAAGGGGAATACCTCTGTCCAACACCCACTGCGAGAGTTGACCCAGTTCAACCCGGAGTCCCTCGCTATCGGAGGTAATGTCCATGTCCTCGACAACGCGAACGCCGTGGCCGAGACGCAAGGCCCGGCCATCGAGAAGAGCACTCCGGATGCTCTCAACTCCATCGGCCTCACCGGCGTGAACGGTCACAGGAAAGAGCTCAGATGCGAGCAGGTCGAAGGCGCCTCGCACGCGGGATGGGGGGAATCCCGCCTCGGGCCCGGCGATATCGAATCCCCACGCTCCTGAGTCGCGGTGTCGAAGAGCGAGCTTCGCGATTTCGAGCCCGTTGTCGTTTTGGCGCATGGCCGACACCAACTGCCCCGCCCACATCAGCCCGCCCTTGGCGCGAATCGCGTCAACCGCCTCGTCAATACCGGCTTGAACCGCTTCAACCGCCTGGTCGAGCGTGAGACCCCGCTGGAGGTGCTGCTCAGGAGCCCAGCGAAGCTCCCCACAAATCACACCGTCGGCGTGGAGGTCGTCGACAAATTCGCGAGCAATGCGGGTGAGTGCTCCCGCGGTTTGCATCACACCGGTGGTGATGTCGAAGGTCTTCAAGTATTCAACGAGCGAGCCGGAATCCGACTGGTCGGCAAACCACTGCTGAAGTTCGTTGGCGTCAGTGGTGGGCAACTCGAGGTCGTGTTCGGGAGCGAGGTCGATGATCGTTTGCGGGCGCAAGCCACCATCGAGGTGGTCGTGGAGACACACCTTTGGTAGTGACTCGATTACGATGTCGGTTCCGGGAAGCGTGTGGGTCATTGTTCGTATTCCTTCAGGGTTCTGGGCCCGAAGGCGTCAGGGAG
>JAYODB010000039.1:0-9624 GCA_038106075.1 Cellulomonadaceae bacterium | reverse complement strand
CGGAAGCTCGATTCTCGGGACGACGTGGACTTCGTCATCGTCCCACCCCCTGAATTAGTCGCGCTCCTGCTCGTCGGGCTCAGAATACCCGGCATTGGCCTGGTCGAAATCGGCCGCCGTGTGAGCGTGGTGGTCACTCGCCGACTTCGGCTGGGGGATGTCCTCGGGCTGCATCTCAATCGTCAACTGATTTTCTGAGGCCACGGGCTCCTCGGCAGGCGGTGCGGCCGGGGTTTCCCCGCGCAGCCTCGCGAGAGCATCGGGAAGCTGTTCGACCGAGACCAGGACTTCGCGTGCTTTGGACCCTTCTGAGGGGCCCACAATGTCCCGCGATTCGAGCAAGTCCATCAGGCGTCCGGCCTTCGCAAAGCCCACACGGAGTTTGCGCTGAAGCATCGAGGTGGAGCCGAACTGCGTGTTGACGACGAGCTCACAGGCTTGCAAGAGCACATCCAAGTCATCGCCGATATCTGAGTCGACCTGGGCTTTACCCGACGGTTGGGCTTGGACGTCGTTGCGATACTCGGGCTCTCCCTGACGCTTGACGTGGCTGACAACCTGGTGAATCTCGTCTGGGCTCACCCACGCGCCCTGAACGCGGGTGGGCTTTGACGCCCCCTGGGGCACAAACATGGCGTCACCCTGGCCGATGAGCTTCTCTGCGCCCGGCTGGTCCAAAATCACTCGCGAATCCGTCATCGATGACACGGCGAAGGCGAGACGGGAGGGAATGTTCGCCTTGATCAGACCCGTCACCACGTCGACGCTGGGCCGCTGAGTGGCAAGTACGAGGTGAATACCCGAGGCGCGGGCGAGTTGGGTGATGCGGACGATGGAGTCTTCCACGTCCCGCGGGGCCACCATCATCAAATCGGAGAGCTCGTCGACGACGACGAGGAGGTAGGGGTAGGGGGTGAGTTCGCGGTTCAGCCCCGGAGGAACCTCAATCGTGCCCTTCAACACTGCATCGTTGAAGTCGTCGATGTGGCGGAACCCGAAAGAGGCGAGGTCGTCATAGCGGTGGTCCATCTCGGTGACCACCCACTGCAGTGCCTCGGCGGCGCGCTTAGGGTTCGTGATGATCGGGGTGATCAGGTGCGGAATGCCCTGGTAGGCAGAGAGTTCCACGCGCTTGGGGTCAACGAGAATCATCCGCACCTGCTCGGGCGTCGCCCGCATCAGAAGCGAAGTGATCATCGAGTTGATGAAGCTTGACTTACCCGACCCCGTGGCACCGGCGACCAAGAGGTGCGGCATCTTGGCGAGGTTGGCGGCGACAAAACCACCCTCGATGTCTTTTCCGAGCCCGGACACCATGGGGTGAGAGTCGGCCTGTGTGGTGCCATCCCGAAGCACGTCGCCCAAGGTGACGATGTCGCGGTCAGTGTTGGGAATCTCCACACCAATCGCGGACTTGCCGGGGATTGGCGAAAGAATGTTGACCTCGTTGCTCGCCACCGCGTAGGAGATGTTCTTCGCGAGCCGCGTGACCTGCTCCACCTTGACGCCACGACCGAGCTCAATTTCGTAGCGGGTGACCGAGGGGCCTCTGGTGAAGCCGACGACGGTGGCGTCGACTTCGAACTGGTGGAACACGGTGGTGAGCGCATCGACCACGCGGTCGTTCACCACCGTCTTCGACTTGGCCTTACCTCCCGCCTTCAACAGAGCGAGCGCGGGCAGTTGGTAGGGCTTTGAGCGCTTTGCCGCGGGCTTCACCGCGGGGGCTGCCTCGCCGTCGGCCTCGAGCCCGACGGCGACGTCGTCACCGTCGAGGTTCGCCACGGCCTGCTCGGCCATCGACAGCGCCCCCATCACTCCGGTTTCAGCCGGGGATTCATCGGTTGATTCGGTGTCCTGAACGAGTGCTTCTGCTTTTCTGCCTCGCTTCCACCACGGCACGCTCTCGTCTTCGATGACGGGCATCGTCTCGGCGAGGTCGTCGAAGTCGACGTAGTCGGGCTCGTCAGGCTCATCTGAGCGGGCGTGATTGAGGGCTTCGCGGCCCTTCGCCATGAGGTTTTCTCGCCGCTCAGACCACTTTTGAGCCACATCACCAGGGTCAGCGCCGAAGAGATACGAGTATCCCTCGAGCAGGCGTGAGCCGATCTGCGCTGGAGGGGTCTTCGTCATGACGAGGAGTGAGCCCAGAAGGAAGATGACGACCACGGGCCAGGCGAGCCACAGTGTTCCGGCACCCAGGAACACGAGTGCTTCCGCGACGACGTAGCCGAGGAACCCGCCGGCCATGGCGAGCTGCTCCAAACTCGCCTCGCCGGCGATAGGCCTGCCAACAGCGAGGTGGCTGATGGCCGCAATGGAGAGCAGCCAGAGCACCACTCCGACACCGATACGGGTGTTGTCTGAGCGCTGGGCGGGGTGGCGGAATAGGCGCGCTGCGAGCATGAGCAGCACAATCGGCAGGGCAAACGACACCCGGCCGAAGACGCTGGAAACGGTGAAGAGGGCCACGGTCGTGGCCCAGCCCACGCCGTAGTTGAACCATTCGATGACGATGCCCCCGATGGCGAGGACAAAGAGGACAAACGGCACACCGTCGCGGCGGTCGTCGGGGTGGACGGGCTCGTCGGGGAAGAGCCTGAAAACGCTTCCCACCGCGTGAGCCATCGCCATCACCACGGCGTTTACGCGCGACTGGTAGGGCGTCGTCACCGGCACGTTGGGAGCCGAGCTTCGGGGCTGCCGGGGAATGCGCTTGGTGACGGGGAGTTCGTGAGGCTGGTTTTTGGGCACTCGTCCACTAGATGGGCGCGCGGGCGCGCGCGACGGTTTGCCCCTGGTGGCCATGGATTCCACGCTAACCGGGCGGGACACGCCTTCCCCGGAGGGACACGCACCCGCCCAGAGGCCCTAAAGGCCCCGAAATTAGGCTTCGATGACGATGGGGATGATCATCGGACGGCGGCGGTGTTGGGTGTTGACCCAGCGTCCGACGGTCCGGCGCACGACTTGAGAGAACTGGTGGGAATCGCGGGTGCCGTTCGAGGCCGCTTCTTCGAGTGCTTCAACAATCGCGGGGCGCACGTCGTCGAATACTGAGTCGTCTGGCGCGAAGCCTCTCGCGTGGATTTCGGGCCCGACGATGATTTTTCCGTTCTGTGCGTCGATGGCGAGGAAAATCGAAATGAAGCCCTCTTCGGCGAGGATGCGGCGGTCTTTCAAATCCGCTTCGGTGATTTCCCCCACCGTCGAGCCGTCGACGTAGACGTAGCCGATGTCGAGTTGACCAGTTTTGCGTGCGTAGCCGTCGGTGACGTCGACCACAGAGCCGTTTTCACAAATGAGCGCGTTGCCGGCTGGAACACCCGAGTCGATGGCGACCTGCGCGTTGGCGCGTAAGTGCCGGGCTTCACCGTGAATCGGCATCACCTGGGCGGGCTTGACGAGGTTGTAGGCGTAGAGCAACTCGCCTGCGGCGGCGTGGCCCGACACGTGGACTTTTGCGTTGCCCTTGTGGATCACCTGGGCACCCAAGTCAATGAGCCCGTTGATCACGCGGTAGACGGCGTTTTCGTTCCCCGGAATCAAGCTCGAGGCGAGGATCACCGTGTCACCCTCCCCGATTTCGATCGTGGGGTGTTCGCGGTTGGCCATTCGAGAAAGACCCGCCATCGGCTCACCTTGGCTTCCCGTGGTCATGTAGACGACCTGGTCGTCGGGCAGATCGACGGCTTTTTTCGCGTCAACCAACACACCCTCAGGAACGCGCAAAAAACCCAGTTCCTTCGCGATGCCCATATTGCGCACCATCGAGCGGCCGACGAGTGCCACACGTCGGTGGTTCGCCACGGCCGCATCAATGACCTGTTGGACGCGGTGCACGTGGGAGGCGAAGCTCGCGACAATCACGCGGCGTGAGGCGCGGTGGACGACCTGGTCCAAGACGGGTCCGATGTCGCGCTCGTGCGGGGTGAAACCGGGGACGTCGGCGTTGGTCGAATCCGTCATGAACAGGTCCACGCCCTCCTCACCGGCTCGGGCAAACCCGCGCAGGTCGGTGAGCCTGCCGTCGAGGGGAAGTTGATCCATTTTGAAGTCCCCCGTATGCAACACGGTTCCCGCTTCGGTGCGAATGAACAGCGCGAGCGCGTCAGGGATTGAGTGGTTGACCGCGAAGAATTCGACGCCGAAGGGGCCAAAGACTTCCCGGCCGCCCTCCTCCACGGTGAGGGTGTAGGGGGTGATTTTGTGCTCCTGCAGCTTCGCTTCAATCAGCGCAATAGTGAGCGAGGAACCGACGATCGGAATGTCGTCACGCATTTTCAGCAGATACGGAACGGCACCAATATGGTCTTCGTGTCCGTGGGTGAGCACAATCGCCAAGATGTCCTCGAGCCGGTCACGGATCGGACCGAAGTCAGGGAGGATCAGGTCGACACCGGGTTGGTGTTCTTCGGGGAAGAGCACTCCGCAGTCGACGATGAGCAGTTTGCCGCCGAGCTCGAACACGCTCATGTTGCGGCCGACTTCGCCTAACCCCCCGAGCGGAATAATCCGCAGGGTGTCGGGTGAGAGGGCGGGGGGCTCGGTGAGCGGTGTCGCCACGAAAATCCTTTTGGGTTAGCGGGTGGTTCCGGCGACCTTCGGCAGGGCACCACCGGCGGCGGCGTTGCGGTCGGGACGGAAGTTGGAGAAGTCGACTCCGGGCACGTCGTGCACGGCGTAAATGTCGGCTTCAATCTTGGCAGCCTGATCGTCTTCAGGGCCCACCAGGGGAAGGCGCACGCGGGGTGAGCCGATACGGCCGAGGCCGTGGAGGATGTACTTGGTCGCGACCGTGCCGGGCACGTGCGTCATCGTGGCGCGCACCAGAGGCTCGAGCAGCTTGTGCTGTTCGGTGGCTTCGGGCAGGCTGCCGCGGTTCACGGCGTCGACCATGATTCGGTAAGGCTCGGGGGCAATATTGGCCGTCACCGAGATGAGACCCACGCCCCCGATTGACATTTCGGGCAGGGCCATTCCGTCGTCACCAGCGAAATACAGCAGCTCCGTTTCGTTCAGGATGCGGCTCACCTCCATCAGGTCACCCTTGGCGTCCTTCACGGCGATGATGTTGGGGTGCTTGGCCGCGCGCAAAATCGTGTCGTGCTGGATGGGCACCCCGGTGCGACCGGGGATGTCATAGAGAATCACGGGCAGGTCGGTCGCGTCCGCAATCATTCTGAAGTGGGTGAGGATGCCGGCCTGGGTGGGCTTGTTGTAATACGGGGTCACCACCATGGCGCCATCGGCGCCAGCCTTCTCACTGGCTTTATAGAGCTCGATGGCGTGAGCAGTCTCGTTCGAACCACCACCGGTGATGATCTTCGCTCGTCCCGCGGAGACACTCTTCCCCACGGTGACCAGTTGAAGCTTTTCCTTGTCCGTCAGCGTCGAGGTCTCACCGGTCGTGCCGGTGACGACGATGCCGTCGGCGCCGTGGCTGATCAGGTGATCCATCAGCGCTTCCGTCGCAGGCCAGTCGACCTCACCATCGGCTTGCATGGGGGTGACCATGGCCACGAGAACCTGGCCGAAGGGGTTAGTCATACTCACGCGCTCAAGGCTAGCGGTTGAGAGGTGTCTGCTGCAGGGCCGATTACGGGGCGACCCGGCCACTCGCGTTGAATGCCGCAGCCGTCATCGGCATCAGCGGCTCCCACGCGTTCTCCATGAGCTCGGCCACCATTTCGATTTCCCGCTGCGGGAACGAGGGGAAATGGGTGCCTTCGCGCTTGGTGCGAAGGGAGAGGAAGTTCATCAAACTGCGGGCGTTCATCGTCACATACATCGACGAATACAAGGTCACTGGCAGCACGGCCCGGGCAACTTCTCGGGCGATGCCCGCGTCCAACATCCGCTGGTAAGACTCGTAGGCCTGGGTGCAGGTGGCTTTGATTTCGTTCACGGTGAGCTCGTGCTGCTCTTTGGTGCCTTCCTCAAAGTCATACGCGCCAGGCTTTCCGACCTGGACGAGCTTCCGCTCGAGCCCTGGGACATAAAACACGGGGCGAAGTTCGCGGTAGCGGCCGGATTCTTCGTTGTAGCTCGCAATGCGGTGGCGCATGAATTCGCGGAAGACAAAGATGGGCGCTTGCACATAGAACGTCATGGAGTTGTGCTCGAAGGGGGACCCGTGACGGTCGCGCATCAAGTAGTTGATGAGCCCGCGGTCGCGGTCGGTGGCGTCAGCTCCAGAACTCGCACCCTCGAGGGTTTGCTCCCCCTGGGTCGACACTCGTGCGGCGAAGATGACGTCGGCGTCGCTCGCTGAATGCCTCACCAACTCCACGGTCACATCAGATCGAAACGTAATCTCAGGCGCGTCGTTAGTCACCCGCCCAGCGTAACCGGCTGGGGCATGTCACATTACGTCACACACCGGTGTCCGGTGAGCTTTCCTGCCTACTCTTGCGGGGATGGATTCGCTCACCCTCCTCATCCTTGCCAGCCTGCTCGTCGTGTCGACAATTGCTGGGCTGGTCTGGCGTTCACGCCAGGGGGCGATCGACTCCGGAGGTTCGGTCGACATCTCACCCGCCCTGTTGGTTCCAGGCTCGTGGCTCACCCTGGTTCAAGTGTCCGCCCCCCTGTGTTCCTACTGCGCGGCGATGCGGGGAATATTGGGCCGGGCGAGCGAAGAGTACGACGGTGTCGGTCACGTCGAATACGACATTTCCGAGATTCCCGAGGTGATCGACAAGTTTCAGGTGCGGCAAACCCCCACCACCTTCCTCGTTGAGGCGGATGGCCGCGTCATCCACCGCATCGGCGGACCAGTGGGCGCCACCGCCCTGAATGAACTCATTGACCAAGCCCGAGAGGACGTGAAGAAGAGGTCTGATGAATACGAAATCTAAGCAACTCGACCCGAGAGGCCCGCGTTTTGGCGCGGCCATCACCACGGTGCTATTCATCGTGATTCTGATCCTGGGGATCCCCTCCGCCGAGGCGCCTCAACTTGACGCGGCCTGGGGGCTGCTCGTTGTGGCGACCGTGTTGTTCGCGTGGGGCTCCCTGCTTGGCCCCTCGCGTCACCCCTATTCGTGGATTTATCGCGCACTCGTGAAGCCATTGCTCCCTCCCCCGCCGTTTATGGAGGATGAGGCGCCCCCACGCTTCGCGCAGACAGTGGGGCTCGCCATCTCCCTGATTGGCGTGGTCCTTCACCTGCTCGCGGTTCCGTGGGGCCTCGTTGTGACCTCGGCGATGGCGTTTGTCGCCGCCTTCCTCAACGCCGCCTTCGGCCTGTGCCTGGGTTGCGAGCTCTACAGCCTGCTGTTGCGCCTTCGCCGTCCGAGCCGCGTTTGATGGGAACTGGCTGAGAGACACTCGCCAAACCCCTCCCGGAGTGGTTCGATAGGGGCACCCACTCGCCCACTGATTTGAGGAGTCCCGATGGCGCTCACTAGCGAAGCAAAAACCCACTGGTCTGGTTCACTCACCGAGGGAAACGGCACCACCGACCTCGCCTCCTCGGGGGCTTGCTCGATGCCCGTCACCTGGGCTGGCCGTAGTGAAGGCGTCGCCGGGATGACCAACCCCGAGGAGCTCTTGGGCGCTGCCCACTCTGCGTGCTATTCGATGGCGCTGAGCCACGCGCTCGGCGGCGAAGGTTTCACTCCCAGCTCGTTGGACGTGACCGCGGCGGTGACGTTCGTCCCCGGCGAGGGCATCACCGGATCTCACCTTCTGCTGGTCGCCGATATCCCCGGCATTGATGAGGCCACCTTCCAACGGTTCGCCGAAGACGCCAAAGCCAACTGTCCGGTGTCCAAGGCGCTGAGCGGTATTCCGATTAGCCTCGAGGCGAGTCTGCGCTAGTGGCCAAGGCGAAACCGGTCCGCCAGGACCGGCTCACCGTGTTGGTCTCCGGCGCTTCGGGGATGATCGGCACGCCGCTTGTGAGTGAGCTTCGTCATCGGGGCCACTCGGTTCATACTCTCGTTCGACGCAACCCCACCAGCCCCAGCGAGCACTATTGGAACCCCGAGACGGGGGACATTGAAGCGGGCATTTTGGAGTCGACCGATGTCGTGGTGAACCTCTCGGGGGCGTCAATCGGCAGGATTCCGTGGACGCCAAATTACAAGAAACTCATTCTCTCCTCCCGCGTTCACGCCACCACCACACTCGCGAACGCCATCGCCGAGGCCAAGAATCCTCCCTCTGCGCTGATTCAAGCGAGCGCCGTAGGTTTTTACGGCGACCGCAACGACGACACTCTCGACGAAGAGTCAACGGCTGGCCGGGGCTATCTCGCCGAGGTGTGCCAGGCGTGGGAGGCCTCGGCCGCCGCTGCGCAGAGCACGAAGACTCGCGTGGTGTTCGCTCGCACGGGGCTCGTGCTGGGCCGAGGAGGGGCAATGGCTCCCCTTCGCCTCCAAACCCTTCTCGGGGTGGCGGGTCCGATTGGTTCAGGGCGCCAATGGTGGCCGTGGATCAGCCTGCGCGATGAGGTTTCTGCACTCGTGTTCCTGATTGAAAACCCGCTGGCCAAAGGCCCATACAACCTGGTCGGACCAGAGCCTGCCCACTCAGTCGAGGTCACCAAAGAATTGGCCCGGCAAATGGGTCGCCCCCACTGGCTGGGGCTCCCCACCCTCGCCATCTCGCTGCTGATGGGAGAAGCCGGAAAAGAACTCTTGCTCACGAGCCAGCACATTAAGCCTGCGGCACTGGAGCGCTCCGGCTTCACCTTCACCGACGAAAACCTGGGGTCGGCGATTAGTCAGATCGTCTAGTTCGACTTTTTGAGCGCGATGGCTCGCCGAACGGCTTTTCGAGCGCGCGGGCGGTCGCCCGCGGCGTCGTAGGCGAGACCCAAGCGAAACCACGCAACCCACGATTCGGGGTCAGCTTCTACGGCGCGTTGAAAACGAGGAAACATCTCGAGCGCTTTGGCGCGATTAGGCCGCCCAGAGGGTGTGTGCGGAAACTCGAGCGCTTCACCTGGTTCGGCGTCGAGGGCACGGTTCAGACGGTCAGCCGAGATTCCGAATCGCCATTCGGCCACGAGTCCCCACACGCCCAATACCGGCAACACCAGTAGCGCCACTCCCATGACGTTGACGATGAGTGAATCGTCCTGAAGCAGGATGCTCGCATAAACCAGCGCGAAACCGAGATAGGCGAGAAGCAGGAGCGACATCACGACGGCCCCGGCGAGGTAGCGGTTCACTTCTCGCTAACCTGCCCGAGTCCGAGGGCGTTGTGGAGCCCGACCACGAGCCCCGTCTGGTCGACAAGGCTGCGCAGCGCAAGTTCGATTCCCTGCCGATAGGCCTCGGCCGAGTGGGTGTCGTGGCGGATGGTGAGGGTTTCAGCGACACCGCCAAAGACCACATCCTGCTGGGCAACCACTCCCGCGAGCCTGAGCGAATGCACGGGAATCCCGTCGATGACTTCACCCCGGGCCGTTTGGTTCGAGTGGGGTGACACGACACCGCCGTGCTTCGCTCGCTCCTGAGCGATGAGCTCTGCGGTGCGCCTCGCCGTTCCCGAGGGAGAATCGATTTTGTCTTGGTGGTGGGCTTCAATGATTTCCACCGAGTCGAAATAACGCGCGGCGAGGGTTGAGAGAGCCGTGGCGACCACGGAGCCGACCGAGAAGTTCGGCACCAC
>JAYODB010000006.1:41159-52428 GCA_038106075.1 Cellulomonadaceae bacterium | reverse complement strand
CGGCCCACGCGCACGTGTCCAGTTCGCTGGTTCGCCAGGTGGCGAGCCTCGGAGGCGACGTCTCGCCGTATGTGCCCCAAGCGGTCAAAGATTTCTTCGAAACGCACGGACTACCCAACTAGTTTCGGGCGCTACGCTAACCACACCGCGAGGTCGCGGTAGATAAGAGGAGATAACCGGTGAGTGAGACAACCGGCACTAATGAGCGCGCCTTCGCGCTCGATCGCGAACACGTATTCCACTCGTGGTCAGCTCAGGGGGCGCTCAACCCGCTCGTGATTGCCAAGGCGAGCGGCTGCGAGATTTTTGACCACGAGGGCCGTCGCCTGCTCGACTTTTCGAGCCAGTTGGTGAACACCAACATTGGACACTCGCACCCCAAAGTGGTCCAAGCCATCAAAGACCAGGCGGAGACCCTCGCCACCGTCGCTCCACAGCACGCGGTCTTAGTCCGCGGTGAAGCGGCGAAGCGCGTGTTAGAGAAGGCGGGCCCGACCTTCAGCAAAGTGTTCTTCACCAATGGTGGGGCCGACGCAAACGAAAACGCGATTCGGGCAGCTCGCCTCTACACGGGGCGAAACAAGGTGCTCTCCACCTACCGCAGCTACCACGGCAACACCGGTTCGTCGATTGTGGCGACTGGCGACTGGCGTCGGATGCCGAACGAGTATGCGACCGGACACGTGCACTTCTTTGGCCCCTTCCTCTACCGAAGCGAGTTTTGGTCGGGAAGTGAGCAGGAAGAATCGAAGCGCGCCCTGCACCACCTCGAACGGGTGATTCAATCCGAAGGTCCCCAGACCATTGCCGCGCTCCTGCTCGAAACCGTCCCGGGAACCGCGGGTGTTCTCGTGCCGCCGGCAGGCTATCTCGAGGGTGTGCGGGAGCTGTGTGACCGATACGGCATCGTCTTCATCGCCGACGAGGTCATGGCGGGCTTCGGCCGAACCGGACACTGGTTCGCCCACCACGCGTTCGGTGTGACTCCCGATCTGATCACCTTCGCGAAGGGTGTGAACTCGGGCTACGTGCCGGTGGGTGGAATGGTGATGAAGGCAGAAATCGCTAACTTCTTTGACGCCACGGTGTTCCCCGGTGGCCTCACCTATTCCGGCCACCCGCTGGCGATGGCGTCCATCATCGCGTCGATTGACGCGATGGATGACGAAGGCATTGTCGACAACGCCCGCGAAATCGGAGAGAAACACCTGGGACCTGGACTGCACGAGCTTCAGAAGAAGCACCCGATTATCGGCGAAGTGCGCGGCATGGGAGTGTTCTGGGCGCTCGATTTGGTGGGCGACCCCCAGACCAAGTCACCCTTGGCCGCCGATCACATGGGCAGGCTGAAGAGCCTCATGATTGACCACGGTCTTCTCGGCTTCATCGCCGAAAACCGTCTGCACGTCGTGCCACCCTGTGTGGTGACTGCGGAACAGGTGGCTGAGGGCCTGGGCATTCTCGATCGGGTGTTTACCGAACTCACCCGTTAGGCTTGCTGGCCGTGGCCGCTCAAAACCCCTTCGTGGTGTCTGTCCGCGATCTCATCGGGAAACCCGGGGAGATGCGCGAGAAGCACCTCGCAATCGACACCCCCTCGCGCTATGGCGAATCGGTCGCTGTCGTACCCGAAGGGCGGGGAATTGAGCTGGATCTGCGGTTCGAGAGCGTGCACGAGGGAATCTTCGTCACCGGCAGGATCCACACCACCGCCGACGCCGACTGTGTGCGCTGTTTAGAGCCGGTGAGCGTCCCGATTGACGCCGAATTCCAGGAGCTATTCGCATTCTCGGCCGGTGACGGCTACGATTACCAGGTGGTCGACGAGACCATCGACCTGGATGATGTCGTACGCGACCAGGTAGTTCTTCAACTACCATTCCAGCCGGTGTGTTCCGACGACTGTTCGGGTCTCGACCCGGAGACCGGTCAGAAACGACCGGCCGGGTGGGAACCGCCCGAAACCGAGGACATTGACCCCAGATGGGCAGAGCTGCAAAAGCTCGTGTCGAACCCCCAAGACCCCGAAGCGGATGCTTCGAAATAGAAAAGAAGGCAGACCATGGCAGTACCCAAGCGGAGAAAGTCACGTGCCAACACCCACGCACGTCGCTCGCAGTGGAAGACCGACATCCCCACCCTGGTGAAGGTTGTCGAAAACGGTCGTACCGTCTACCGCATGCCGCACCGTGCCCACGTGGTCGAGGACTCGACCGGTACCCCGCTGTTCATGGAGTACAAGGGCCGTCGCGTCGCTGACGCCTAAGCACCGTGACTGAGGGAGTGTCAGACCAGCTCCCCGAGCTCGACTCGTTGCGCGCCGCGCTCGGCGTATCCATCGATGACGGGTGGCTTCGGCATGCCCTCACCCACTCCACGTGGGCGTATGAGAACAGTGGCGATAACAACGAACGCCTCGAATTCTTGGGCGACGCCGTTTTGGGCCAGTCAGTGACGTCGATTCTCTATCGACACTTTCCCGACCTGCCCGAGGGAGAGCTCGCCAAGCGACGGGCAGCCATCGTGTCCACGACGGCACTCGCAGATGTCGCGCAGTCACTGAACCTCGGTGACTATCTCCTCCTCGGCCGTGGTGAGGAACTCACCGATGGGCGGAACAAACCCTCCCTGCTCGCTGACGCGCTCGAAGCGGTCATTGGGGCGGTGTTTCTTGCCCTCGGTGCTGAAGATGCCGATGCTCTGGTGTCGCGGTTGTTCCGGCCCATCATCGAACACCCCGATACTTTTGCCCAACACTCTGACCCGAAGACCGCGCTTCAAGAGTTTCTCCAAGCGCAGGGCCTCCCCGCGGCGATCTACGAGGTGGAGGGTGAAGGGCCCGACCACAGCCGGACGTTTACTGCGACGATCAGCATCGATCACCCCGACTATGCCGAGGGCCCTGTGGCGACCGGGGTGGGCTCGAGTAAGAAGAACGCAGAAATCCAGGCGGCAGCGCAGGCTCTCGCATCGTTGACGAGGCCATAGTGCCCGAACTGCCCGAAGTCGAAGTTGTTCGGCGCGGAATCGAGCCCTACACCGGATCGTGGCGCGTTGCCGCGGTCGAGGTGTTTGACACTCGTGCTCTGAAACGCCACGACGGCTCGGCGAAAGATTTCATCGGCCAACTCACCGGCGCCACCCTCCAGGGGGCGATTCGGAGAGGAAAGTTCCTATGGTTCCCGCTCTCTCGCGATGGTGTCGATACCGAGACGGCGCTGCTGTGTCATCTGGGAATGTCCGGTCAACTCCTGCTGGGCGAATCTGCGGAGCAATTTGGGAGGCTGCTGCGCGTGGCGCTCACGCTCAGCCACACCGACGGCCGGGAGATCATGATCGGGTTTGTCGACCAGCGCCTGTTTGGTTCGCTCGCGATAGACCACCTTGCCCAGACCCCCGATGGCCATCCCGCCGGGCACGGAGGCGACGATGCTCGTATTCCCGGGCAAGCGGCCCACATCGCGCGAGACCTCCTCGACCCCCACTGCGACGACAGGGCCCTCATTCGTCGCCTGCGCACTCGCCGAACAGGAATCAAGAGGGCTCTGCTCGACCAGGGGCTCATCAGTGGGGTGGGCAATATCTATGCCGATGAGGCCCTGTGGGCGAGCAAGCTGCACTACGACTACCCCTCCGACAGGCTGACGCTTGGAAAAGCGCGAGAGCTTCTGGGAAACCTGCGCGCAGTGTTCGGCCGAGCCCTTGACGAGGGCGGAACGAGTTTTGACTGGCAATACGTCAACGTCAATGGGCAGTCGGGCTATTTTTCCCAGTCGCTCAACGCTTACGGGCAAGACGGACAAGCGTGTTCACGCTGTGGTCGGATCATCGTGCGAGAACCGTTTATGAATCGCTCCTCGTTTCGATGCCCGCGCTGCCAGCCCAGGCCCCGGCAGAGGGTAAGTTAGCGTAGTAATCTTCCACGCCACGAAGGCTGGTCGATGCGGACCCAGGAGTAGTAGTGCACCTTAAATCCCTCACCGTCAAGGGGTTTAAGTCGTTTGCCGAACCGACCACCCTGGTCTTTGAGCCTGGCGTGACCTGTGTCGTGGGGCCGAATGGTTCGGGTAAATCCAACGTCGTCGATGCCTTGTCGTGGGTGATGGGCGAACAGGGGGCAAAGAGCCTCCGCGGTGGCTCCATGGAAGACGTGATCTTCGCGGGAACCCAGTCGCGCGGTCCCCTCGGGCGAGCTGAGGTGAGCCTCACCATCGACAACTCTGACGGCGCCCTCCCGATCGACTACACCGAGGTCACGATTTCGCGCACCCTCTTCAGAAACGGAGCCAGCGAATACGCCATTAACCGTGAGCAGTGCCGACTGCTCGACGTTCAAGAGCTTCTGAGCGACACCGGACTTGGTCGAGAAATGCACGTCATCGTCGGACAGGGACAGCTCGACGGAGTCCTCCACGCCACCCCTGATGACCGCAGGCGATTCATCGAAGAGGCCGCCGGAATCTTGAAGCACCGTCGGCGCAAAGAAAAGACCGTTCGCAAGCTCGAGTCAATGGAGGCGAACCTCACCCGCTTGCAGGACCTGATCAACGAGATTCGTCGTCAGTTAAAGCCCCTGGGGCGCCAGGCTGAGGTCGCCCGTGAAGCACAGAACATTCAGGCGACGGTGCGGGACGCCAAAGCTCGAATTCTCGCCGATGACATTCACACTTTGAAAGTGGAGCTCGCGGAATATCAGCGCACTGAGGGCAACACCGCGAGCGAACGTCAGGTGGTAAAGGATGAGCTCGACCGGGTGAGTCACGAGCGGGAGGCTGCCGAAAAAACCCTGGCCGAGAGCCCCGTTGAACAGGTCCGCCAGCGCGACAACGAACTGCGCCGCGTAGCCGAGCGCATCTCATCGCTTCATGCCCTCGCAACCGAGCGCGTGAGTTTGCTCGGTGCTCCACAGGCGGCGTCTCGAGTGGTGTCGACCGTGACCGAGGCCGACCTGGTCGCGGCAGACGAGGCCATCAGTGAAGCCGAGGCCGAAGTGGAGCGTGTTGAAGAAGAGCTCGGCAAGCTCGCCGCCGTGACCGCGCGTGCTAAGGCAGCCCTAGACGCTCACGACGAACAGGTGCGGGGAGCTCGCGAGGCGTGGCTGAGTTGGCGGGCAACCGCGCAGGCAAAACAGGAAGCCCTCGCCGTTGCGCAATCACGGGTGGAAAACGCCGAAGCCGACCTCCAGCGCACCAAAGACGCCCTCGACGCGGCGGAGGTTCGCGTGGCCGAACTCGAGTCTCGAATGGGTGAGTTTTCGGCAGAGGGTTCCGAAGGGGGCGACGAGGCCCTTCGAGAGGCTGAGGAGGCACTCCAGCAGGCGTGGGGAGCTGAAGCCGCTTTGACCTCTCAACTGGAAGCATCGCGAAGCGAACTGCACCGCTCTGAGCGCGAGAAAGACGCGCTCGCGGCGAAGGTTCAAGCCCTCACACTCGCGCTCGAGTCGGAGACCGCTTTCGAGGTGACTGACCGCAGAAGTGTCAAGGGTCGCGTGGCCGAATTGATTTCCATTACCCCCGGATACGAGACGGCGGTGGCGCGAGCTCTCGGTGCGCTCGCGGACGCGCTAGTTGTGACCTCACGGGCGGATGCCTATGAGCTCTCGCAGGAGGCCTCCGGCAAGGACGGACAGCTCAACCTCGTTGTCGACGAGGCTGACGAGCCCACCGAGCTGTTAGAACTCGAGGGCCTCACTCCCGCGCGCTCAGTGGTGAAAGGGCCCGACGGGGTGACCCGGCTGTTGCGCCGCACCTTCATTGCGTCGAGTCTGGATGAAATCAAGCGCTACTGGGTGGGCAGAGATGACCTGCCCTCAGACGTTCACATTGTGACCACCTCCGGAGAGCTCTTCTCACACACCCTCGTTCAGTCAGGCAGCGGACAGCAGCGCAGCAGTGTGGAGCTAATCGCCGAGCGCGATCAGGCAGTGAGTGACCTCGAGCGGGTATCTACTGAAGTGGAGCGCCAGTCGGAAGCGGTGCGTCAAGTCCAGGGAGATTTGGAAGCTGCCTCAGACGCTGCCAAGACCCAACTCGCCGTGGTTCGGCAGAGGGAATCAGAACGGGCAGAGCAAAACCAGGCGCTCTCCGCCCACGCCGCAAGTGTCGAGGCCGCTCGTGCCGAACGGGAGCGTCTGAATGCTCGAGTCGAGGCTGCGCAGACCGATCGTGACTCGGCCCAAGACGCCGTTGATCAGGCGGAAGCAGACCTCGCCAATCTGCCCGAGCAGCCCCCGTCGGATACCGACGATGGAGTCCGAGAGACACTCGTTGACGCTGTTGACGTTGCTCGTGCCGCAGAAATTGATGCCCGCGTGGTGGTCGAACAGTCTCGCTCGAAACTGGGCTATCAAAAAGAGGTTCGAGCCTCGCTAGACGTCAGGCGTGAGCAAGAGCGCAAGGAGCGCGAACAAGAGGCTGCCCGAGCTCAAGAGCGTCTCGCCGTGCACGAGCGGGCCGTTCGGGTTAGTGCCCTCACTCCCACTCTGATGTCGGTGGCGAACCGAGCGCTCGAGGAGTCCTCGCGGGAGCTGGGTGCGCTCGAGTCGGCCCGGCAAGAAGCCGACCAGTCGATTCAACGACTGCGCGCGCGCGAAGTCGAGTTGCGCGAGCGTCTCGCGCAAATGACCGAGTCGGTGCACAGCATCGAAATGCACATTTACGAGCGCAACCTTCACCTCACTCAGCTCACCGAACGCGCTCAAGAAGAACTCGGCTTGAGTATCGACTCTCTTCTTAGGGAATACGGTCCTGATCAGCCCGTTCCGTCAGACGATGACGGTGAGCCCGGCGTGTTCAGCCGTGAAGCACAGCAGAAGCGACTGGCGAAGGCCCAGCGTCAGCTGGAACAGCTCGGACGCGTTAACCCGCTTGCTCTGGAAGAGTTTCAGGCGCTCGAGAAGCGCCACCAGTTCCTCGCCGAGCAGCTCGACGACGTCCTGTCCTCCAAAAAGGATCTCCTCGCCATCATCGACGACATCGACGAGACGATGCGCGACGTCTTCCTCGAAGCGTTTGAGGACACCAAGAAGGCGTTCGACGAGGTCTTCCCCGTGCTGTTCCCCGGCGGCCAGGGCTCACTGTCTCTGACCGACCCCGACAGTCTGCTCACGACTGGAGTCGAGGTCGCCGTTCGCCCTCGTGGTAAGAAAATCGAAAGACTCTCGCTGCTCTCCGGTGGCGAGCGCTCGCTCGCGGCCGTCGCGCTGTTGATGGCAATCTTTATGGCCCGTCCGAGCCCGTTCTACATCCTCGACGAGGTCGAGGCGGCGCTCGACGACGCCAACCTTGGCCGACTGCTGGACGTCATGGAGAACCTGCGCGAGGGCTCCCAGCTGATCATCATCACCCACCAAAAACGCACGATGGAAATCGCCGATGCGCTCTATGGGGTCTCCATGCGCGACGACGGTGTGAGCGCGGTCGTCGGCCAACGAGTCAGAGAATCAGCGGTCTCGGCCTAGTGCCGAGGGGTGCGAGGGAAGAGACGCGGAGGTAGTCTGACATCGTGGGTCGCAAGCAAGCAGTCGGATGGGCTCTCATCGCCATCGCGGGCGTATTGAGCGCCTCCATTCTGACCACAGCCATTGTCGAGCGTTCGGAAACTCCCACCACCTCGTCCGAGCGCGCTCCCGTCATTGGCCTCGAACCCATCGACGGGGAATAGTCCGTGGCGTCATGGTCGCTCGGTCGCGCACTGCGCGGACTGTGGCAGAAAGAGACCGTCGACGAGTCGACCTGGGAAGAGCTCGAAGACGCCCTTCTCACCGCTGATGCGGGAGTTGACTATGCCGAATCCCTTGTTGCCGAGGTGCGGGAAGAGTCAGAGCGAATCGGTCTGACCAACCCCAAAGACGTCAAGGCGCTCCTGGTGGAGACCATCGAAACGCGTCTGGCACGACACGATCCCACCCTGAATCTCACCGACCGGCCGGCCGTGGTCTTGCTGGTGGGTGTCAATGGAGTGGGCAAGACCACGACGCTGGGAAAATTTGCTCGGTTCCTGATCAAAGCGGGACGAAGCGTGGTGGTCGCGGCCGCCGATACCTTCCGGGCCGCTGCGGTCGAGCAAGTATCGGTCTGGGCCGAACGCGCCGGTGCCCACCTTGTGGCTCCCGAGAAAGACGGCCAAGACCCGGCCTCGGTTGCCTACCAGGCGGTAGCGCGGGCAAAAGACGAGGGAATCGATATCGTCCTGGTGGACACCGCCGGTCGACTCCACACGAAGACGGGGCTGATGGACGAGCTCTCCAAGATTCGCCGGGTCATCGAGAAGATTCAGCCGGTGGCTGAGGTTCTGCTCGTTCTCGACGCCACAACCGGCCAAAACGGCCTACAGCAGGCCCAGGCGTTCCTCGAACAGGCCGGAGTGACCGGACTGGTCGTCACGAAGCTGGATGGTTCGGCTCGCGGCGGCTTTGTCTTGGGGGTTCAAGACAAGACGGGTCTGCCCGTGAAACTCATCGGTGAAGGTGAGGGCATCGATGATTTGCGCGGTTTCTCGGCGAAGCGTTTCGCCGAAGCGCTGATGGAGTAGGCGCTACGAGGCGGAAAGATATTTTCTGCTCAGCGCCACGTAGTGTTCCGCGTTCTGCACGACCCCGTTGTATTCGTCATCTCGGAGCTCCCGCTTTACTGATGCGGGAATTCCTGCGACGAGCGAGCGGGGAGGAATCACCGTTCCTTCGAGGACGACGCTTCCCGCTGCCACCAGGCTGCCCGCTCCGATGACTGCACCGTTGAGCACGGTTGCGCCCATACCGATCAACGAATTGTCTTCGACCGTGCAGCCGTGAAGAGTCGCGTTGTGCCCCACGCTCACCCCCGATCCGATACGAGCGGGAAACCCTGGGTCGGCGTGGACGACGACTCCGTCTTGGATATTTGAGCCCTGACCCAAGGAAATCTCTTCCGTGTCACCCCGAAGAACCGCGTTGAACAGTACACAGGCCTGTTCGGAGATGGTGACCTGGCCGATCAGTTCTGCGCTGGGTGCGATGAAGGCCGTGTCGGCCACGGCGGGCTGGTGATGGTCAAACTCGTGGACTGCCATCTGCCCAGACTACGCACCCGAGCCAGCCCATCTGCCTCGACTAGGCTGGGCGCACCATGGCTGCATTTGGTTCGCTCTCCGATCGATTGACCGAAACCTTCCGCAATTTGCGCTCGAAGGGCCGGCTGTCGCCCAGTGACATCGACGGCACGGTGCGTGAAATTCGCCGGGCACTCCTCGAATCAGACGTTGCCTTGGAAGTAGTCAAAGACTTCACCGGGAAGGTGCGCGAGCGCGCACTGGGCGACGACGTCAACAAAGCCCTGAACCCCGCTCAGCAGGTCGTCAGCATCGTCATGGACGAATTGGTGTCGATTTTGGGAGGGACCGGTCGGCGCCTCGAGTTCGCCAAGACCCCTCCGACCATCATCATGCTCGCGGGCTTGCAGGGTGCGGGTAAGACGACGCTGGCGGGGAAGCTCGCGCTGTGGTTGAAATCTGAAGGCCACACCCCTCTTCTCGTGGCCTGTGACCTCCAGCGCCCCGGTGCCGTCAATCAGTTGCAGATCGTGGGGGAGCAGGCGGGTGTTGCCGTGTTTGCCCCCGAGCCGGGCAGTGGCGTGGGAGACCCGGTCAAGGTCGCGAATGACTCCATCACGTTCGCCAAAGACAAACTCCACGACATCGTCATCGTCGACACCGCCGGTCGCACCGGTGTCGACGAGGAGATGATGGCGCAGGCACGGTCTATCCGAAAAGCGGTCGACCCTGATGAAGTGCTTTTCGTGCTCGACGCGATGGTCGGTCAAGACGCCGTGCAGACCGCCAGAGCCTTCGGTGAAGGTGTCGACTTCACCGGGGTGGTGCTCACCAAGCTTGATGGTGACCAAAAGGGTGGGGCGGCTCTGAGCGTGAAGGGTGTCACCGACCGTGACATCCTCTTCGCCTCGGTGGGCGAAAAACTCGAAGACTTCGAAGTGTTCCACCCCGACCGAATGGCGAGCCGAATCCTCGACCTCGGTGACGTGATGACCCTGATTGAGCAGGCTCAGAAAGCCTTCGATGAGGAAACCCGGGCGGAGATGGAACAGAAGTTCCTCTCCGAACAGTTCACCCTTGAAGACTTCCTCGAACAGTTGCAGCAGGTGAAGAAGATGGGGTCTCTGCAGTCGATGCTGGGCATGCTTCCCGGTGCGGGGAAGATGAAAGAGCAGATTGAGAACATCGACGAGAGCGAACTGACTCGCACCGAAGCGATTATTCGTTCAATGACGCCAGCGGAACGTCGCCAACCGAGGCTCCTCAACGCTTCCCGTCGCAAGAGAATCGCAATGGGCTCCGGTGTCACGGTGACTGAGGTCAACCAGTTGATGACCCGTTTTGAGCAGGCGCAGAAAATGATGAAGACCGTCGCGAAGGGCGGTGTGCCGCAGATTCCGGGCATGGGCCCCATTCCTGGAGGCGCGGGTAGTGGAAAATCGAAGCGTAAGCAGGGCAAGAAAAAGCCCCAATCCCGTTCAGGAAACCCGGCAAAGCGCGCCCAGCAAGCGCTCGGTGGGGGCGAATCGTCTAGTGGCTCGAGTTTCGGCCTGAATTAGGGCCCGCGCGGTTTCGCGCTTCGGCATAAATCTGCCACAATAGGGGACTGGTAACGCGGTCGTCCGACCCTCTATCTGGCTTCCGTGGTTTTCCATCGCTACTCGTGACGAGTCCCCACCTTCGATCACGGGTGTGCACCTTTCAAGCACTACAGGAGAAATGTGGCTGTCAAAATCCGTTTGAAGCGCCTGGGAAAAATCCACGCGCCCTACTACCGCATCGTCGTCGCCGACTCACGCACTAAGCGCGACGGTCGCGTGATTGAAGAAATCGGTAAATACCACCCCACCGAGAACCCCTCGCTGATTGAGGTCAAGTCTGACCGCGCTCAGTACTGGCTGGGTGTGGGAGCTCAGCCCACCGAACAGGTGATGGCCATTTTGAAGCTCACCGGTGACTGGGGAACCTTCAAGGGTGAGAAGGGTGCGAAGAGCACTGTTCAAGCTCCTGAAGCCAAAGAAGAATTCAAGCCCGACACGAAGAAGAAGCCTGTTCTTCGTCCGAAGGCTGCCAAGGTTGAGAAGCCCGTGGAAGAGGCTCCCGCCGCCGAGGCTGAAGCGCCTGCCGCTGAGGCTCCCGTAGTCGAAGAAGCCCCCGCCGCCGAGGAGACCCCCGCCGCTGAGGAAGCTCCCGCTGAAGAGGCGGCTCCTGCTGAAGAAGCGCCCGCAGCCGAGGAAGCCCC
>JAYODB010000006.1:37501-41059 GCA_038106075.1 Cellulomonadaceae bacterium | reverse complement strand
GAGGAAGCCCCCGCTGAGGAGGCTCCGGCTGCAGAAGAGTCGACTGAAGAGCAGAAGGCCGAGTAGTTCAGTTGTTAGACCGCGTGCTCGCTCACCTCGTCGGGGGGATTGTTGAACACCCCGACGAGGTGAGCGTAACGGCGGTAGAAGGTAACCGCGGTGAAACCCTCGAAATTCGGGTCCACCCCGACGATTTGGGTCGTGTGATTGGCCGTGGTGGCCGCACCGCCAAGGCCCTTCGCACCGTCATTGGCGCGCTTTCTCGCGGTAAGCGCGTCCGCGTCGACGTCGTCGACCCGGAGTCCTAATGTCTGGCCGCCCCGGTGGCCTACCTGCTCCGAAACCGCAACGAGCCGAACTGCGGGTGGGACGCCTCACCAAAGCACACGGCCTCAAAGGTGCGTTGAAAATCGAGCTTTACACCGATGAGCCCGACCTGCGCTTTCGCCCGGGAGCTCAGGTGAGCGTCCAAGTCCCCACGGATTCTCCGTGGTTCGGCCAGCAGCTCACCATTAAGGAGCTCCGCTACTACAACGCGGCCCCGGTGGTGTTTTTTGAAGGTGTCGACGACCGGACGGTTGCGGAGAGTCTCGCGAGGGCAATTCTGTGGGTCGAGCACGACCCCGAGGATCGCCCCAGTGAAGACGACGCGTGGTTCGACCACCAGCTTGTGGGGCTCGATGTGGTGCGCGATGACACTGCGATTGGACAGATTCAGAGGCTTGACCACCTCCCCGCCCAAGACCTTCTCGTCGTCGCGACAAACGGAGGAGACGAAGTGCTCCTGCCGTTTGTGAAACAGTTTGTGCCGGAGGTCAACATTGACGGAGGGTTTGTCCGGGTGACTCCGCCAGGAGGATTGTTTGAACCCATTACGGAGGAGGACGAATGAGCCTCCGCGTTGACGTGGTGAGTATTTTCCCCGACTACTTTTCTCCACTTTCACTCTCCCTGATTGGGAAAGCAAGGGAGCAGGGTGTCGTGGACATCAGTGTTCACGATCTTCGAGAGGTCACCACTGATCGCCATCGCACCGTCGACGACACCCCCTATGGCGGGGGAGCGGGGATGGTGATGATGGCGCAACCGTGGGGTGAAATGTTGGACTCCCTCCTCACCGAGGACTCAACCCTCGTCGTTCCTACCCCCGCAGGTGTTCCCTTTAGTCAACCAATGGCCGAAGAATTCTCGGCTTCGTCGCATCTCGTTTTCGCGTGTGGGCGCTACGAAGGAATCGATCAACGCGTGGTGGAGTACTACCGCGACCGATGCCGCGTCGTTGAAGTCACCATCGGTGATTATGTTCTCAACGGCGGTGAGGTGGCCACACTCGTCATGCTCGAAGCCGTCATTCGACTTATTCCGGGTGTGGTGGGTAACCCCGAGTCTCTCGTTGAGGAGAGCCACCAGGATGGGCTCGTTGAATACCCGAGCTACACCAAACCCGCCACCTGGCGGGGATTAGACGTCCCCGAGGTGTTGCTCAGCGGCCACCACGGCGACATCGCTCGCTGGCGAGACGAGCAGTCTCTGGAGCGCACGAAGCGCAACCGCCCTGATCTCTTGGACTAGGGGCGCTCGGTCAGCACGAGCGGGCCCTCTTTGGTGATGACCACGGTGTGCTCGGTGTGGGCCGCGCGAGAGCCGTCGGCACTTCGTAGAGTCCAACCGTCTGGGTCAACAACAATTTGGTCGGTTCCCGCCATCAGCCACGGCTCGATGGCAAAGACCATCCCCGGCTTCAACAGCGGGCCGCGCCCCGGATCGCCGTCGTTGGGAATGGAGGGGTCCTCGTGCATGGTGCGGCCCACCCCATGGCCACCAAACTCCGTGTTCACCGGATATCCCCACTCTTTGCTCACCGCCCCGATGGCGGCAGAGATGTCCCCGAGCCGATTGCCCGGAAGGGCCATGGATATCCCCGCGACGAGCGCAGCTTCTGTCGCGTCAATCAATCGCTGATCATCGGCATGTCCCTGCCCCACTACGACGCTCCGAGCGGCGTCAGCAACCCAACCGCCCAGTTCGACAGCGAAGTCGACAGACAGCAGGTCCCCGTCGACAAGGGTGTAGTCGTGGGGGAGGCCGTGGAGCGCGGCGTCATTGACGGAGGTGCACAGCACCTTCCCAAAGGGGGATCCGCCAAAGGAAGGGTGGTAGTCGATATAGCAACTTGTCGCACCGGTTTCTCGAATTCGACCGTGGGCGAGCTCGTCGAGTTCAAGTAGGTTGACTCCTGGTTTTGCGGTTTCCACCAGTTCGGCGAGGACGTCTGCGACAAAGGAGCCCGCCGGCCGCATCTGTTCGATGGTGGCCCTGGAATGCCGGGGAATCATTGCGCTGATTTCGAGAGTGGCAGGTTTCTGCGCAGGTAATCGCCGATGGTGACGCGGGGCTCACCAATGAGAGGTGCTGAATCGCTCATTGGTTCCCCCTTTGAGTGGTGGTGTTGCTTCTCTAGGGTAGCTGACGCTAATTCGCTTAGACCCAGTGAATGTGGCACACTAGAGCGTTGGTAATCCGGCTTCTGCCACGGGGGAGATTTCCGGGTTCCATACCGATTTCGGAGAGTATCTACTCTCGAAACCTCATCAGTGTGGCATCCCGTGGTGCCCCGGAAAGCGAAACACCATGCAGACTCTCGATGTCGTCGACCAGCAATCGCTGAAGTCCGAACTTCCCGACGTTCGTCCCGGTGACACCGTCAAGGTTCACGTGAACATCGTTGAAGGTAACCGCTCTCGTATCCAGGTGTTTCAGGGCATCGTCCTGGCTCGTGCAGGGCACGGCCTCAAAGAAACCATCACCGTCCGCAAAGTCAGCTTCCAGGTGGGTGTTGAGCGTACCTTCCCGCTTCACTCGCCGGTAATCGACAAAATCGAAATCGTCTCTCGCGGTGATGTGCGTCGCGCCAAGCTGTACTACGTGCGCGACCTGAAGGGCAAGAAGGCTCGTATCCGCGAAAAGCGCGAGTCCTAATCTCCGTAGAGAGAGGGTGACCCCCGGTGTCTCGTTCACCTGCGGGTTCGATCATGCGTCGTGTGGGGCGTGCCGCCTACGTGGTACTCCGCGATGTGGTGATTATCGTTTTCGCGGCCCTGATTGTGTCGTTCTTGATCAAGACCTTCCTGATTAGGTCCTTTTCGATTCCGACAGCCTCGATGCAGGACACGCTGATGGTTGAGGACCGTGTCATCGTCTCCCAGTTGACCCCCGGGCTGTTCGATATCAACCGCGGCGACGTGGTGGTGTTTGTCGACCCGGGTGGCTGGCTTCCCTCAGGGCTCGCCACAGAAGACGATCCCCTCACCAACCTCTTTAACTGGGTGGCCGTGCGCCTGGGCATGCCGGACCAGGCGGGCGTCAATCACCTCATCAAACGAGTCATCGGACTTCCGGGCGACACTGTGGTCTGCTGTGATCCGCTGGGGGCGATGACGGTAAACGGTGTTCCCCTGCAGGAGAACTACCTGCGGTTGCCCGACGGTGTGGACGAGGTGAGCGGCACCTCTTTTTCGGTGAAAGTACCGGAGGGCTCCCTGTGGGTCATGGGCGATA
>JAYODB010000006.1:16354-37401 GCA_038106075.1 Cellulomonadaceae bacterium | reverse complement strand
GGCACCTCTTTTTCGGTGAAAGTACCGGAGGGCTCCCTGTGGGTCATGGGCGATAACCGCTATAACTCAGCCGATTCCCGCGCGAATCTCTCGAAGCCCGGTGGAGGCTTCGTCCCGATTGACAACGTGGTGGGTCGAGCGGTGGTGGTGAGTTGGCCCGCCGAGCACTGGGCATGGCTGGATAACTATCCCGACGTGTTCCAGGGAATTTCTTCCCTCGAGGGCGGCGAGTGATTCCCACCAGGCAGCGAGAAGAGGAGCTTTTCGCGGCCGGCCATCGCGTCATCATCGCGATGGATGAGGTGGGCCGAGGTGCGCTCGCCGGTCCGGTTTCGGTGTCGGCCGCAGTGTTCACAATCGATCTCTCAGAGGGGCCAGAGGGTATTAGAGATTCAAAATTGGTCTCCGAAAAGAAGCGGGGGCCTCTCTCAGATGCGGTCAAGTCTTGGCTTCCTGCAGTAGTTGTGGGGGAGTCGAGTCCCCAGGAAATTGACTCTGTGGGAATTACGAAAGCCCTGGGTCGAGCCGGTGCAAGGGCGCTTGGGCAACTTTCCCCCTGGCTCGATAGCTCCTGGTCTCCGGTGGTGTTGTTGGATGGCCATCACAATTGGCTCTCCCCACACCTCGACTACTCGATTAGCGTGATTACCCAGGTCAAGGCAGATCGAGACTGTGTCTCTGTCGCGGCGAGCTCTCTCGTCGCGAAGGTGACTCGTGACAGCCAAATGATTGACGCTGACTCACTCTTTCCCCATTACGGTTTTGCCTCCAATAAGGGCTATGGCAGCACGGGACACATGGCGGCCATTGAGCAATTCGGCCCCTGTGAATTACACCGAATGACGTGGCTTAGGCCCACCGAGCTCGCTATCGACGAGGGTTAGACTTCACACGATGGATGAAGAGTTCGACGATTTTGACCGCGAAGCGGAGCTTGCTCTCTATCGCGAGTATCGAGACGTTGTCACCCAGTTCCAGTTCGTGGTCGAGACGGAACGTCGTTTCTATCTCGCAAACGATGTCACCCAGGTTGTGGTGGAGCGCGGCAGTGACTTCTATTTCGAACTCACCCTCAACGACGTCTGGGTGTGGGATATCTACCGCTCGGACCGGTTCGTGAAGTCGGTGAAAATCATGACCTTCAAGGACATCAACATCGAGGAGCTGGGTAACAAGGAACTGAAACTCCCGAAGGATCTCGCCCTCGAGGAGTAGTCCACAGCTCGGGGGTGAGACCCTTTGTCCCCGGCTCTCATCACTCCCCCGTGCACGGCTGTCACCTTCGATCACACTCCCTGCCGAGGTGATACAGGCATGCCAAAGGTTGACCAGTGGTCCATCGAGTGTCGAGCCCGGATCTGGTGGGCTCTCTGGGTCGACCCGGGTGATCGAATCGCAGGGGAGTGCATCGAACAATGGGGCGCCGTGGACGCCGCCCACAAGGCATTTTCTGCGGCTCAAAAGCTCCGGCGCGATCGGCAGGGGCGCATTTCGCCCCGTGAGGCTCACCTGGTCAATCTCATTCAGCGCTATCCAACGATGCCCTCCAAGCGCAATGTCGATGTCGTCGTCGATTGCTGTGATCGACGCAACATCGCCGTCACTCTCCCCGGTGATGAGCGATGGCCTAGCTCACTCGATGACCTAGGCCCGCATCGACCATTGCTGGTCTTCAGCCGGGGGCAGCTCGACATCCTGAGCGAGCCCCGGTCACTTGTCTCCGTCGTGGGAACCAGGCGCCCCAGTGTCACCGGCGCCATTGCCACGCGAGATCTTTGCCGCACGCTGGTGAAGAACGGTCTCACCATCGTGTCCGGGGGAGCGCTCGGGGTCGATGCGATTGCGCATCGGGCCGCACTGAGGGCCGGAGTACCCACCGTGGTGGTGGCCGCAACGAGCGTGGATCGCGACTATCCGCGCGAGCACGTGGGATTGTTCGAGTCGGTCGCGTCAAGGGGGGTGCTGATGAGTGAGACGCCGCCGGGAAAACCCATCTCACCCACATCATTTCTCGCGCGAAATCGGTTGATTGCTGCCCTCTCCCAAGCAACCATCGTGGTGGAGTGCCCGATTCGATCCGGGGCACTATCGACGGCGTCGCATGCGGCCACTCTCGGCAGGGGACTTTATTCGGTGAGCTACCGCTTTGAATCACGGGAGAACGCTGGCAATCAGAGGTTGATTGAGGAATGGGGAGCCCAGCCGCTGCCGCATCAGGGACGCATTTCAGCGGGCATGCTGGCGGAGCTTCCCTCCGCTTCGGTCGCTGTCTAGGCTCGAGGGGTGGACCAGCCGCTTAGCCAACACCCTCGCCCCGATTTTTCTATCCTCCACGTGAGTGACACCCACCTACTCGGCGGAGGCAAGCTCCTTCACGGTTCAATCGATACCGCCTCGCGGATTGATGACATGTTTGAGCGCATTCGACACAGTGATCTTGATATTCGGGCGCTTGTCTTCACGGGGGACCTCGCCGAGCGTGCCGAAGCCGACGCCTATCGTCAACTCAAAGACCTGGTCACCCCTCATGCCGAGGCCCTCTCGGCCGAAGTGATTTGGGTGATGGGCAATCATGACGAACGGGAGCCCTTTAGTGAGGTGATGTGGGGTGAGCAGGCCACTTCGGCACCCAGAGACCGCGCTTACGACGTTGATGGTTTACGCATCATCGCACTCGATACGTCTGTTCAGGGTTATCACCACGGTGAAATCGTCGACGAACAGTGGGAGTGGCTCGCTCAGCAACTGGTGACGGCTGCTCCGAGGGGAACGCTGCTTGCGCTGCACCACCCGCCGATCCCGACCGTTGTCCCGCTGATGGGATTGATTGAGCTCGAGAATCAGGCGCTGCTTTGGGAAGCGATCAGGGGGAGCGACGTCCGAGGAATCCTCGCCGGCCACCTTCACTATTCGACCCACACGGTGGTCGACGGGATCCCCGTATCCGTTGCCGCCGCTGCCTGCTACAACGTCGACCTCGCGGCCGATTCATCGCTTCTTCTCAAGGGTGTCGACCGCGCCCACGGTTCTTCTCTTGTCAGCGTGTATTCGAACCAGCTCGTGTTCTCGGACATTCCCGCTACGGACATGCCCCAGCTCTTTAGTCACTCGACCGACTACCTTCCGATGATCATGTCTATGGATGCCCAACAGCGACGCGAAATGTTCTCTTCGAAGACCTCAGACTTCAACCGGCGGGTGGACCAAAACCAGGCTGGCGAATAGCTCAGAGTGAACTCGGAGTTCGGTGTGTCGGGCGGGGAGGCTGGTTTTCGTTCGAAAAGCTAGAGCCGTGGATGCGAAACGGGCGATACACCTTTACCTCGACGGTCGCGAGGCGAAGAAAACCCTGTCCGCACATTCCCTCAAGAGTTATTCGGCGGACCTCGCAGCCCTCCAGGGATATCTGCAACGTCACGGAAAGACCAACGTGTCGGACATTGATTCTGAGACGCTTCGGGAGTGGCTGTGGTCGGCAGCGTCGTCTGGTTTGAGCCCGACCACGCTGCGGCGCAGGGTGTCGAGCGTGAGGGGTTTTACCCGCTGGCTTCACCAACAGGGGCACACAGCCTCCGACATCGGCCTGAAACTGCATCAGCCCAAAGCTCCCAAACGTCTACCCCGAGTACTCAACGAGACACAGATTTCGCAGATGTTCGACGCCCTTTCCGCTCGGGCAGAGTCGGCAGACCCCAACGCCCTGCGCGATCTCGCAGTGGTTGAACTGCTCTATTCCTCGGCATTGCGGGTAAGTGAACTCTGCTCGGCCGATCTGGCTTCACTCAATCCCGACCAGCGCACCATCACGGTGAAGGGGAAGGGCGATCGCGAGCGAGTCGCACCCGTCGGGCAGCCCGCGATGCGCGCGATTACCGCCTATCTCGACACCGCGCGCCCCGCGCTCGCGAGCCTCGGTAGTGGAGATGCTCTTTTTCTGTCAGCTCAGGGCAGGCGGCTCAATCCCCGCAGTGTCTACGGACTGATGTCTTCGCTCCTGGGTGAGCACCCGGGTTCGGGGCCTAGGGGACCCCATACCCTGCGCCACTCCGCGGCGACCCATTTGCTTGACCACGGCGCGGACCTTCGAAGCGTGCAAGAAATGCTGGGGCACCGTTCGCTCGCCACCACCGAGCTCTACACCCACGTGTCGGTAGAGAGGCTCAAAAAGGCCTACGAGCAGGCTCACCCGCGCGCCTAGCCCAAAGGTTGTAGCACCGCCCGGCGCAGGATTCCCAATTCCCGCGCGGGGGAGCGATATTCGCCGTCAATCCTGAGCCCGATGTGTAGGCACCCTCCGGGGCAGTGCCCCGATTGGAGCACCCCCACCTTTTGACCGGCACTGACCTGGCCAGAGCTCACCGAGGCTTCGACTGGTTCCATGCTGACGAGCCACCCGTCCGGTGTCTCGATGGTGATTACGCCGCGGTTGACCACTCGGCCGGAGAACGAGATCCGACCCGACACGGGAGCCCGCACCGTGGCACCAATTCGGGCATCGAGGTCGAGTCCTCGGTGTCCCGCGCCCCAGGGGCTCGGGGGAGCGAGAAAATCACGAATCACTCGAAGGTCACCGTCGACCGGCCTATGCCAGATCGCCGGGGGAGGTGACGTGAGTCCCAACGTGAGGACGAGGGCGACCGAGATACTCCGCATGGCGTCATCGTCGCGCTTTGGGGAGCACTGAGGGTGAACCGGCGATTTTCGAGGTGAGTCGCGCCCGGAGGGCGGGTTGTGGACATCACCGGAAATAGCGCTTGGCCTCACACGCCGGTATGCTTGAACCACAGTCGGCGAAGTCGGCTGAATTCGCGTGTCGAATCACACGGTCTGACCAACGGTCCTCGACGTTTTCGTCTGGGGTGGTGGGGCTGTGCGACACCAGGGCATCACCCGCCGGGTGACGCATCAACCGAAAACCATAGAAGGAGCACGGCCATGGCCGTCATTACTATCCGCCAGCTGCTCGACAGCGGCGTTCACTTCGGACACCAGACTCGTCGTTGGAACCCGAAAGTCAAACGATTCATCCTCACCGAGCGCAGTGGCATCCACGTCATTGATCTCCAGCAGTCGTTGGAATACATTGACCGCGCCTACGACTTCGTCAAGGACTTGGTTGCCCACGGCGGCACCGTGCTTTTCGTCGGAACGAAGAAGCAGGCGCAGGAAGCCATCTCCGAGCAGGCCACTCGCGTCGGCCAGCCCTATGTCAACGAGCGGTGGCTCGGTGGGCTTCTCACCAACTTCCAGACCGTGACCAAGCGTCTTGGCCGCATGAAGGAACTGGAAGAAATCAACTACGACGACACTACCCAGGGCTACACAAAGAAAGAGTTACTGCTGAAGAAGCGCGAGCTCGACAAGCTTCACAAATCGCTCGGTGGTATCCGCAACCTGCAGAAGACTCCGAGTGCGCTCTGGGTTGTTGACCCCATCCGCGAGCACCTCGCGATTGACGAGGCCAAGAAACTCGGTATCCCGGTCATCGGAATTCTCGACACCAACGCCGACCCTGACGACTTCGCCTACCCGATTCCCGGCAATGACGACGCGATTCGTTCGGTCGCGCTACTCACCAAGGTGATTGCCGACGCCGTCGCTGAAGGTCTAATCGAGCGTCACCAGAAGCCTGAAGCCGAAGGCAACGTCTCCGCCGTTGAGCCCCTCGCTGAGTGGGAGCGTGAGCTACTTGAAGCGGGCGCTGACTCCCCGGCACCTGCTGCCGCGGAAGAACCCGCTGCTGCTGCCAAAGAGAAGCCCGCCGCGAAGAAGGCTCCCGCGAAGAAGGCTCCCGCGACTGCTGCGGCAGAGAAGAAGCCTGCCGCGAAGAAGGCTCCGGTGAAGAAGGCCGAGACTGTAGAGGAGAAGCCTGCGGCGAAGAAGGCCCCCGCCAAGAAAGCTCCCGCCGCGAAGGCTCCCGCGAAAACGGCGGCCGAGAAGAAGCCTGCGGCCACAAAGGCTCCTGCCAAGAAGCCTGCCGCGAAGAAGACCGAAACAGACGCTAAGAGCAAGTAAGGGACAACCATGGCTAACGTGTCACTCGAAGACATCAAGAAGCTCCGTGAGCTTCTCGGGACCGGAATGGTCGACACCAAGAACGCCCTCGAAGAAGCCGGTGGCGACGTCGAGAAGGCCACTGAAATCCTTCGCCTCAAGGGGGCAAAGGGCAACGCCAAGCGCGCCGACCGCTCGACCAGCGAAGGCCTTGTGGCCGCGGCGGAGTCTGGCGGGCACGCGTTCATGATTGAACTCGCCTGCGAGACCGATTTTGTCGCGAAGAACGAGAAATTCATTGCTCTCGCCGACGAGGTTCTCGGTGCGATTCAGTCTGCATCGGCATCTGATGTCGCTTCCGCGCTCGCGGCCCCGCTGGGCGGCTCAACCGTGGAGCAGACCATCGCCGACCAGGCCGCCATCATTGGCGAGAAGGTCGAGCTGCGTCGGGTGTCGCACCTTGAAGCAGATGCGTTCTCGATTTATCTCCACCGCACCAGCAAGGACCTTCCCCCTCAAGTGGGTGTGGTTCTTGGCTACAGCGGTTCCGACGCTGAGACCGCGCGGAGCGTAGCTCAGCACATCTCCTTCGCCGACCCCCAGTACATCTCGCGCGACGAGGTTCCCGCTGACGTGGTCGACAAGGAGCGCGCCCTCGTCGAGGAAATCAGCCGCAACGAAGGAAAGCCCGAAGCTGCACTGCCGAAGATTGTGGAGGGCCGCCTCGGCGCCTTCTTCAAGCAGATTGCTCTGCTGGACCAGGACTACGCCCGTGACAACAAGCTGACCGTGGGTCAGGTGTTGGAGCAAGCGGGTCTCTCGGTGAGCGGTTTCGCACGCTTCAAGGTCGGCGCCTAACCCCAAAAACTTCGGTGAGGTACTAGCCTTCTGGCTAGAACCACCCACCTGGAGGAAGCGCATATGGCCGATCGACGACGGGTTCTTCTCAAACTATCCGGTGAGTCTTTCGGCGGTGGATCGCTCGGGGTCAACCCCGATGTCGTGGCACAAATCGCGCGCGAAATCGCCGAAGCGGCGAAAGATGTCGAAGTGGCGGTCGTCGTCGGTGGAGGAAACTTCTTCCGCGGAGCGGAACTGAGCCAGCGCGGAATGGACCGACGCCGAGCCGACTACATGGGAATGTTGGGCACCGTCATGAACGCCCTCGCCCTGCAGGACTTTTTGGAGCAGGCTGGAGCGCAGGTCCGAGTCCAATCGGCGATTTCGATGACTCAGGTTGCTGAGCCCTATATTCCGCTTCGTGCCATTAGGCACTTGGAGAAGGGACGGGTCGTCGTCTTTGGAGCCGGTGCGGGTCTGCCGTATTTCTCGACCGACACGGTCGCCGCCCAGCGCGCCCTTGAAGTCCGAGCCGACGAGGTCTTGGTCGCAAAGAACGGAGTGGATGGCGTCTACTCTGCCGATCCCAAAGTCGACGATTCAGCTCAGAAGTACGACACCTTGAGCTACCAGGATGCCCTGGTCAAGGGTCTCAAAGTCGTTGATTCGACGGCCTTTAGTCTCTGCATGGACAACAAGATGCCCATGCTGGTGTTTGGTATGGAACCCGCAGGAAACGTCACTAGGGCGTTGCTCGGGGAGCGCATCGGCACCCTGGTGTCCTGAACGCGCTCAGTAGAATCGGGTGTGAGAGGAAGAGACTCCCATGATTGAAGACGTTCTCGCAGAAGCGAAAGACAAGATGGACAAGGCCCTGGAGGTCGTCCACAACGATTTCCAGACGGTGCGGACGGGTCGAGCAAACCCCGCGCTGTTCCAAAAAATCATGGTCGACTACTACGGTTCACCCACCCCGCTCGAACAGCTCGCGAGTCTGCAGGTCCAAGAGGCCCGCACCATGGTCGTCACACCGTTTGATAAAAGCGCGATGAAGGAAATTGAAAAAGCGATCGTGGCGGCCCCGAACCTCGGCGCTAGCCCTCAAAATGACGGCAATGTCATCCGAGTGACCATGCCCGAGTTGAATGAAGAGCGCCGCAAGGAATACGTCAAACTCGCCCACCAAAAAGCCGAGGACGGCCGGGTCTCGGTGCGCAGCGTTCGGCGTAAAGCCAAAGACGATTTGGAGGCACTCACCTCAGAGGTGGGCGAGGATGCCGTGGCGCGTGGTGAGAAAGAACTCGAGGCGTTGACCAAGTCCCACATCGACCACATTGACGAAGCTCTCAAGCGCAAAGAAGCCGAACTTCTCGAAGTGTGAGCCCAGGTGAGCTCTTCTCAAGACGACGACCGGTCCGGCGGGGCTCCTGAACCCATCCGCCGCCTGGAGCAGGCCATCGGCGACATCGAGGCCACCTATCAAGAGTGGGAAACGCAGGTTAAAGAGGCGTCCGCAAAAATCGATGAGCGCGCGGGGCGACCACTGTGGCAAGCCATCGCGGTCGGGTTGCTGTTGGGCGGCCTGTTCGTCGGCAGCCTTCTCTTTTCCCCGCTCCTCTTCTTCATCTTCATTGGCACCCTCGTCTCTCTCGCAGTCGTGGAACTTGTCACCGCGCTTCGAGAGAAGGGCTCTCGTCTTCCCCGCGCCTGGATGGTCATGGTCTCCCTGGCAGTCGTGGCAAGCGGTTATCTTTTTGGCCCCGACGGCATGCTGTTGGGTCTTTTCATCGCCATCGTGGCCGTGGGGCTCGGGCGTCTAATTGACAGCGCACTACATCCCCCGGCGCGGCCAACCTTCTTGCGAGACGTGCAGGGCGGCATCTTCGTCGTCGTGTATGTGCCTTTCCTCGCCACCTTCGCGATCGTCACACAGGCCGCCGCGGGCGGCCAATGGTGGGTGTTTGCCGGGGTGGTGACCGTGGTGACCATCGACACGGCAGCCTATGCCTCCGGCCTCGCCATCGGACGCCACAAACTTGCCCCTCAGATTTCCCCGGCAAAAACCTGGGAAGGTCTCGCGGGAGCAACGATTGCTGCAGTAATCGCCGGAGTGTCTTTCGGCGAGTTCCTGCTCGGAATCGGCTGGGCCCAGGGCGCCGTGATGGCTCTTTTGCTCGTGGGTTCAGCGACGATGGGTGACCTGGTTGAGTCACTGATTAAGCGTGACCTAGGAATCAAAGACATGTCGAGCCTGTTGCCGGGGCACGGGGGATTCATGGATCGACTCGATTCAGCGCTGCCGTCAATGGCGGTTGTTTACGTCTCCTATCAGCTATTCACCTAGCGAAAATCGGGTTTATTGCTTTCGGAGTGTAGAAACACCCTTCGCCCCACTCAGCCAGCAGAATGGGCCTGTGAGCGAGCTTTTTCCGACCGCGCAAAAGGGAACCTCTGGTTATCAGCCCGACGAGGTCACCGAATTTCTTGACCGCGCGAAGCGTGTCTATGAGGGCCTCGAGGACGGCGTCGACAGCTCCGTCATCCGGCAAGTCTCCTTCACTCTTGTGAGCTCGGACGGATACGAGACCCACGCCGTCGATCAAGCGCTGTGGCGACTCGAAGAGGCTTTTGCGGCGAGAGAGCGGGCGGGTAAAACCGAAGAGGTGGGGGAATCCACTTTCCTCAAGGGTGTGCGTGCGCAGGCCCAAGAGATCCTTGATCGGGTCGCTCGGCCCCGAAAAGAGAAATTCCGAAAGGCCACTGTGGTGCGACAGGGCTATCGTGTTTCCGACGTGGATGACTTCTGTGATCGTCTCGTCTCTTATTTCCAGGGACAGGAACCGATTTCGGTTGCCACGGTGCGTAACCAGAAGTTCCGCACTCAAATAGGCGGATACGACGAAATTCAGGTCGACCGCGTACTCGACGAGACGGTTTCGGTTATTCTCGCGGTTCGGTAGTTCCGTGCCGCACGCCGCTAAACTGGGCCAACTGTGTTCGGATGGTCACTCGGGCGTCAGACCCACAACCCAGCACGACGGTCCTCTTGGTTGAGAGAGCGCGTCGTGCCAACACTCGCGCTCGCCAGTGTTGCCGCATTTCTCGCCTGGCCTCTAGTCAATCCACACCTCACACCGGCGAGCGCCTATTTCCTCACCTCTGGTTCCAGCGAGGCAGAACCGGGCCTCACGGTGACTGGTAGCGGAGGGCAAATCATTCGCGATGGTGAGTGGTCAGTGACCAAATCGCCGTCATTTGGCGTTCCGGCAACCGGCACCCCCGATCCGGGGAGCGCCCAAGCGATTGCTCGAGACCTCGTTCTCGCCGGTGGAATGGACGAGGGAGAGTATCAGTGCCTTCACGCTCTGTGGGCGAAGGAATCGGGTTGGAATCATTTTGCCCAGAACCGTTCGAGCGGGGCCTACGGTATCCCACAAGCACTTCCCGGCGCCAAGATGGCGAGTGCCGGTGAGGATTGGGCCACTAATCCTGAAACTCAGATTCGATGGGGCTTGGGCTACATCGACGCTCGCTATGGATCGCCATGTGCGGCCTGGCAGCACTCCCAGCAGAAGAACTGGTACTAGCTCATGCCTCGCCGACGTCACCGCGACCGCGATCAAGAGCCTGAGGAGCTCGATTTTGACCGCATCCGCGCGGGCGTGAGGCGGGTGGAGACAAAACGGGGCAGCCGCTGGGTCGTTCAACCCATCAGTGAGAAAAACGCGCAGAAGGAATATCGGTGTCCTGGTTGTGACCAGATCATTCCACCGGGGCAGTCCCACCTGGTTGCGTGGGAAGAACTCTCGCTCATGGGCTCCCAGCGAGCGGTAGAAGACCGTCGCCACTGGCACAGCTACTGTTGGAAGATTCACTGAGGGATGAGAATCAGAAGCTCCAGCGTGCTTCCCGCCATCAGGCGGGATGTTGAATTCACGACGTCAGATGGGATGACCCTGGTGGGGGAGTTGTCGCTTCCCAGAGAACACCCTCCGGTCGCTACTCTCGTGTTTTTTCACCCGCTGCCCACGCACGGTGGGTATATGGACTCTCACCTCATCCGTAAAGCGGCCAACCGCCTACCCGCCATGGCAGACCTGGCCGTCTTGAGGTTCAATTTCCGCGGAGTGAGTTCTCCTCGTGGTCAATCAGAGGGTTCCTTTGGTGAGGGCGAGCTCGAGCGCTTCGATCTCGAAGCGGCGATTGATTTTGCCCATTCGCAGGGACTCCCGCGGCTATGGCTTGTTGGCTGGTCATTTGGCACCGAGGTAATCCTCAAACACGCGCTGAATCGGGCGGGCCACTTTGAAGGGGCGTTCCTCCTTGCCCCACCCCTGCACCGCGCGACAGGGGAGGACCTCGCGAAGTGGATCGGCAGAGGTGAACCGCTCGTTGCCCTGGTACCCGAACACGACGACTTCCTGAAACCCGCCGAGGCCACCAGCCGCTTCAGCGTCATTCCTCACGCCACCGTGATTCCCGCGGTGGGGGCTCAGCATCTTTTCGTGGGCGAGCAATACACCACACTCGCCTTGGGTGAAATCGTCGGGCAGGTCAATCCCGCCGTCTTACCCTTGCCCACCGAGTGGCCAGAGGACGACCACTCGCTGTCGCAGGACTAGTTTTTCGCCTTCGAGCCTCTCGCGGCCTTCTCGTCTGGGTTGAGGTCTCCCATCACCGAGCGAAGTGACTCGACGTATTCGGCAATGGTTTCGCGCTCCGCCCGCAACTCAATCAACCGCTTCTCGGCCACGGATACCTTCTCATCTGCCTGCTGGTTTGCTTCAGCGACAACGACCCGAGCCTTCTCCTCGGCTTCAGCGATGATCGTCCGAGCGGCCTGTTCGGCTTCGGCTCGACCTGTTGAGTTCAGCTCAATGATGGCCTCACTCGTCTTGCGGTGTTCCTCACGCAAGGCCTCGAGGCGCTTCTTCGTGTCCTTCAATTGGCTCTTCGCCTCCGCCAAATAGCGATCGTTGAGCTCCACGGCCCTCTGGTGGGCATCGAGCAGTTCCTTCTCTGCTTCGGCGCGGCGAGCTTTGAGCTCGATGTCGAGATCAGCTCGGGCCTGGCTCGCCTCGAGGGCGAGACGCTCGTCTTGAGTGGCGTTATCGTGCTGAATCTTCGCGTGTGACGCCTGCAACTCGCGTTCCATCTCGGTTTTCCGCAGCGCAACCTCTTCTTGAATTTTGCGCAGTGTGAGCTCGTGGGTGGCGCGCTCGACTTCAATTTCTCGGGCGAGATCAGCGGCCTGACGGCGCGCTTCGGTGAGTTCGCGGTCTGCGACGACTTTGAGCTCCGCGATTTCACGTTTCACCTCGGCGCGGAGCGCGTCGCTCTCGCGCTTGGCACTAGCCCGCATTTTTGCCGTTTCTGTCGAGACGGCTCCTCGAATCGAGGCGGCCTCTTCGATTGCTTCGTTGACGAGGCGTTCTGCTTCGGCCTTGGCCTGTGCAATCTGGGTCTCAGTTTTTTCGGAAGTCGACTCGGTCAGCGCCGTGGCCGCGGATTGGGCGTCCGCGACGATTCGCTCGGCCTCAGCTGCCGCTTCGTCGCGGGTGAGTTTGGCGTTGTCTTTCGCGCTGCCGATGATGAGCTCAGCATCGATGTCAGCTTGGGAAATAATCCTGGTCGACTGCTCTTCGGCAATCCGCAGCATGGCCTCGAGACGTCCACCGAGGTTGGCGTAGCCGGAACCGTTCTGCGGCTCCACCTGAGCGCTCAGTTCGGCGAGCTGAGCCCTGACCTGGGTGAGCTCTTCGAGCGCGTTCGCTCGATCGCGCGATGCGCGAATGAGCTCACCTTTGAGGTCAGCTAGGGCCTCGTCTACTTCGCCGCGCTTATAACCGCGCAACTCCGTCGAGAAATCAGAACCGTCGGCCAAAAGGGGACCTTCTTTTCGTTCAGCGGATGCTTAAGCGAGTGTAGTTAACCTTGCTCGTTGTTCGCACACCGCGTCAGCTACCCTAAATAGTCGGCCCCGCTGGGGTGTGAGAACCGCGGGGAAAGGAGTCAGCCGTGCGATTGCTCTCGGCAATGCTCGTCCTTTTCCTCTCGATAGTGTCGCTGGCCGTCGGTATTGCTTTGCGCACGGTGTGGGCCGGCCCAGACACCCTGATCCGAACCGTGGAAATCGACCACACGGCCCCCGTAATCGTGATTCCTGGCGACACGCTCGTCAGCCATCCGGGCCGCCAAACCGTGACCGTTGTTGACCCGGAACCCACCGCTGAAGTCGGCGTCATCGTCGCCTACGGCCGCACGACTGACGTGATGGGTTGGATACGCCCCTCCCGATTCACGACAATCCTCCACGACGACGTCGCCGATTCCCTCTATGCGGTTCCCCGGCTCGGGTCCCAGTCTCAGGTTCCACCCCCACTGAATTCAGACTTGTGGCTCGAGCAATACCGAGAGACCGAGGCGGTGAAAGTCTCACTCACCGGGGACGAAAACATTTCGGTCGTCATTTTTTCTGACGGCAAACGCGCTGCCCCTGGAGTGGTTCAGCTCAGCTGGCCGCTCGATAACGTGTCGCCCTTCGCGGGGCTTCTGGTTGCTCTCGGCATCATCGCCATGGTGATTGGCTTTATCCTGCTCGCCATTGCGCTCGCCGATATTCGACGCCGGCGGGGCCCGAGACGTAAAACACCGGTTGCTCCGAAGCGCAAGGCACCCAAGAGGCTCGTTTCGCGTCGGCCCAGCTCTCCGCTTCCCCGACGGGGCCGGCGTCGACTCGAGCGCAGCGCCGTGGTGTTGCCGCTCATCGGAATCCTCTCCTTGGGTTCCTGTGCACCAATGTCAGAAACAGAACCGGCACCCCAACAGCCCGCTGACGAAACCACCCCAGCGGCTCCCGCCCCGCTCCCGCCCTACCCCGCGGTGACGGAAGCTCAGTTCCGCACGATTGTTGAGCGGGTCGCGAACCAGGTTCTTCTCGCAGACCAGGCTCTCGATGCGGGTCTGTTGGAGAGCCGCATGGCCAATCCCACCTTCACAATGCGCGAGGCACAGTATCGCCTGCGCGACTTCGACCAAGACTTAGGGCAGATTCTGCCGGTATCGACCACCCCGATACGACTGCTCGTTCCTCAGCAAACACGCGAGTGGCCGCGAGTGGTATTCGCCGTCGTTCAGGAGGGGGCCGAGGCAAACTCGCCCTCCGTGGGCCTCGTCCTTCGCCAAGAGTCGGCCCGCTCGGACTATCAGTTGATTTATCAGGTGCTTCTCGCGCCAGACGTGATTCTGCCCGCGATGCCCACGGTCGATGTGGGCGCGCCGCGTCTGGCGCGTGATTCGAAGCTGTTGCCGGTGAGTCCCGCCGATACGGTGGCGGGTTACGCCGATGTTCTCGCCCGAGGGCCCGAATCACCCTCGTGGGGTTTATTCGATACGTTGACCGACGACCTGTACACCCTTGTCGGACCCGACGGCCAGCAACTGAGAAGCGAGTCGTTCGGAAGTGACTTGGAACTGGAGCTCGCCATCGATGTCACTGACGATCAAATCGTGGCCCTCGCGACTCGAGAAAACGGAGCTCTGGTTTTCGGCGTGATCACCGAGACCGAGTCAGTGCGTCCCGTCGAGAGTGGCGCGAACATTAACGCCACCCCCGCCGTGCGGGCGCTAACGGGACAACCGCAGTCCCCAGACGGGTTCTCGGCCCGTTACGACATGCACGTAGTCTGGTACGTGCCCCCGATTGGCTCCGACGAGAGAATCCGAGTAGTTGGCTACAGCTACGCTCTGGTCGGCGCTGAAGAATTGGAACCACGAGAAGAGTAGGAAGGTGACGCGGATGGCTCAGCCGGGTCCCAACATTCCCCTCTCCGGAGGTTATGACCTCTCAGCCCTCGTTGAGCGCGCGCGCAGCAAAGACAAGCCCGCAGGACCTGCGCAGTCGGCCTTTGTGCGCGACGTCGACGAGGCTCAGATGGGCGCGATCATCGAGCTCTCAAATCAGGTTCCCGTGATCCTCGAGGTGTACGGCCAGGGCGTCGAACCCCAACTGGGTTCGTTAATCGAAAGCTATGGCGGCAAGCTGGTGCTCGCCACCCTCGACGCCTCAAAAGCACCGCAACTCGTCCAAGCACTTCAGATCACTGGCGTTCCCACAGTTTTCGCCATCATCCAAGGACGCCCCGCACCGCTGTTTCAGGGTCAGGCGCCCGAGGATCAGTTGAAACAGGTGTTTGACCAGGTTCTGCAGGCAGCCGCACAGGCTGGCGTGACGGGTGTGATGCCCAAGCCAGAGGGCGCCGGGGAGGCGTCCCCGGAGGGCGAAGCTCCGGTGGAGACTCCGCTCTCGCCTGAGCACCAGCGCGCCTATGACGCTCTCAGCGCGAACAATCTCGACGAAGCCGAAGAGGCCTACCGTGATGCCTTGAAGAAGGCTCCCGCTGACCAGGATGCGAAGGCAGGACTGGCCAACGTGGGTCTGATGCGCCGGCTTTCTGGCCGTGACGCCCAGGCCATTCGGGACGCGGCCGGGGCAGAACCGGGCAACATCAATTCTCAGATGCTCGTGGCTGATTTGGATGTCGCCGGAGGTCACCTCGACGACGCATTTCGACGACTCTTAGGAATCTTTCCCAGTGTCGATCAGGACGGCAAAGATGCCCTGCGTGCTCGGCTGCTCGAATACTTTGATATCGCCGGTCCTTCGCACCCCGCGGTGTTGAAAGCTCGGCAGGCGCTCGCGTCGCTGCTGTACTAGGGATTCACGTGTCTATCTATCTCGATTACGCGGCGACGGCTCCGATGAGCCGCGAAGCGCGTGAGGTCTACCTCGAGGCGCTCTCGATGGTGGGAAACCCTTCATCGATTCACCAAGCGGGACAGGCCGCGCGAGTCATGGTTGAGCAGGCGCGCGCCGACATCGCTGAACTCACCGGGGTTGACTCAATGGAGGTGACCTTCACCTCGGGTGGGACCGAATCCATCAACACCTGGCTCAAAGGCCGTGTGTTTGCCCACCGAGCAGCCCATTCCGCCGATTCACCCCTCCGCCTCGTGATGACCCGAGCAGAGCACCACGCAACGCTCGACGCGGTGGAGTGGTTGGAGAAAGCTGGTTTTGCCACCCCGCTGTGGGTCGAGGTGGACTCGGACGGCGTCATGGACCTCGAGGACGCGGAACGGGTACTCGACTCTGTTCCACACGAGAGCGTCGCTGGTGTCACGTCGCTTGTGGCCAACAACGAGGTCGGATCTGTTCAACCGGTCGAATACCTCGCTGAGCTCGCCGAAACGCGCGGGATTTCTTCCCACCTCGACGCGATTCAGGCGTTTGGTCAAATGCCCCTGAACCTCTCCGACATTGGCGCCCATGCAATGACGATTAGCGCTCACAAGCTGGGGGGACCGGTGGGCGTCGGTGCGCTCATCATGCGCAGTGAGGCGGCACCCATCGAGACGCTTCTGCACGGGGGAGCGCAGCAGCCCTCCCGCTCGGGCACCCTCGATGCCGCCGGAGCTCACGTCTTCGCCTGGGTCGCCCGTCGGGCAGTAGAGCGAATGGTGGCCCGCCATGAGAAACTCACCGAACTGCGCGACATGCTGATGGATGGTCTCGCCTCACAACCCGGGGTGATTGTGAGGGGAGCGGTGTCGAACCGTCTCGCCAACAATGTCCACGTCACCATCGAGGGCGCCTCGGGCGAAGTGGCGCTGTATCTGTTTGACCACGAGGGTGTCGAGGTATCAACGGGCTCGGCGTGTCAGGCAGGAGTCGCCGAAGAATCACATGTGCTCAAGGCGATGGGGTTGAACTCGGATGAGGCGTCCAGTGCGCTGCGGTTTACCCTCGGGGACTCGACCACGGCAGACGAAATCGAAAAGGTCGTCGCGCTGTTTCCCCAGATCGTGCAGAAGGCTCGGGCTGCAGGCACCGCCTAAACCCACCCTCCAGGAAGGCCTGCGCGACCCTGCCTACACTGGTGGGGTGAGAGTTTTGGCAGCAATGAGTGGCGGCGTCGACAGCGCCGTTGCGGCCGCCCGCGCTGTCGACGAAGGCCACGAGGTGGTTGGAGTCCACCTGGCGCTCTCTCGCATGCCCGGAACGCTCCGCACCGGCTCACGCGGCTGCTGCACTATCGAAGATTCGATGGACGCCAGGCGAGTGGCTGGGCAGCTGGGGATTCCCTTCTACGTCTGGGATTTTTCGGAGCGGTTCCGTGCCGACGTTGTCGACAATTTCATCGAGGAGTACCGCTCCGGACGCACCCCGAACCCCTGTTTGAGGTGTAACGAGAAGATCAAGTTTGAGGCGGTGCTCGATCGAGCCATGGCACTGGGCTTCGACAAGGTCGTCACCGGCCACTACGCCACCGTCACCGTCGACGACGACGGCTCCCCTCAGCTGCATCGCTCTGCCGATTGGGCGAAAGACCAGTCCTACGTGCTGGGTGTTCTGACGGAGGAGCAGCTGCGGCACTGCTATTTCCCCCTCGGTGACACGCCCTCGAAGCAGCAGGTGAGAGAAGAGGCTGAGGCTCGGGGCTTTAGCGTGCACAGCAAGCCCGACTCGCACGATATTTGTTTCATCCCTGACGGTGACACCCAGGGCTTCCTGCACGACAAGATCGGCGAAGCCCCCGGAGATATTGTCGACCGCGAGGGCACGAAACTGGGCAGCCACCAGGGCACCCACGCCTATACGGTCGGTCAGCGCAAGGGCCTCCAAATTGGATATCCCGCTCCGGACGGTAAACCGCGCTATGTGCTGGAAGTGAGACCGGTGACCAAGGAAGTTGTTGTGGGTCCCAAGGAAGCGCTCGACACCATCGAACTCTCTGGCAGCGCCATCAGTTTCGCCGGACACGATCCCGTTCGTTTGGGAATCGTGACAGGTGATTATGACGCTGAAGGTCGATTGGTGGCGTGCGACGAGTTCTCCTGCGAGGTTCAGGTCCGTGCCCACGGGGACACCGTGGCCGCGATGGCTCGCATCGTCGATGGTGAGTTGGTCATTCGGTTTGACGAGCCCCTCGCGGGAGTGGCGGCGGGCCAGTCGGCCGTGATGTATCGGGGAACCCGGGTCCTCGGGCAGGTCACTATTGACCGAACGGTCTCCGCCGACGCGGAGCAGTTGCAGCGTGCGTAGGGTTCTCATCCTGGGGTCAACGGGCTCCATCGGCACCCAGGCCATTGACATCGTGGCTGCCAATCCGGACAAGTTTCAGATTGTTGGGCTGTCCGCCGGGTCGAATGCGACCGCTCTCGCCGAGCAGGCCCAGGCGCTCGGATTAGGCGAGAAGGAGACGGCTCTCGGAGCGGACGGCGCGGTCGATTTGATTCGACGAATCGACGCCGATGTCATCGTGAACGCGATTACCGGTTCGGTCGGACTCTTGCCCACCCTCGAAGCCTTGGCCACGGGAGCTGTCTTAGCGCTTGCGAACAAGGAAAGCCTGATTGTCGGTGGAAGCCTCGTCACCTCGGCGGCACAACCCGGCCAGATTGTGCCTGTGGATTCTGAACACTCTGCTCTCGCCCAGGCTCTGATGGCGGGTGACCGCGGGGAGGTGTCCCGGCTGGTCGTCACGGCGAGCGGTGGACCGTTTCGCGGTAAGACCCGCGAGGAGCTGACTCGGGTGACGCCGTCGGACGCCCTGGCCCACCCGACCTGGAATATGGGCCGGGTGATTACGACGAACTCCGCCACCCTCGTCAACAAGGGGCTTGAGGTAATCGAAGCTCACCTCCTGTTTGGGGTCGAATTTGACCGCATCGAGGTCACCGTTCACCCTCAATCGATCGTGCACTCGCTCGTGGAGTTTGTCGACGGGTCGACGATTGCCCAGTGTTCACCCCCCGACATGCGGCTTCCGATTGCTCTCGCGCTCGACTGGCCCCACCGCGTCCCGGGCGCGACGGCACCCCTCGACTGGTCGACAGCGTCGACGTGGACGTTTGAACCTCTTGATTCCGAGACCTTCCCCGCGGTCGAGATGGCCAAAGAAGCAGGGCTGCGGGGGAGTACCTTCCCTGCCGTATTCAATGCCGCCAACGAGCAGGCAGTCGACGCCTTCCACGACGGGGATCTGCCGTTTATCGGCATCACCGAGGTGATTCGCCAGGTGATGGACCGTCATGACGGTTCAGAGATGACGCTCGAATCGGTCTTAGCCATGGAGCAGTGGGCCCGCCAGGAAGCAGACTCAGTGATTGCCAAGTGGCCTCACTGATGCCTGTCAGAGCTGCCCGCTAGCCTGTCGCCGTGGAATCGACGCTGTGGTTCATCGTGGGCGTGTTGGCCCTCGTCGTGGGCCTCGGCATCTCAATTGCCCTCCACGAGTGGGGCCACTATGCCCCTGCCAAGCGCTTCGATGTTGCCATCAGCAAGTTCATGGTCGGTTTCGGACCCACACTGTGGTCAACCAGGCGGGGCGAGACCGAATTCGGCATCAAAGCCATCCCCCTGGGCGGGTACGTGGCCATGCAGGGCATGTTCGCCCCATCTGAACGAAAACGGCGTGGAGGCTCCGGCACCGATTTTGCGGCCGCTGTTGAACCAGAGGGGGAGGGCGAAGAGGTTGACCCCTCACGAAGTTTTTACCGGCTGAGTATCCCGAAGCGCATCGTGGTGATGCTCGGTGGGCCGGTGATGAACCTAATCATCGCTGCGGTGTTGTACACCGTGCTTCTCACTGGTTTTGGGCTGGTTCAGCCGAGCCTCACCGTGGGAAGTGTGTCCGAATGTGTGGTGAGTCAGTCCGAAGCGCGTGATACCTGTCAGCCCGGTGACCCCGCCTCGCCCGGCTATCAAGCGGGAGTTCTGCCCGGAGACAAAATTGTCGCCATCGATGGAGTAGCCGTGGATTCCTGGCTCGAGATGACCGAAATCGTTCGCGCGAACCCTGGGGTGACTCTCGACCTTGTCGTCGAACGAGAGGGTGTCATCACCAATCTGCGGATTACTCCGATGCTGACAGAGCGTTACGCAATCGACGAGCGCGGAGAGGTCCTGCTCGATGACGGTGAACCCGTGTTCCAGCAGGTTGGCTTTGTCGGAATCGGCTCCACCCTCGACACTGTCCGTCAACCGGTGACCGCGGTCCCCGAAGTGGTGTGGGGGAATATCGAAGGGGTCGCTCGCGTGATTTGGACCCTCCCCGAGCGGATGGTTCAAGTGTCGCAGGCCGCTTTCGGGCAAGACGAGCGTGACCCGAACGGACCCATCAGTGTCGTGGGAGTGGGCCGTATTGCGGGCGAAATAGCGTCGATTGACTCGATTGACCCGACAGACCGCGTGGCGAGTTTCTTGGCCTTGCTCGCATCGCTCAACATCGCACTGTTTGTGTTCAACCTCATTCCCCTGCTCCCCCTCGACGGCGGACACGTTGCGGTTGCGCTGATCGATGGGCTTCGCCGCCGAATGGCGACCATTCGCGGCCAACCCGAGCCCCACCCGATGGATCCGCAGCGGCTGATGCCGCTCACCCTCGTGGTGGTCGCGGTGTTGATCAGTATGAGTGTGCTTCTCATGTACGCGGACATTGTGAACCCCATCAGCTTGATTCAGTAGTGATCCCCTCCAGTCGGGGTTCACCCGACTCGGTTAGCATGACGTCGTAGCACCGTCCAGGTGTACCAGGAAGGAATTTGTTCGTGCCCGCTGTAAACCTCGGTATGCCGAAAGTCCCCGAAACCCTCGCCCCCAGGCGGGAGTCCCGTCAAATCAGAGTGGGAAGTGTGTTGGTGGGTGGCGGAGCTCCGGTGAGCGTCCAGTCGATGACGACCACTCCGACGACGGACATCAACTCGACTCTTCAGCAGATTGCCGAACTCACCGCTACCGGCTGCGACATTGTTCGCGTCGCCGTTCCTTCGCAAGACGATGCGGACGTGCTGCACATCATCGCGAAGAAAAGCCAGATTCCTGTCATCGCTGATATCCACTTCCAGCCCAAATATGTCTTCCAAGCCATTGACGCCGGTTGCGCCGCGGTTCGCGTGAACCCGGGCAATATCAAGAAATTCGACGACCGCGTGGGGGAAATCGCGAAAGCCGCGAAAGATGCGGGCGTGAGCCTGCGCATTGGCGTGAATGCCGGCTCACTCGACCCCCGTCTGCTCGAGAAGTATGGCAAGCCCACTGCCGAGGCTCTCGTCGAGAGTGCCGTGTGGGAAGCGAGCCTGTTTGAAGAACACGACTTCCACGACTTCAAGATTTCGGTCAAACACAACGACCCAGTGGTCATGGTGAAGGC
>JAYODB010000006.1:4081-16254 GCA_038106075.1 Cellulomonadaceae bacterium | reverse complement strand
GAAATCGTGTCCTGCCCCAGTTGTGGCCGCGCTCAGGTCGATGTGTACACCCTGGCCGACGACGTCACCAAGGGTCTCGAAGGGATGACCGTTCCGCTCCGGGTCGCCGTGATGGGCTGTGTCGTGAATGGTCCGGGAGAAGCCCGCGAAGCTGACCTGGGTGTCGCCAGTGGTAACGGCAAAGGCCAGATTTTTGTGAAGGGTGAAGTCATCAAGACAGTGCCCGAATCAGAAATCGTGCAAACCCTGATCGAAGAGGCCAACCGTCTGGCCGCTGAGATGCCGGACGCGCCATCGGGTGCCCCAGAAGTCGTCACTGTCTAGAGTGCGGAAGGTAGTCTTAGCGGGTGCTAGACCGTCTTTCTCACCTGTTCGTGCGCACTCTGCGAGAGGCGCCCGCTGATGCTGAAGTAGCGAGCCACCAGTGGCTCGTCCGTGCAGGTTATATCCGCCGACAAGCACCGGGAATCTTCGCGTGGCTGCCGCTGGGGCTTCGCGTGCGACGAAAGATCGAAGACATCATTCACGAGGAAATGCGCGCTGCCGGGGCTCAGCGGGTGCATTTTCCGGCTCTTCTTCCCCGTGAGCCCTATGAGGCGACCGGCCGCTGGGACGAGTATGGCGATGGCATTTTCCGGCTCAAGGATCGTCGCGGTGCGGACTATCTTCTCGCCCCCACCCATGAGGAGGTCTTCACCCTCACGGTGAAGGACCTGTATTCGAGTTATAAGGACCTTCCGCTCACGATTTACCAAATTCAAGACAAGTACCGCGACGAAGCTCGTCCCCGTGCCGGTCTCTTGCGCGGCCGAGAGTTCTCGATGAAGGATGCCTACTCCTTCGACTACACCGACGAGGGTCTCGAGGCGAGCTACCAGGCACAGCGTGACGCCTACGAGCGCATTTTCGCGCGCTTAGGACTCGAGTATGTGATTGTGCGCGCTGATGCTGGTGCGATGGGCGGCTCGAAATCCGAAGAATTCCTCCACCCCATCGAAGTGGGTGAAGACACCTTCGTCGTCAACGACGGCGGCTACGCGGCAAATGTCGAGGCCTACCGTGCTCCCGTGGCCGAGGCGGTGTCGTGGGAAGGGACCTCGGAGGCGACTGTTCTGGACTCGCCCAACACCCCCACCATCCAAACTCTGGTGGACCTTTCTAACAAGGACTATCCGCGCGATGGTCGCCCCTGGGAGGCCGCGGACACCCTGAAGAACGTGGTCTTGGCCTTAGTTGACCAGGAGAAGAACCGCTCGCTCGTGGTTGTCGGTGTTCCTGGTGATCGCGACGTCGATATGAAGCGCGCCGAAGTGTGGTTCGCACCCAGCGAGGTCGAACCCGCCACGGAAGAAGACTTCGCCAAGCACCCGGGTCTGGTGAAGGGTTACATCGGTCCCTGGTCGCCTAAGGGGCCCGTATTGGGTGAAGAGTCAGCGACCGGCATTCCCTTCTACCTCGACCCTCGTGTCGCGGAAGGCTCGGAGTGGGTGACCGGAGCAAACCTCCACGAGAAGCACGTGTATCACCTCGTTGCAGGGCGGGACTTCCAGTCCGATGGCATCGCCGACATCGCCGATGTGCGGGATGGTGACCCCGCTCCCGACGGTTCAGGGCCGATACGCACCGCGCGCGGTATGGAAATTGGACATGTCTTCCAATTGGGGCGTAAATATGCTGAAGCACTCGGATTGCAGGTGCTCGACCCCAACGGCTCACTGGTGACGGTGACGATGGGCTCCTATGGCATTGGAGTGACCCGAATTATGGCCATCATCGCGGAGGGCCACCACGACGAGAAGGGCCTGGTCTGGCCCAAGAACGTGGCACCCTACGACGTGCACATCATCGCGACTGGTAAAGACGACGTGGTGTTTGAGCTCGCCGAATCTCTCGCGGGGAGCGTCGAAGCCTCTGGCAAGGATGTGCTGTATGACGATCGGCCCAAGGTGTCTCCCGGTGTGAAATTTGCCGACGCGGAAGTCATTGGGGTGCCCACCATCGTGATTGTGGGCCGGGGAGCCGCCGAGGGGCGGGTCGAATTATGGGATCGGGCGAGCGGAGAAAAGACCGAGTTATCGGCCGATGAGGCGCTCAGGCAGCTCACAGCACTCTCATAGATAGCGCCCCTAGCGAACCCTCAGCGCAGAGGGCTATGCTGACGCAACCGGACGCTCGGCGCGTCCCCACAATCGAATAGGAGGTCTGTCGTGGACATCGATCTCAGCGTGCTCAAGCTGATGGAGTCTGAACGGGACATTCCCTTCGATGAGCTTGTCGTCATTATCGAACAGGCCATTCTCACCGCCTATGAAAAACACATGGGAATTGCTGACCACCGTGGCCAGCGGGTTGATCCTGACGCGCCTCGGGCACGGGTTGAATTAGACCGAAAGACCGGTCACGTGACTGTTTTCATCCCTGAAGTAAATGAAGAGGGTGAAAAAACGGGCGAGAGTGTCTCGAGCCCCGAAGGCTTTGGTCGTATCGCCGCGCACGCGGCGAAGCAGGTAATTAACCAGCGCATTCGGGACATCGGAGACGACCGCATCCTCGGCGAATACCGGGGCAAAGACGGCGACATTGTCTCGGGCATCATCCAACAGGGCCCGAACCCCCGGATGATCCACATCGACTTGGGTGAAGTCGAGGCGCTGCTCCCGCCAGAAGAGCAGGTTCCAGGCGAAAACTACGAGCACGGCACCCGGCTGCGCGTGTTCGTCACCAAAGTCGATAAAGGGCTCAAAGGCCCGGCCATTACCGTGAGCCGCTCCCACCCAGGGCTGGTGAAGAAACTCTTCCAGCTGGAAGTGCCCGAAATTCAGCAGGGAACGGTTGAGATTACGTCGATCGCACGCGAAGCGGGCCACCGCACCAAAATCGCGGTCAAAGCCCTGCAGCCCGGTTTGAACGCGAAGGGCGCCTGTATTGGTGAACTGGGCGCCCGAGTAAGGGCCGTCCAATCCGAATTGGGCGAAGAGAAAATCGACATTGTTGACCATTCAGAAGATCTCTCCTCCTTTGTCGCAAACGCGCTCTCACCTGCAAAGGTGTCGAGTGCCTTCGTCATCAACGAAGACGCCAAGCAGGTCCGCGCACTGGTGCCCGACTATCAACTCTCTCTTGCGATCGGAAAAGAGGGTCAAAACGCTCGACTGGCGGCGAAGCTGACCGGAGCGAAAATCGACATCCAGCCCGACTCTGTCATGGAGGCGGAGTAGGCCGAATCGGCCTCGCAAGCCCGAGGGAGTAGTATGGAGCCCAACAGGCGATGCCTGGGTTGTCGTCAAAGCGACGTGAAGAGAAATCTTCTTCGTGTTGTTGCCCGCGATGGCCAGGCCATCGTGGATCGAGAGCAGACCCTTCCGGGTCGCGGTGGATATGTTCACCACAACGCGGAGTGTGTTTCTCAATCGATTCGCTCCCGAGCGTGGGTGCGGGCTTTGAAAGAACCCGGACTCGACCTGGGAGAAATGATTCGCCTCGCACCCGCGGGGAACGACGAGAACAGGCTGAACGGCTAATGGACCTTTCATGAGTGGCTCGAAATGAGTCCCGTTCGTAGGTAGCGGTGTGCCCTGGCTGGGGTTCACCCGGACAGGAGAGTTGTGGCGGCAAAACCACGCGTACACGAAATCGCAGCTGAGCTCGGTATCGATTCCAAGCGTGCCCTCGAAAAGCTGAAGGAAATCGGCGAGTTCGTCAAGGGCCCCTCGTCCACGGTGGAACCACCCGTGGCACGGAAGCTCAAGGCGGCCTTCGCGGAAGAGGGCATCGTCCCTGTCGAAAAGGTCGAAGAAAAGAAGCCTGAACCGAAGCCCGCGGCAAAACCTGCTCCGAAGAAAAAAGAGGAGCCGGTCGCCGATGAGCCAGAGGCCCCTTCGGCTGATGTCGAACCGGAAGACGACAAGCCCGCGATGCCGCGCCCTCCCGCAGCGAAGCCAGGGATGCCGCGCCCGGGTAACAATCCCTATGCCTCCAGCCAAGGCATGTCACGCCCCGGCATTCCGCGCCCGGGAAACAACCCCTTTAGCTCAACCCAGGGCATGGGTCGCCCTGCACCTGGAGGCCCTCGCACAGGAGCGCCCCGTGAGGGCGCTCGCGACGGTGGCCGCGAGCAGGGTCGTATTCCCTTCCAACAGCGCGGTGGCGGCGGTGGACGCCCCGGCGGCTTTGCGGGACCAGGTGGTGCACCAGGAGGTCCCGGAGCGGGTCGTCCCGGTGGAGGTCGTCCCGGTGGAGGCGGTCGTGGCCGCGGACCCGGTGGTGGAACCGCAGGTGCATTCGGTAAGGGCGGTTCGCGCAGCAAGGCAAGGAAGTCGAAGCGCGCGAAGCGTCAAGAATTTGAAATGCAAGAGGCACCGCAGCTTGGTGGTGTGAGTGTTCCTCGCGGCAACGGCGACACCGTCGTTCGTCTGCGTCAGGGAGCATCGATTAGCGACTTTGCCGACAAGCTCGAACAAATCACCGGATTCAACGTTCCTCCCGGGAACCTGGTCACGGTGCTGTTCCAACTGGGCGAAATGGCTACGGCGACCGAGTCGTTGGATGCCGCAACCTTCGAAATCCTCGGTGAAGAGCTCGGCTACAGGGTCGAAATTGTCTCGCCCGAAGACGAGGACAAAGAACTGCTCGAAAGCTTCGACATCGATTTCGAAGTCGAGGAAGATGAAGCGAATCTTCAAATCCGTCCGCCGGTGGTGACCGTGATGGGTCACGTCGACCACGGTAAGACCAAGTTGCTAGATGCAATTCGGAAAGCCGACGTGGTCGCCGGTGAGGCCGGCGGTATTACCCAGCACATCGGTGCGTATCAGGTGTGGACGGAACACGACGGTAATGAACGCGCCATTACCTTTATCGATACCCCGGGTCACGAAGCCTTCACTGCGATGCGAGCCCGTGGTGCCAACGTCACCGATATCGCAATCCTCGTGGTGGCAGCGGACGACGGGATCATGCCGCAGACGATTGAAGCGTTGAATCACGCGAAGGCAGCCTCGGTGCCGATTGTGGTCGCCATCAACAAGATCGACGTCGAGGGAGCGAACCCCGACAAGGTGCTCCAGCAGCTCACCGAATACGGTCTGGTCGCTGAGGAATACGGTGGCGACACCATGTTCGTTCGGGTTTCTGCGCTCAAGGGTGAAGGCATTAATGAGCTCCTCGATGCGGTGCTGTTGACGGCAGACGCTGGCCTGGACTTGCGTGCCAACCCCAACCGCACCGCCCGAGGCGTGGCGATTGAGGCCAAGCTCGACAAGGGTCGAGGCTCGGTGGCGACGGTACTCATTCAGTCGGGAACCCTTCGCGTCGGAGACGCCATGGTGACCGGAACGGCTTATGGTCGCGTGCGAGCAATGATTGACGAACACGGTGATCACATCGAAGAGGCGCTACCGTCTCGACCCGTTCAGGTACAGGGTCTCTCCAGTGTCCCGCGCGCGGGAGACAGCTTCTTGGTCACAGATGACGACCGCACGGCCCGCCAAATCGCTGAAAAGCGTGAAGCGGCTGAGCGTAACGCTCAGTTGGCGAAGGCTCGCAAGCGCATCAGCCTGGAGGACTTCACTCGAGCCCTCGAAGACGGCAAAATCGAATCGCTCAACCTCATCCTCAAGGGTGACGTCGCCGGTGCGGTCGAGGCGCTCGAAGAGTCACTGCTCAAGATCGAGGTCGACGAGAGTGTCCAGCTGCGCATCATTCACCGCGGCGTCGGCGCGATTACCGAGTCGGATGTGAACCTCGCCACAATCGACAACGCGATCATTATCGGATTCAATGTTCGTCCCGATACCAAAGCTCGCGAGCGAGCTCAGCGTGAGGGCGTGGACATTCGCTTCTACTCGGTGATCTACAACGCCCTGGATGAGATTGAGAACTCGCTCAAGGGAATGCTCAAGCCCGAGTTCGAAGAAGTTCAGTCCGGTGTCGCCGAGGTGCGCGAAATCTTCAAGTCCTCCAAGGCCGGCACGATTGCGGGATGTTTGGTTCGCTCCGGCACCATCACCCGCAACGCGAAAGCGCGAATCATTCGAGACGGTGTGGTCATCGCAGATGGCCTCAGCATCGAGTCACTCCGTCGCTTCAAAGATGACGTCACCGAGGTCAAGACCGACTTTGAGTGCGGTATCGGCCTAGGCAAGATCAAGGACATCGAAATCGGTGACGAAATCGAGACGATTGAGATGAAAGAGAAAGTGCGTGACTGATAGCCCGAGGGCGAGGAAACTCGCCGACCAAATCCAGCGCATCCTTGCCGAAAGGTTGCAAAAAGGTCTGCGCGACCCGGATTTGGGCTACGTCACCATCACCGATGTTCGTGTGACAGGTGATTTGCAGCACGCCACCGTGTTTTTCACGGTCTTGGGCTCCGACGAAGAGCGAGAACTCAGCGCGAAAGCCCTGCAACGGGCCACGGGAATGCTGAGGACGGAGGTGGGCCGTCACCTGCGGATCAGACTCACCCCGTCGATCGAATTTGTGCCTGACGCCTTGCCGGAGACGGCGGGGGAAATCGAAAGACTCCTTGGCGAAGCGAAGCAGCGAGATGAGGCCGTTCGAGAGGTGGCTTCCCACGCGCACTACGCTGGCGAGGAAAATCCCTATAAAGCTGAAGAAGACGCGTAGAACGAGGAGGTTCCCATGTCGATGGAGCGTGAGGATGCACGGGAGTATCACATCGAGTTAGCCCCCGGAGACGTCGGCAAGTACGTCTTTCTTCCAGGAGATCCCGGTCGCTGCGAAATGATCGCGAGCTACTTTGATGATGCGAAGTTTGTTGTTCGCCACCGCGAGTATGAGACGTGGACGGGTTACCTCGACGGCGAAAAAGTGTCAGTCACTTCGACCGGTATCGGTTGCCCGTCGGCCGTGATTGCCCTCGAGGAACTGGTCAAGATCGGTGCCGACACGTTCATGCGGGTGGGAACTTCTGGCTCAATGCAACCCCACATCAAACCCGGTGACCTCGGAGTAATTTCCGCAGCCATCCGTGATGAGGGAACGACCAGCCACTATTTACCGCTGGAGTACCCGGCGGTCGCTGATTTCGGAATTACCCAAGCGCTGTGGGACGTCGCGATGAAGAGTGGTTTGACCACCCACCTGGGCGTGAGCCAGTCAAAGGACTCCTTCTACGGGCAGCACTCACCCGAGCGAATGCCCGTGGCGAAGCGACTTCAGGAGCGCTGGGAAGCCTGGATGGCGGGAGGGGCAATCTGCTCGGAGATGGAAGCCGCTGGTCTCTACATCGTGGCTCAGGTGCTGCGTGTTCGCGCCACCGGAATCATGATGATCATGGGACACCCCGACCAGTCTCCGATGACGCCCGATGAGTGGGAGGCGTCAAAGGTGGAGAACGTTCTGCCGGTCGCGATCGAGGGAATGCGCGAAATCATTCGCCGGGATAAGGTTCGCTCCAGCTGAGGCTGTAGTGCAGCTCACCCGCGTGTTCTGATTCAACGATCAGCCCATCGGCCATCAGAGACCGGAGGGCACGCCTGCGTTGGGCGGGTTGGGACCACAGTGCGTCAATTTCGCTCTGCGGGTGAGAGCCGGGAATATTCCGAAGAAGTTCAAGAATCAGACCCCTCACCTGCCGGTCGGACCCCTCGTAGCGGGCTTGAGTGCGGGGGAGAACTGAGGGGTCTACGGGAAATCCGGTCGCGCGCCATACGCACTCGCTCATTAGCGGGCACTCGTCGCAACGAGGGGAACGAGCAGTGCACACCACGGCTCCCAACTCCATCAAGGCTTTCTGGCTCAGGCAATAGTCCTCGTCGCTGAGCGGAGTGTCCATTGCGGAATCCACTCTCGCCATCGCCTCACGCATTGACCAGTGACCGGCCGCCGCAGTGCCATCAATGGCGCGGGCAACGACCCGTTTAACGTTCGTGTCAACGACAGGGTGTGGTTGGCCGTATGCAAAACAGGCAATGGCCCTAGCTGTGTAGTCACCGACGCCGGGGAGCGTCAGTAAATCCTCGACAGATTGGGGTAAGTCACCCGACCACTTTGAGGTCACCTCCTGGGCGGTGAGGTGAAGGTTTTTTGCTCTTCGGGGGTAGCCGAGCTTGCCCCACTGTTGCAGAACGTCCCCGAGGGACGCTCGTGCGAGAGAAGGAGCGTCCGGCCAGCGGTCTAGCCATGCGCTCCAGGCGGGAATCACCCGGGCGACCGGGGTCTGCTGAAGCATCACCTCGCTCACCAGAATCGCCCACGGGGACGTGTCGGGGCGACGCCAGGGGAGATCGCGCTGGTTGATGAGAAACCACTGGCGAACACCGCTGACATCCACGACCTCGATGCTACGTCTCCTTCCTAGGCAATTTGCGGTTAGGGCACCTAGGGTCGTCGTTATGAGGATGTTGGTGACAGGCGCATCGGGATACGTGGGCGGTCGCCTCGTTCCGAGGCTCCTCGCACGCGGACACGACGTGACGGTTGTGGTGCGCGATTCCCACCGCCTCGATAACGTGCCTTGGCGCGACAAAGTCCGAGTGGTCGTCGGTGACCTCCACGACCGTGATGTCGTGCACGAGGCTGTGAAGAACCAGCACGTTGTCTACTACCTGGTGCATTCGATGGCGTCTTCGTCGAACTTTGACCAATTGGAGCGCGAAATTGCGACACTCGTCGCCGAGGAGTCTCACGCGGCAGGTGTCGGGCGCATTGTGTATCTCGGTGGATTACATCCCGAAGGAAAGCTCTCTAAACACCTCGCCTCCAGAAAAGCCGTGGGCGATATTCTCCTTGCCTCTGGTGTTCCCACCATCGTGCTGCAGGCTGGTGTCATTATCGGCTCGGGCTCGGCGAGCTTCGAAATGATTCGACACCTCACCGAAGTGCTGCCCTACATGCCGGCTCCCAAGTGGGTGAGAAATTTCATTCAACCCATCGCGGTGCGAGATGTCATGCACTATCTGCTGGAAGCCGCACACCTCGATCCTTCGATCAACCGCGCGTATGACATCGGCGGCCCAGACGTCTTCCGATACGGCCAGTTGATGAACGGTTATGCGGTGGAAGCAGGCCTCAAACAGCGACCCATCGCGTCACTCCCGGTGCTCACCCCCTATCTCGCATCTCAGTGGGTGAATCTTGTGACTCCGATTCCCCGATCGCTCGCTGTTCCCATCATTGAGTCGCTGCTGAATGACGCGGTGATGTCTAACCACGACATCGACGACGTCATCGCACCGCCTGCGGAAGGTTTGACCGGCTACCGCCGGGCGGTTCGCTTGGCCCTCGCCAGGATGCGCGAGGGTGAGGTGGAGACGTCGTGGCGTGACGCCCAGGTGCAGGGTGCCCCGCATGACCCCTTGCCCAGTGACCCCGAGTGGGCAGGCCACACGGTTTATACCGATATCCGCACGGTCTCCTCGACTGCACCCGCATCTGAGGTGTGGAAGGTGGTCGAGTCGATTGGTGGAGAGAACGGGTGGTACTCACTACCGGGGGCGTGGGCGCTGCGCGGACTGATCGACAAACTCGTGGGCGGCGTGGGTTTGCGCCGTGGCCGCCGGGACCCCGAGAAGTTAGTCACCGGGGATGCATTGGACTTTTGGCGGGTGGAACGCGTCGAGCGCGGGTCTATTCTGCGGTTGCGGGCTGAAATGAAAGTGCCGGGCCTTGCCTGGCTCGAGTTCGTCGTATCCGATCGAGAAGACGGCGGGAGCGAACTCACGCAGCGAGCGATTTTCTTTCCCCACGGTCTCGGCGGGCGCTTGTATTGGCTTGCGGTGATGCCCTTCCACGGCATTGTGTTTGAAGGTATGGCGCGAGGTCTTGTGAGGAAGGCCGAAGCCATGCACGCCCAGGCCGCGCTCCAGAGCGTCTAATTCCCGCTACACTTGAGGCATCCAGTCACTGGTGTCCATCCAGGTCTGATTGGTATTCACCACCACTCCCCGTCGGGCGCGAGGTGCGCACTGATGGTGGCAGCAGTACACAAGGAGTTAAATGGCCCAGCAAGGCGCCAATCGGTCGGGTACCCGTTCATCGGGTAAGTCCCGTCCTCGCCGACGTCCCCTCGACGACGAAGGCATCATTCCCATCCTCGCCCGTGCCGTGCGCGAGGTGGAGAATCAGGCTGCCCGGGGCAAGGTCAATGCCCAGAACCGGATCAAGTTTCAGGTAGCTGCTCTTCTCGTCCGTGAGGAAAAAGCTCGGGTCAAAGATGACACTGCGGTCACGGCGGCCGAGCGAGCTGAAGTGCTCAAGCGTTTGGATGGCCTCGCAGCGATTATGGCGAAGACCGCGGCCCGCGACACCAGTTTGATTGCTCTTCTCGCCCCAGAAGCAAAGATTTCTGACTCGGCTAAAAGGCTGCGACGGGACTTCCTCGTCGCCAGTGGCGCCGAACTTGCTCCCGAAGACCTCATCATCGCCGAAGAGAAACCCCAGCAGAGCCCCGAACAGGCCAAGCAGGTGGTGCCCCAGTCGGTGCGCCACGCCCAGCTCGCTAACCCCTTCATGTCTCCGGATTTCGCCGCTTACGGCAAGCCGGCGGGCAAAGTCGAGGGTCTCCTGACCAACTGGGAGCTGATTGACCCCTTGTTTCGGGCCTTCGAGCAGGGCGCAGGTGGCGGTGCCGCGTCAATGGATCTCCCGGGGGCCAAGTCTCTCGCCACCCCTGGAGGTATCGAGCTGATGGTGCACCAAGCGCAGTTTGTGGAGGCGGTGAAGCACGGCCACCGTACGTTCCTCCTCGCTGACGAGCCCGGGCTGGGGAAAACGGCGCAGGCTCTCATGGCCGCAGATGTCGCCGAGGCATTCCCCCTCCTCGTGGTGGTGCCCAACGTGGTGAAGATGAACTGGGCCCGCGAAGTCTCGAAGTGGGTTCCTGGGCGTCGAGCGACCGTCGTGCACGGTGATGGTACGGATATCGACGCGTTCAGCGACGTATTCATCGTCAACTACGACATTCTCGATCGCCACGTGGGATGGCTCTCCAAGTTCGACTTCCGCGGCATGGTCGTCGACGAGGCCCACTTCATCAAGAATCGAGAATCGCAGCGCTCCCGCAATGTTCAGGCCGTGGCCAAAACGATTCGTGCCCGATTGGCGCACCCACTCCTGATTGCCCTCACGGGGACTCCGCTTATTAACCAGATCGAAGACTTCCGCATGATCTGGGAATTCCTCGGCTGGATCGACGACAAGAAACCTTTGGGTGAGTTGATGGCGAAGCTCGAATCGACAGGTTTGACCCCCGTCGATCCTGGTTTCTTCGCGGAAGCTCGCCGTCAGGTGATTTCGATGGGCATTGTCCGCCGCCGGAAGGAAGACGTCGCTGCCGATATTCCGGCACGTCGAATTGCCGATATTCCCGTCGAGCTCGATGACGAATCGACCCGGTCGATTCGTGACGCGGAGCAGGCACTCGTCTCGCGACTTCTCGCCCGCTATGACCGGGTCATCGAAGCGCGGGGAACTCGGGTGGACGGCGTTGACGAGGACCTCGTCCGCCTGGTCTGCCACTCAGAAATCGAGGAATCCAAGCAAGACAGCTCCGGTGAAAACGTCTTCAGCCTGGTGCGCAGAATCGGAACCGCAAAAGCACTGATGGCGGCCGATTACACGTCTCAGTTAGCCCGGAACGTCGGCAAAGTGGTGTTCTTCGCAAAACACATCGACGTGTTGGACGCGGCCTTTGAGCACTTTGCCCAACAGGGTTTCCAACCCACTCAAATTCGTGGAGATCAGACCGCCCAGGCTCGCCAGGATGCAATCGATCGATTCACCAACGACGAGGGAGTGGGTGTCATCGTCTGTTCGCTGACCGCCGCGGGAGTCGGCGTGAACCTGCAGGCAGCGTCGAATGTGGTCCTAGCCGAGTTGAGCTGGACGTCAGCAGAGCAGACTCAGGCCATTGACCGGGTGCACCGAATCGGCCAAGAAATGCCGGTGACCGCGTGGAGGATTATCGCGGCACAGACCATCGACCAGCGCATTGCCGAGCTCATCGACCAAAAGTCTGGCCTGGCCCTTCGCGCCTTGGATGGGGACGAAGAAGCCACGACCTTCGAAGGCACAATGCAAGAAGTGGCGCTCGGTAACCTGCTGACAGCAGCCCTCGAATCGAGGGCAGCGACCCTCGCCGACGCTCTCTAATTAGCGACGAAAAATCTTGGCATAGAGCCGGTTCACCCCAAGAGCCAGGGTGAGCAGGA
>JAYODB010000006.1:0-3981 GCA_038106075.1 Cellulomonadaceae bacterium | reverse complement strand
AGAAGGTTGTAGACGACACCCGTCACGATGGCGTACGCAAAGAGTGCCTGTCGCACGACGGCGAGTTTGATTGTGTCTATAGAGCTTTGGAAGGAATAGATGCCTCCTGCCACAAGAGCCACCACGTTGGCGAGCGACGTCTGAATCGTGAAGTAACTGAAGTACTCCTCGGGCACGAACGCTCCATTGAGAACCTGATCGGTGATCTGGGTGGTCAGGGCTGCCACGAGGGCAACGGCAGCAATGAGGGAGAGCACGCCAATCGATACCCGTGTTGAACCGGGCTGGTTTGGGTCCATCGACTCCTCCTCGATACCGCAGTAACCGTAGCAGTGGCGCTCGGCTGGTCACTAGTCGGTTGTTAGCCTGAAGGGGTGTACGACGTCGTAGTGGTCTACCCGGTGGTCGAGACTAATCGAGGTCGCGAGGTTCTCCTGGGGGAGAAACTGACTGGTCTCGGCGTGGGTCGCGTGGTGGGGCCGGGTGGAAAAGTTGAGCCGGGTGAGTCTCTGACTCAGGCGGCGGTGAGAGAACTTCGGGAAGAAGTGGGCCTGGTTGCGCGAGAGTCGGACCTGATTCCCATCGCTGAAATCAGCTACCCGTTTCCGACCCGCCCACATCTCTCCCAGCGATCGCATGCATTCTTGCTCACCGAATTCGATGGTGCTGTCACAGCAAGCAGTGAACTGAGACCGTCGTGGTTTTCTCTGTGGGAGATTCCCTTCGAGAGGATGTGGTCCGATGCGAGCCTGTGGCTTCCACACGCCCTCGAACAGCGATTCCAGAAGGCCACCATCACGATTGGTGAACTCGACGACGTCTTGAAGATTGAATGGCACGACTGACCGCATGCCCGCCGGTGGGCGGACTATTGACCTGCAGGCTCAGACCATGTCGAGTTCGGTGAGCTTTTCGTTCAGAAGCGGATTGGAAGGTTCGCTCAGGTGACTGCCATCGGGAAACAGCAAGACGGGAATACGCGGCATCCCGCTTATTTCAATCGCTTTGGCCTTAGCCTCTGGGTCGTCATCGACGTTGTGGTAGCGAAACTCAACCCCATAGTGCTCGAGCAGAGCCTGCGCGCGAACACAGTCGCCACACCACGGTGCGCCGTACATTTCAATGACTTGTTCAGACATGGGAATCCTCTCTTCGCGTCGACCTGAAGACAGCTTAGTTCCGGGGGTGCAGGGAGGTGTCTCAGCAACCTCGTTCTCGTCGGGCCGAGGCATAGACTGGCCGCATCGAGGGATGGGCCTCGAAAACGTCGCAAGTATCGATGGGCGGTGATGGCGTGGTTGACACCACAGGGCCAGGTCCTTCAATTTCACGTGACTCGTCGGGGAAACCCGTCTATCGCCCCGGCCTCGACGAGGCGGTTGAGGTTCAACAGATTTCCATGCGGGTGGAAAAAGACTCGCTGGGGGAACTCCCGGTTCCGCAACACGCGTATTGGGGAGTTCATACTGCCCGCGCCCTGGAGAACTTCCCGATCACTCGAAGGGCCATCTCCAACCACCCTGACTTGATTACGGCGCTCGCCTGGGTGAAACAGGCGGCAGCTCGAGCGAATCTGGAACTGGGTGACCTCGAGGCCGACGTGGCACGAGCCATCGATCAGGCCTGTGAGGAGATTGCGGCGGGAGCCCTGCACGACCAATTTGTGGTGGGCGCCATCCAGGGTGGTGCGGGCACGTCCACCAATATGAACGCCAACGAGGTGATTGCCAACCGAGCGCTCGAAATCTTGGGTCACGACAAGGGCCGCTACGACATCGTCCACCCAATCGATGATGTGAATCGGTCCCAAAGCACGAACGATGTCTATCCCACTGCGATCAAGATCGCGATGGTGCTCGGCATTAAGCGCCTACTCCCGGAACACCAAGCACTGGCCAGCGCTTTTGGCGCAAAGTCGCTCGAGTTCAAGGACGTTCTCAAAGTGGGCCGCACCCAAATGCAGGACGCCGTGCCCATGACTTTGGGGCAGGAGTTTGGCGGGTTCCGCACCACCCTGGAGGAGGATTTCGACCGGCTCGGCGAGGTGATCCCCTTCCTCTGTGAAGTCAACTTGGGTGCGACCGCAATCGGAACGGGAATCACCGCCGACCCTCGTTATGCGGAGGCCGTTCGGGCGCACCTTGCCGACATCAGTGGCCTCGACATCAAGACGGCTCCTGACCTGATTGAGGCAACAAGTGACGTGGGCGTGTTCATGACTCTCAGCGGAGTGCTCAAGCGATCGGCGGTGAAGCTATCCAAGATTTGTAACGACCTCAGGTTGCTCTCGAGTGGTCCTCAGGCGGGATTGAACGAAATCAATTTGCCCGCTCGACAAGCCGGATCGTCAATCATGCCCGGCAAAGTGAATCCAGTGATTCCCGAAGTGGTGAATCAGGTAGCTTTCGCAATCATCGGGGCAGACGCGACGGTCTGCGCGGCCGCGGAAGCGGGGCAGCTCCAGCTCAACGCCTTTGAGCCGGTGATGGCGTCGTCGATTCTGCAGTCGCTGGCGTGGATGACGAGAGGGTGTCAAACCCTTCGGGAGAACTGCGTAGTCGGCATCACCGCGAATACCGAGCGGTTGCACCAACAGGTGGCGGCGAGTGTCGGTGTGGTCACTGCCTTGACCCCAGATATCGGCTATCAGAAAGCCGCCACGCTCGCCCACCAGGCGCTCACCTCGGGGAAAACAATTAGGGAGCTGGTCCTCGCGGAAGGACTCATGTCGGAGGACGATCTTGACCGGGTGCTTCAGCCCGCTCGCCTCAGCGGGATCATCGACCCCACCACGGCGATCGTCGTTCCGGAGTTGAGCGACCAGGATTAAATGAACCTCGCCCCCCAGGGGCGGGGCGATGCCTCCGACACGTCCTGAGGGGCGAGTAACTTGCCTTCAGTGTGCTCCGACCCCCACCCGGGAGTCAATACCTTGCTTGGTTACAGCTTGATAACAGCTTTAGGCTCTGCGGAAGCGACGTGCGCTGATGATCGTGGGGTGAATTCTCACGTAACGGGGACGTTCGGTGGGGAAAAGCGACGGTAGGGGTAGGAGGGCAGCCCGGTCGATGTCTTCCATTGACTCCAGTCGTTCCGCCGTGCCGTGGATGACGACGCTGTAGCCGGCTTCGTTGTCGTATTGATCAATCTCGAAGGTCACGTTGTCGTTGATGGCGAGTTCCACGAGCTTGGTGCCGGGGGCCGTGCGAAAGACAAGGGTTTTCTCGTCAACGACATAGGTAATCGGGAAGATATCCAGAACACCGCTCACGGTGGTCGCGAGACGCCCCACTTCGTGCTGGCGCAGGAGATCCCACGCCTCGTCCTCGCTCAATTGGCTGACAAGTTCGTCGGCCGGTTCGCTCATCACTCTCACCCCCGAGATGTTTACTCCAGAATATCCGGCTGAAATCAGCCTCGGCAGGGAGAAGGCTGAGGCAACCTGGTGCTAGTGTTATCGCTTGTGCCGTGTACCGGCCGCGGATAGAGAGAGCTTCTCCACGAGGGTAGAGGCGCCGCGCAACGAGACAAAGAAAGAGCAGGGTGGATTATGACTATGACCGCCGAAGAAAAAAAGACCATCATCGAGCAGTACCAGACCCACCCAGGTGACACGGGTTCTCCCGAGGTCCAGATTGCTCTGATGTCTCACCGAATCAACGAACTCACTGAGCACCTCAAGACACACAAGCACGACCACCACTCTCGTCGCGGCCTTCTGCTTCTCGTCGGGCAGCGTCGTCGTCTTCTCGGGTACCTCCAGCGCATCGACATCGAGCGTTACCGCTCGCTGATTGAGCGCCTCGGCCTGCGCCGCTAAGGCACTTCTGCCCCATTTCGCCCCTCTGCTGATACCATGGGGGAGTGCGCAGTCGCGCGCAAAATAACTGCACAGCCCCATCGCATGGTTTGCGGCTCGATGCTGGTCACCGGTGGTGGTCTACTGTGAACGATTCACAGTGCACTTCTACTGTTGGCCAG
>JAYODB010000038.1:0-9867 GCA_038106075.1 Cellulomonadaceae bacterium | reverse complement strand
CCATGCGCGAGCTATTCCAACAAGAACTTCAAGAGCTCCGTGACGGGCTCGTCGAGATCTCCGAAAAAGTCGCCTCTGCCACCGAGCGCGCTGTGACCGCTTTCAACCAGTCTGACGTGACCATTGCTGAGCAAGTGATTGCTGAAGACCACCTCATCGATGACGCGGTGAAAGAACTCGACGAAAAAGCAATCGCCATCTTGGCCAGGCAATCACCCGTGGCCAGTGACCTTCGTCAGGTCGTGAGCACTCTGCGTATTTCCGCGTCGCTCGAGCGCATGGGTGATCTCGCCACCCACATGGCGCAGCTCGCCCGCTACCGATTCCCCGAGAAGGTGGCTCCCAAGAGCATTCGGCCCACGTTTAAGAAGATGGGTGAGCTCGACGTCATCATGGCCGGCCTCGTGCTCGAGCTATTGAAGTCTCCCTCAACGGAGGCCATCGAGAAGATTCGTGAATTGGACGACGAAATTGACGACATGCACCTGAGCGTCTTCGAAACAGTTTTGAGCGAGACTTTCGTCGAAGGAAACGTGTCTGTGGTCGATGCGACTCTCGCTTCGCGCTACCTGGAGCGCTTTGCCGACCACGCCGTGTCGATTTCGAAGAAGGTGCAATACCTCCTCACCGGCGAATGGGACGTCTCCTCCGCCGACTAAGAAGACTTACTTCTTCTTTTTCGACCCCTGGCTTGCCACGGCGGCCGCACCGGCAGCGGCAGCTTCGGGGTCGAGGTAGCGGCCCTTCTCAAGAATCGAACCCTGGTCGTCGAATTCGTAGACCAGCGGAATTCCGGTGGGGATGTTGAGGTCGGTCACTTCGTCGTCGCTCAGGCCTTCGAGGTGCTTCACCAAACCGCGGAGGCTGTTGCCGTGGGCGACCACGAGGGACGTCTTGCCCACCATGACGTCGGTCTTGATGTCAGAGAGCCAGTAGGGCATCATCCGCTCAATCACGAGCTTGAGCGACTCGGTTTTCGGCAAGTGGCCCTCCAGGTCGGCGTAGCGAGGGTCACCCACTTGGCTGTATTCAGAGTCGTCCTCGATCGGGGGCGGGGGCACGTCGAAGCTGCGGCGCCAGGTCTGAAACTGCTCTTCACCGTATGTCTGCAAGGTTTCAGCCTTGTCTTTGCCCTGGAGCGCCCCGTAGTGGCGCTCATTGAGGCGCCACGAGCGCTTCACGGGAATCCAGAGACGGTCGGCGCTATCCAGTGCGAGGTTTGCCGTCTGAATCGCCCGAGAGAGCAGCGAGGTGTGCAACACATCGGGGAGCAGGTCGGCCTCTTTCATGAGCTCGCCCGCTCGCTTAGCTTCGGCCATGCCCTTTTCAGTGAGACGCACGTCCACCCAGCCAGTAAAGAGGTTCAATTCGTTCCACAGGGACTGTCCGTGGCGCAGCACAATCAGGGTTTTGCTCATGCTCTCGAGCCTAACGCCCCGCTCGATACTGGCTAATAACCTCCCGGCGGGTAGCTCCGGCATCGGGCACGACGAGCGCCTCCTGGCTGGCTCGCATCACTGAGTAGGTCCCACGAACCTCAACATCCACGTTCGGGTCGAGCGAGCGCTTGACTAGGGCATAGGCGATTGGGCCCCACTCATAGTGACGAACCACTCTGGTCACACGGCCCACACCTTTTTCGTTGTGAATGACCTCGGACCCAGGTTCTGGGAGTTCGGCGTCAGAGCCATCGAGGTGCAGCAGAACTGCTCTCCGTGGCGGATGCCCCAGGTTGTGAACCTTCGCGATGGTCTCTTGGCCGCGGTAGCAGCCTTTATTGAGATGCACGGCCGTGCGAAGCCAGTCGAGCTCGTGAGGGAGGGTCTTCTCGTCAATATCAGCCATGGTGGGCCTGGCGGCGCGAAGAAGATAAGCATCCAAGGCGTCCGTTCCGGACCAGTGTTCTGAGAGCTCTGGCGCGAGATTACCGCGGGGAATCACGCTCCAGTGCAACGAAAAATTCTCCGCCGGATGGGGTTCTGCAGAGTAGGCCACCCCAGCCTGAGCCACTGTGGGCCACGGATCAATGAATGTGCGCGCCACAAAGGAAGGCTCTCTTGTCGAGGCCATCACAGCCCACTTCTCGGAGACGTTTTCAATCTCGACTTGCATGCGAAAACGCATCGATAGGAGCCACTTCGCGAGAGCATCCGCTCGACCGGGCTCCACCAGCAACCACGACTCATCGCCGTCGTCAATGAGGAGAAATTGGTGCTCGACGTGCCCGTGGGGATCGAGGATGAGGCCCTCCCGAGTCTCCCCCTCCGACATTCCGGCAAAGACATTGCTCGAGATGGAATCAAGCCACACCAGCCGGTCGGGGCCTGTCAGCCTGATGAGCTCGTAGTGCGAGGCGTCGACGAGGGAGACGCCGTCAGCGAAGCGCCGTTGTTCCCCAAGAGGGTCGCCATAGTGGATAGGGACCGTCTCACCGATGGCCCCAGGAAGCCCGAGCAGCGGGGAGGGCACGTTTTAGCGCTGACCCCGGAAAAGATTGACCAGCACAATTCCCGACACCCACGCAATTGCCAGGGAGGCAAGGCCAAGCAGTCCCAGGAAGAAGATTTCTAGTGCGAGGAGCATGTGTCTAGTCTACGACGGCCATCACCGCGAACACTGCGCTCGCGCTGAGAGTAATCACCGTGCTTCCCGTCACCGCCAATGTGAGCCGTTTGACGAGCCCTCCGCTTCGGTAGGCGACGATTTGTAGGGTAAAGCTTGCGAGCAGAGAGGCTGCGAGCACGGCCACGAGGCTAGAAACCCGCCTGTCCTCACTTGCCGAGAGCCCCACCCAGATAACGGCAGTCGCGGTAAGCACCCAGACGGGGGCAACGTGCGTCCAGAGCCTTCCCATGCCCCAATGCTAGGCCGAAGGTAGACTGAGCCAGTCGATACGCAGTAACACCCAAAAGGGAGGGGTTTATGGCCAGCATTCTGATGCTCAGCGGTAGCGACCACTCCCAAGTGTTGCCCTCCCTTTCCCTCCTGCCTCACCGGGTGAAGACGATTCCCGCAGAACCCGCGTCGCTCGTGCGGGCGCCGAGCGCGGAAATCGTCATGGTCGACGCGCGGGGCGACCTCGCTCAGGCAAAAGCCCTGTGTCGCATCCTCCAGACAACGGGAATGTCCTCAGCTTTGGTTGTGGTGGTCACTGAGGGCGGGATGCCGGCGTTGAACTCCGAATGGGGCTTCGACGACGTGATGTTGAGCCACGCAGGCCCTGCCGAAGTCGATGCCCGCATCCGTTTGGTGTTAAGCCGCGGTGACGCGAAGCCCGGCGCGGAAATGATTCAGTCCTCAGGCGTCGTCATCGACGAAGTGAGCTACCAGGCAAAGGTCAACGGCCGCGCCATGGACCTCACGTTCAAAGAGTTTGAGCTCCTGCGCTTCCTCATCGCCCACCCCAACCGGGTCTTCACCCGTGAGCAGCTTCTGAGCGAAGTATGGGGATACGACTATTACGGAGGCACCCGAACAGTCGATGTTCACGTGCGCCGTTTGCGGGCAAAACTTGGGGACTCAGAGTCACTGATTGGCACCGTCCGCAACGTCGGATACCGCTTCACCGTGGTCGACGACCACGCAGCTCCCGCAGGAAGTTCCGTCTCCTAAGCCGAGTTTTCCCAGAGGTAGCTTTTCTCGGTTACCCTCTGTTCACTCTCTGGTGGTTGGATACTCTCCGTGGACTTCAACGAAACGGACTATGAAGTGTCGACCGGTGTCGGCGGTGACTTCAACGACGACTTCGATGAGGCCATCCCCGATTCCTCTGATTTGCCGGTAGAGCGCTACCTCGATCGGGAACTGAGCTGGCTAGCGTTTAACCAACGCGTTCTCGAACTCGCCGAAGATTCCAATACACCCGTATTGGAGCGGGCCAAGTTCCTCGCCATCTTCACCTCAAACCTCGACGAGTTCTTCATGGTGCGGGTGGCGGGACTCAAGCGTCGCATCATGACCGGCATCGCGGTTCCCACTAACACTGGTCGCAGTCCCCAGGACGTCTTGGGTGACATCAACGACCGCGCCCACGAACTCCAGCTTCGCCACGCACACGCCTTCCACGACCTCGTAAAACCCGCGTTAGACGACGAACACATCCACATCGAATCGTGGAGCGACTTGGCGGATGCCGACCGGGCACAACTCGATGAGATCTTCACTGAACAGATCTTCCCGGTGTTGATGCCTCTTGCTGTGGACCCGGCCCATCCATTCCCCTATATTTCAGGGCTTTCGTTGAACCTTTCGGTGCGGATCAAAGACCCCCGCACAAACCGAGTCGAGTTTGCACGCCTCAAGGTGCCACCGATTCTTTCCCGCTTCATTCCCCTGCCTGACGATGGGACCGGCCGAATGCGGTTCATTCCCATCGAAGACCTGATCTCGAACCACATCGACGAGCTCTTCCCCGGTATGGAAGTCCTCGAACACCACGAATTCCGGGTCACCAGAAACGAAGACGTCGAAATCGACGAAGACGAATCAGAAAACCTCATTCAAGCTCTCGAGCGTGAGCTTCTTCGCCGACGCTTCGGTCCCCCAATCCGCTTGGAAATCACCGACGACATGGACGACGTCACTTTGGAACTGCTCGTCAACGAACTAGGCATCACCGAGCAGGAGGTCTACCGCCTGCCTGCGCCTTTGGGCCTGAATGGCCTGTTTCAGCTCACCGAGATCGATCGGCCCGATCTCAAATACCCCAAGCACCTCCCGGTTACCCCCGTCGGGCTCCTCCCCAGTGAGCCCACCGAAGAGCCAGACATTTTCCGATCACTCCGACGGGGAGACGTGCTTGTCCACCACCCCTACGAGTCCTTTGCCACAAGTGTTCAAGCTTTCATCGAGCAGGCCGCGAAAGACCCGCAAGTATTCGCGATCAAGCAGACGCTCTATCGCACGAGCGGTGACTCCCCCATCATCGAATCTCTCATTCGAGCCGCGGAAGCGGGCAAGTCGGTATTGGCCTTAGTTGAGGTGAAGGCCCGCTTCGACGAGGAGCGAAACATCACCTGGGCGAGGAAGCTCGAAAAAGCGGGTGTTCACGTGGTCTACGGCCTCGTGGGCTTGAAAACCCACTGCAAGCTTGCGCTAGTTATCCGCCAAGAATCTGACGGAACGCTGGGCCACTACGCCCACGTGGGGACGGGAAACTACAACCCCAAGACGTCCCGTCTATATGAGGACTACGGCTACTTCACGGCAGACGCCGAAGTGGGCAAAGAAGTCACCAGGCTGTTCAATGAACTGAGCGGCTACGCGATTGAGAAGAAGTTCACCCGCCTTCTCGTCGCACCCCGTTACCTGCGTAAAGGGCTTCTGAAGCTCATCAAACAAGAAATCAAGAATGCCGAAGCCGGCAAAGAAGCGTGGATCAAACTCAAGCTGAACTCCCTCGTCGACGAGGTCATCATCGATGCCCTCTATCGAGCGAGCCAGGCTGGAGTGAAAGTCGATGTGTGGGTGCGCGGAATCTGCTCGCTTATTCCGGGGGTTGAAGGTCTGAGCGAGAGCATCAGGGTTCGAAGCGTCTTGGGCCGATACCTCGAACACTCCCGCGTCTTCGCTTTCGCAGGTGGAGGAACCCCCGCGGTCTACATCGGCAGCGCTGACATGATGCACCGAAACCTCGATCGGCGGATAGAGGTTCTCGTGCGCCTCTCAGAGCCCAAGCACATCGAGCAAATTCTTGACCACGTGTCTTTGGGAACAAGTGACGAGGTGTCCTCGTGGCATCTGCACGCCGATGGCCATTGGGAGCGCGTGTCTGTGGACTCCAAAGGACAACCACTCATCGATATCCAAGATGACACAATGCATAAGATTGCGAAGAGGCCCAAGGTCGGGAGTGGTGCGTGAGTAGTAAACAACCAGCGGTCATCGCTGGTGGTGCGGTGTGTTGGAAACGCATCGACGGGGAGATCAAAGTTCTCTTGGTCCACCGCACCCAACACAAAGACGTTTCCCTCCCTAAAGGAAAACTCGACCCGGGTGAGTCCATTCCGGAGTGCGCGAGGCGCGAAGTCCAAGAGGAAACAGGCCTCCACGTCAACCTCGGTGCCTATCTCGGGCGAGTGGACTACTCTCTGCCGAGCGGCAAGCCCAAAGAGGTCTACTACTGGGCTGCAGAGGTCGACCCGGGAGAGGCCGAGCGAAGCCATTTTGAGTCGAATAACGAGATTTTCGACCTTGAATGGGTGCCACTGAACAAGGTGGCGAAGAAGCTGAGCTACCCGCACGACGTCGACATCGTCGAAAACTTCCAACAGTTGGCAGAAGCAGGAATGGAGCGCACCTTTCCTGTGATTCTGCTTCGGCACGGCAAAGCGATGCCTCGCGAAAACTGGGATGGCCCCGACCACACGAGGCCCCTCCTCCAACGAGGCCTCAACCAGGCAAAGGTGCAGGCGGGTGGTGTGGCCGCCTTTGGGCCGACTCGACTGGTCTCGAGCCCCGCTACCCGCTGCCTCGCCACCATCGAACCGGTGACCCGTGTGACGGGTCTTGAAGTGATTACCCGAAAGCGCATTAGCCAGGACGCGTGGGAGCCCACCGCTGAGGGTCCGCGAAGCGTCATTGAAAAAACCATCAAGAAGAAGCGTGCGAGTGTGTTGTGCTCACACGGACCGGTGCTGCCCCAACTTCTCCAAGCCATTGGCGAGCACGGCACGGGTGATTCCGATGCTCTTGTGGCAAAGCACTATGGGATGGCGACGGGTGAATTTGTGGTCGCCCACTTCAGCGCCGAAACAGAAACCCCTGTCCTCGTCGCGATCGAATCTCACGAAGCGCTCGAGCACTAGAAAGTCGGACCGCAGAACGCCTCTCGGCGGAAGGCCGCTCGAAGCGGCTAATGATGGAGCCCGGGGTTACTGCGGCCCGACCCCACCACACTACCTAGTCGACTTCAGCGAAGGGTCCCACTTCGCTCCCGCTTCGCCGAGAGCGCAAGCTCTCTCGCTACATCACTCCAGGCGAGGGAGCTGAGCGCCACATAGTGGTTACCGTCAGATTCCGGCTCCGCGTGGAGTAAACCCTCTGCAACGAGTCGCGCGAGTGCAGAAGCTCGCTCGAGTGCGTCCGCGAGGGAACCAGAGAAACCACCCGAGAGAATCTGGTCAATGATGTGTGGAATCGAGTCAGCGGTAACGGGCTGCTCAGCCGCGAGAACCACAGGATCGATGGTGTCGAGGGAGTCCAAGCCGAACTGAACCAACCGCCCGACGTCTTGTGGTGACTGAATAATGCGCTCACGAATCTGAAAGAGGCGCCATAGTGCTCGAGGAAGCGAACCCGCCTCCGAGTGGGACCAGAGCTCTGCGAGAGCGTCTAGGCCTTCTGAGTCGACAAAATCAGTAAGCCGCTTCAACACCTCAGCATCGTCTGCACTATCCGAACGAACCAGTAGCGTGGCCGTATCGGACGCAATCAGCCGCTGGCGTTCTGGGTGAAGACGCCATAGGGCGTCTTCTTCGCTCTCTGAGGCCTCCAGCCGCCACGGGCTCATTCTCACTGGCTTATGATGACGCTCAGACACCCTTTAACCGTATTTGCTCTCCTGTGCTGTTGTGCGTAGAAAGTGGGGCGCGTAGCGTGGGCTCATGTCACTTCCCAGCCCCTATCGTGGCCGCTATTGGTTCTTTATGGCACTCGCCACCGTCGGCCTAGTGACGGCGTGGGTGTTCAACGGCATTGCGAGCATAAATGGAGCCGACTATCTTTCAGCGTGGTTTGGCTCGCCCGTTGACTGGGTGCTGTCCCTCGACATTCTGATCGTCGCCGTCGCGGGTTCAGCCTTCATCATCATCGAAGGGCGCAAGCTCCAAATGAAACACCTTTGGGCATACATTGTGGTCTCGGGAATTACGGCTTTCGCATTTACCTTCCCGCTGTTTCTCGCAATGCGAGAGAAAGCTCTCGCACAAAAAGAGCTGGGACCGAGCTAACACCCGGTCCCAGCAATCGGAAAGCTCGTTTCGCTTAGCAGGTCGCTTCACACTGGTAGGCGACGTCTCCAGGTCCACCCCAGTTCGCCGTTCTTGCTGTCGACGCCGTGCTGGGGAAGAACATCACCCACGTTTTTCCTGGTGCAAGAAGAATTGGGTCATCGTGGTCGTAGAGGTAAAGGGTCTCCCCGAGTGCACCGCTCTTCCAGTCCCCCTCGATGACCTTCCCGCCGGTGGCCACCCATGCTGGGCCGCCGCCGTTGAGCAGCCGGGCCGTCGGTTGACCCACGAAATCGTCGTGTTCCACGCTGATGGCTACCAAGTTAGTAACCGCGAGTTGGGTCCCGTCCTGGGCAGAAGCCAAGGGCTCATCAACAGACATGACCGGCTCGCCGTTAATGAAAACCTTCTTGAACAAACCTGATTGAGCATCCCATTCCCACACCGCAGTCATGTAGTCATTCGTCGAAGACTCACTGAAGTATGTGGTGAACTCAGAGACCGGCTCACCCCCTACCACGGCTGAACTCTCCTCAACTGAATTCGCATAATTGAATAGCTGTTGAGGAGGAGCAATGTCGGCGTGGGCGTCCTGAACTGCCTTGGCCGCGAAGGTCACCGAATTTGCCATTGCATAGTCTTTATCGACAGTGGCCCAGTAGTCGCGATCGTCAGCGCCCCGGTAATCCCAGACATATTGGGTTACTCCGGCGTCTGTGAGTTGCTCCCAAAACGGCACAACCAACGCAAACATTCCTGACGAAGCAAGAACACCCTGGAGCGGAGACGCCATATACAGGTCGTGTGGCCTGAATGATCGGACGTAGCCCACGGTCTCAGGCACGTCCGAATGCCAAATCGCCAGGTACCGAGTTCCGTTCTGCGGAATCAGCTGCTGGATCACCACATCCGCACGATGCAAGTTCACATAAGGCCGATTCTGATGGTCAATCTTGGCCATAATCGCAGGTGCCGTGAGCTCACTTTCCTCCATTACCACACCCGTCAGTGGGTGCCGAAAGGGCTCCTCAACGACTTCAACTTCTTCCTCTACCGTCGGCTCGGATTCCTCGACAGGCAATGGTTCATCGGGGCGTGCGCAGGCGGAGAGAGCAAGAAGTGTCGCCAAGCCAAGGGCGAATGTTTTCGAGATGGTGGTCCTCATCGAGACAACCCTTTCAATAGAAATCAACCGGACCTAGTATTCCAGCTAATCCAAAGAGCCGAGGCGTGATTCCGAGAAATCAGCATATCCTTAGGCGCACTACACTTGGGGCGGGCCTCTAGCTCAGTCGGTAGAGCAGCGGACTTTTAATCCGTAGGTCGTGGGTTCGAGTCCCACGGGGCCCACTAGTGGAGAATTCGGAAGTGATGAGAACCGACATTCAGCTGTTGCGGGGAGTTGCAGTCCTCGCGGTAATGCTGGCGCACTTCGGCGCGTTGGTGCCGGGCGGCTTCTTGGGCGTTGACATCTTTTTTGCGATTTCAGGGTTCGTCATCACCATGAGCTTCGTCAAACTGTGGTCCCGAGAATCCAACCGACGTAATGTGCTCGGAAAGTTCTGGTTACGGCGCTTTTGGCGACTCTTTCCGGCGCTCTCAGTCGTTCTCACCGCAACCCTTATTTCTGCGTTCTTCCTCCTGCCTGTGGAGGATTTCCGCGATCAATTAGAGATGACGGTGTGGTCGTTTTTCTTTGCGGGAAACATCGGTGTTGAGGTGGTTTCCCAACAGGACTACTTTGACCCCGCAGCCAACTTCAACTGGCTGCTTCACTTGTGGTCACTGGGGGTGGAGGAACAGTTCTACCTCATTTTCCCTTTCGTGATGCTGTTCCTTCTTGGCCGGTTTAAGAGAACCTCGTCTCAAAGTACTGTGATCAGCGCAGTTCTCATTGGCTCGGTGACTTCCTTCGTGC
>JAYODB010000005.1:0-56437 GCA_038106075.1 Cellulomonadaceae bacterium | reverse complement strand
ACCTGGGACCTCTTCGTTATCAGCGAAGCGCTCTAACCGCCTGAGCTATAGCCCCGTAGACCAGATACGACAATAGCGCACTTGCGAGTGCGCTTCGAACCGAGCTAGTTGGACTGGAAGCCCACCAAGAGGCCCCCGGTGAGCTTCGCGATGAGGTTGTAAACGAGCGTGCCGAGCGAGCCCAAAACGGTGATTGAGACCAGGTTGATGACAAAGCTCACCATGGAGAGTCCAAACACCTGAGAGAACTCGGTCAAGGCGATAATCGCAGCGCCACCCTCGCCCAGTACGTCTGTGACGATGCCCTGTAGTGCTCCCAGAATGCCGCTGGCGCTGAGGATTGCCCACAACAGCAGGTTCACCACGAGCAAGCTCACAGAGACGACAACAGCGACCAACGCCGAGACCTTCACCGCCGACCACAGGTCGATATAGGAGAGCTTGAGGCGGACCTGTTTTGTGGGCGCCGGCTTCGGCTTGGTCTGCTGAAGCGGTGGTGTTGACGCGTCGGTCATGCCGTGGTCTCCTCGGGAGTGTCAGAAGCTTTCTCGAGGGTACTACCGTCCACCTCGTCTTCGAGCACTTGCTCTTTATTCCTGGCGACGGCAAGCACCCTGTCATCCTCATCGAATCGGCAGAACACCACGCCCATCGTGTCGCGGCCCTTCGCAGGAACCTCTGCCACGCCACTTCGAACCACCTTGCCCGATTCCAAGACAACCATGACTTCGTCGTCCTCGGCGCAGACGAGGCCACCGGCGAGGCGGCCGCGCTGCTCGGAGAGCTTGGCGACCTTAATTCCCATGCCTCCGCGGTTTTGCGGGCGGTACTGGTCGACCGCAGTCCGCTTCGCAAAACCGCCCTCGGTCACGACAAAGACGAAGCCCTGGTCGGTGACCACGGCGGCGTTCAAGACCTCGTCGTCGCCCTTGATTGCCATTCCCTTGACGCCGGCTGTGGCGCGACCCATCGGTCGAAGTGCTTCGTTTGTCGCTGTAAAACGCAGTGACATTCCGTTTCGCGAAACTAAGAGGATTTCATCGCCCTCATTCGCGAGAAGGGACTGGACGACCTCGTCTCCTTCGCGCAAGTTGATTGCGATGACGCCTCCCGTTCTCGGGGTGTCATAGGCGGTCAGCTCTGTCTTCTTGATCATGCCGCCCTTGGTGGCCAGCACCAGATACTGGGCCACCTGATAGTCGGGGATGTCGAGCACCTGGGCAATCGTCTCGTCAGGCTGCAGGGCGAGCACGTTCGCGACATGCTGGCCCTTGGCGTCACGGCCAGCCTCAGAGATCTCGTAGGCCTTGGCCCGATAAACCCGGCCGAGGTTCGTGAAGAACAACAACCAGCGGTGGGTGCTCGTGACAAAGAAGTGCTCCACGACGTCGTCTGAGCGCAATTGAGCACCCTTGATGCCACGGCCACCTCGGTGTTGCTTGCGATAGAGGTCGGCTCGGGTGCGTTTGATATAGCCGCCTCGAGTGAGGGTCACCACCACCTGCTCGTCGGGAATGAGGTCTTCGTGTTTCATGTCCGCGTCGAAGCCGGGCATGATCTCGCTGCGACGGTCATCGCCATAGCGCTCGACGATGTCGCTGAGTTCCTCGACGATGATTTCGCGCTGCTTCTCGGGGCTTCCGAGAATGATCTTGAACTCTTTGATTTGGGCCTCGAGTTCGGCTGCCTGGTCGAGAATCTTTTGACGCTCGAGTGCGGCCAAACGGCGCAGTTGCAGGTTCAAAATCGCGGTGGCCTGGTCCTCGTCGACCCTCAGGAGCTTCATTAGACCCTCGCGCGCGTCCTCGACCGTGGGGGACTTGCGAATGAGGTCAATCACGGCATCGAGGGCATCGAGGGCGAGCAGGTAGCCCTTCAAGATGTGCCAGTCGGCCTCGGCTTTAGCAAGACGGAACGTGGTGCGTCGAACAATGACTTCCACTTGGTGGGTCGCCCAGTAGCTGATGAACTGGTCGAGTCGGAGCGTGCGTGGGACGCCGTCGACAATCGCGAGCATGTTGGCGCCAAAGTTTTCCTGCAGTTGGGTGTGCTTGTACAGGTTGTTCAGCACCACCTGCGCGACGGCATCCTTCTTCAAGATGATCACGAGGCGCTGACCCGTTCGGCCCGATGTTTCATCGCGAATGTCGGCGATGCCGGTGAGTTTGCCCTCTTTGACCAACTCCGCAATGCGCATCGCCAAGTTGTCCGGGTTCACCTGGTAGGGAAGCTCGGTCACGATCAGAGCCGTGCGGCCACCTAATTCTTCGACACTGACCACCGCGCGCATCGTGATCGAGCCGCGACCGGTCCGATACGCGTCTTGGATACCTTTCGTGCCGAGGATTTGGGCACCCGTGGGGAAGTCGGGTCCCTTGACCCGCTCCAGACTCGCTTCGAGTAGTTCCTCCGGGCTGGCAGTCGGGTTCTGCAAATGCCACACCGCAGCGGAGGCGACCTCACGGAGGTTATGCGGGGGAATGTTCGTGGCCATACCCACCGCGATGCCGACCGAACCGTTGACGAGCAGGTTGGGGAAGCGGCTGGGGAGGATGGAGGGCTCTTGGGTGCGACCGTCGTAGTTGTCTTGGAAGTCAACGGTGTCCTCTTCGATGTCTCGCACCATCTCCATGGCGAGCGGAGCCATCCGAGTTTCGGTATACCTCGGGGCAGCAGCCCCGTCATTTCCGGGGGAGCCGAAGTTTCCTTGACCAGAGGCAAGCGGATAGCGCATCGACCACGCCTGAACGAGGCGGACCAACGCGTCGTAAATTGCTGAGTCACCGTGGGGGTGGTATTTACCCATGACGTCTCCGACGACACGGGAGCACTTCGAGAACGCCTTGTCCGGGCGGTATCCGCCGTCGAACATGGCGTAGAGGACGCGGCGGTGAACGGGCTTCAGTCCGTCACGAACATCGGGAAGCGCACGACCGACAATCACGCTCATCGCGTAGTCCAAATAGGACCGCTGCATTTCGAGCTGTAAGTCGACCTGGTCGATACGCCCGTGGTTCGGTGTGCTCAGGTCGGTGTCTACCACGTGATTCTCCTGTGATGCATTCTTTAGATATCGAGGAAGCGAACGTCTTTAGCGTTTTGTTGGATGAAGTGTCGGCGTGACTCCACGTCGTCACCCATGAGGGTGGCGAAGATCGAGTCGGCAATGGCCGCGTCGTCGAGCGTGACCTGCAACAGCGTCCTGGTATCGGGGTTCATCGTCGTGTCCCACAACTCTTGGTGGTTCATTTCACCCAGACCCTTGTAGCGCTGAATGGCGTTGTCCTTGGGAATCTTCTTGCCCGCCTTCTTCCCGTTTTCCAACAGGGCATCGCGTTCACGGTCCGAATAGACGAATTCGTGCTCCGAGTTGGACCACTTGATGCGATAGAGCGGGGGCTGCGCCAAATACACGTAGCCCGACTCAATCAGCGGCCTCATGTAGCGGAAGAGCAGCGTCAACAGGAGCGTGGTGATGTGTTGGCCGTCCACGTCAGCATCGGCCATCAAGACAATCTTGTGATACCGCGCCTTCTCAATATCGAACTCTTCGCCGATGCCCGCGCCAAAGGCGGTAATCATGCCCTGGACTTCCTGATTCGCCAGGGCCTTATCCAAACGGGCCTTCTCGACGTTCAAGATTTTTCCGCGGATCGGAAGAATCGCCTGGGTTTCCGGGTCTCGCCCCTGCACCGCTGAACCACCGGCCGAGTCCCCTTCGACAATGAAGATTTCCGAAATCGACGGATCTTTGCTCTGGCAATCCTTGAGCTTGCCGGGCATGCCGCCCGATTCCAAGAGCCCCTTGCGCCTGGTTTGCTCCCGGGCTTTACGCGCGGCAATTCTCGCCTGGGAGGCGCTGATGGCCTTTCTCACGACATCCTTGGCGAGTGACGGGTTTCGCTCGAACCAGTCGCCGAGGGCGTCAGAGGTGACTTTTTGAACGAACGACTTTGCTTCGGTGTTTCCGAGCTTCGTCTTGGTCTGTCCTTCGAACTGTGGCTCACCCAGCTTGATCGACACCACGGCGGTGAGGCCCTCACGAACGTCGTCACCGGTGAGGTTCTCGTCTTTCTCCTTTAACAGATTCGTCGCACGAGCGTATTTGTTCAGAAGAGAGGTCAACGCGGCGCGGAAACCCTCTTCGTGGGTTCCGCCCTCGTGGGTGTTAATGGTGTTGGCGTAGGTGTGAACACTCTCGGCATAGCTCGTGGTCCATTGCATCGCTACTTCCAGCGCGATCGTGCGTCCGCTGTCTTCTTTCTCAAACGAGATGATGTCCGGATGGACAGCCTCGGTCTTCTTCGCTGAGTTCAAGTACTCGACGTAGTCGACGAGGCCTTGTTCGTACTGATACGTATCGCTGCGTCCACCCCCACCTTTGCGTTGATCCTGCAGGACAATCCGGAGACCTTTGTTGAGAAAAGCCATCTGCTGGAAGCGGGTGCGAAGAGTCTCGTAGTCAAACTCGACGGTGTCGAAAATTTCGGCGTTAGGCCAGAACGTAATGGTCGTTCCGGTGTCGTCTGTCTTGTCGCCCTTCTTGAGCGGAGCTTTGGGCACACCGTGGTCGTACTCCTGGCTCCACACGTTTCCCTGGCGTTTCACTTCGACGGTGAGCTTGTGGCTCAGCGCATTCACCACGCTCGACCCCACGCCGTGGAGTCCACCGGAGACGGCGTAGCCGCTGCCACCAAACTTTCCGCCCGCGTGAAGGATCGTCAGCACCACTTCGACCGTGGATTTCTTTTCGACAGGGTGCTCGTCAACGGGAATCCCTCGACCGTTATCGGATACTCGGACAGCACCGTCGGGCAAAATCTCGACGTGAATGTCGGTGCAGTGTCCCGCGAGCGCTTCGTCCACCGAGTTGTCGACGATCTCGTACACCAGGTGGTGCAGACCCCTCGGACCAGTGGAACCGATGTACATTCCGGGCCGTTTACGAACGGCTTCGAGTCCTTCGAGGACTTGAATATCGCTCGCGCCGTAGGAGCCTTCTTCGGGGGACTTCTTCGACGCCTGAGCCATATTTAAGTTTTCTCCTACAGTCTCGATTTTGGGCTGAAAATGAGCCGTTTTTGGCCCCTTTGCAACCGGTCTTTATTCTACGCGAAACGGCCCACAAACCGGGGAGATATTGGTCCTCGCGTCGGGGAAAAAAGACCTACCCGTAGGTATCCCGGGGGCCTCTTCCGGGGACTGATTTAGGGCCCGATTTCCAGCTGGGCGCTCCCGGCCCGCGAACGACAATCTGAGAGATTCGGACGTCGGGTAGCTGCGCGGTGAGGGTCGTGATCAAGTCGTTTCGCATCAGCCTCAACTGCGTGGCCCAGGCACTGGAATCGGTCACCACCGTGAGGGTTTCGTCGACAATCCCCACGGGGGTGGCGTGATCCGCGATGTTGTCGCCCACAACCTCGCGCCACCTCACTAACAGGTCAGCTTCAGCCAGTGGCGCCATCCACCCCATCTCTTCGGTGAGAGAATCAAACGCCCCGGCCACAGGGAGCGGGTCCCGGCCCGGGGTGAACGCATCGTCATTTTCAGAGAATGTTTTTCGCCGCGGCCTACGGTCACCAAACACCTCGCGCAGGCGGCGAAACACGGCGGAGGGTTCGTCGCTTGGCCGCGCCAAGTGATTAGGGGCCATGAGGCGTCACCTCCCCCGCTCGAACCATGAAGGAATGGGCTGAAAAGCCCTGAGGAACATCATCGCTCACCGCTGCCGTCACCAGCACCTGCTCGTAATCGGATACCACGTCCTGCAGCGTCGCCCGGCGACTCGCATCAAGCTCCGCAAACACATCATCAAGAATCATCACCGGATCCCCAGAAGGAGAATCCACTCGGTAGGCCTGCGCAATCGCGAGTCGCAGCGATAGGGCAATCGACCACGCTTCGCCGTGGCTCGAATGGGTGCGGCTGGGCAACCCGTTGAGGGTGACGATGAGATCATCACGGTGGGGTCCCACTAGCGTCATCCCCCGGTCAACCTCCTCTTTCGCTCGCGCTGAAAGTTGTTCCTGATAAGCGCGCTCGAGCTCCTCGAGACTGAGTGAGGCGTCAACAGTGGTGTCAAGGCTCCATGCGATCTCGTGGCCGGGAGCAATAGTCGTGTAACTGGAGGTGAGATAGGGAAGCACCTCAACGCTGACCCCGTGTCGGCTCTTTGTGATCTGCGCAGCGAGGGGAAGGAAAGCGTCATTCCAGCTCTCGAGGCTCTGCGAAACGTTCTGCGCTGACTGTCCCCGGGCAGATTTCAATAGAGCGTTTCTCTGACGGATCACTCGGTCGTATTCCGAATACACCGGATGAAGCTGCGGACTCAGCGTGAGTACGGCCTCATCCAGATACTTTCGGCGCATGCCGGGTTCGCCGCGGACAATTGTGAGGTCTTCGGGAGTAAACAGGACCACTCGCAACCACCCCACAAGCTCCCCAACCGACACAGACTGACCGCCGAGCTTTGCTCGGTTTGCCCCTTTGGCATTAATGGCAAGCGCGAGCGAGACGTGTCTTTCACTATGGCGAACCGTCGCTCGAATGGTAGCTGTGGAGGCTCCTTCACGAACGAGTGCCTTATCGCTCGATACCCGATGCGAGCCCAGATGACTCAGATACCCCAGCGCTTCGACGAGATTCGTTTTTCCTTGACCATTGGACCCGATAAACGTAGTCACACCAGGTTCGAGTGAGATATCGGTTTCTCTATGGTTGCGAAAATCTCGCAACGACAGATCACTGACCCGCACGGGTCACTCGCTAACGCATCAACAGATTGGGCTGAAGCAGGTAGCGGTAGGTCGGAACCGAATCGCCGTCTTTCGAGATCTGCGCCGTAATCAGGACCGGGCCGGGCTTATTGGGGTTGTCGGTGGGGGTAAAGCCGATCCGAGCAAACTCACTACCGGTGTGACTCAAACCATCAATGAGGAACTGCGGCTTCAAAGAAACGATGCATTCGTTACCCACCAGGTGACCATCGGTCGTCTCTGAGGCCTGAGCCTGCTCAGAACCCAAGGCTTCGAGTAGCACACCGTCAGCGGTGAAGGAATAGCGCAGGGGGGCTTCCCTCTCAATCACCAAACTCACTCGTCTCGTGGCCTCGATCAGGTCTGCCGTGTTCACCACTGCGTAGTTATCAATGGTCTCTGGGAAGAGACGTTGAACCGGTGGGAAAGAGCCCTTAATCAGCAGCGAAGTCACTGTTCGATCGGCCGCGCTAAACGCCACCAACGCCCGGTCTCCGCGGGTACTAATTGTTACGGTGACGTTTTCGGCGTTGTGGAAGGTCTTGCCGACTTCAGCGAGAGGGCGGGAAGGAACGAGGGCGCTGACATCAGTGAGCGACTCTGAAGAGGCCCATTTCACATTACGCACAGCCACGCGGTATCGGTCGGTGGCCATGAGGGAAAGTTCCGAACCGTTGAGGTGAAGGAGAACACCGGTAATCACGGGGGTGACGTCGTCGCGTGAGGCGGCGGGGCTGACTTGGGCGATAGCGTCGGAGAACTCTTGGCCCGAGACCTCGCCAACCTGACCGGAGACCTCAGGAAGTTGTGGATACTCCTCGAGTGGCATGGTGAGCAGACTGAATTTAGCCGTTCCACACAGCACTTTGATCGACGATCCGTCGAGTTCAAGGTGAACGTCCTGCTGGGGAAGGCGCTGAGCAATATCAGAAAGAAGACGTCCGGAGACGAGCACCTGTCCGTCTTGAGCAACATCGGCCGAGACGGTGGTGCGAGCCGATACTTCGTAATCAAAGGAGGAGAGTGTGAGAGAACCGTCGTGGGCGTTCATGAGAACGCCGCTCAGGATCGGAAGTGTGGTCCTCTGAGGGAGAAGTTTCACGGCAAAACTCACCGCTTCGGCGAATACGTCACGGTGCACGGTGAGCTTCACGGATTTGACCTCATTTCACAGCTGGTCAGACGATTCTGGCACATCCACGCCGTCATCGTTGGCGGGAGTATGAAGGATAAATCTTAAGAGTTAACAGTAATAACCACTGTGGACACGGTGGAAAACAAGAGGTGGGGCGCAAAAATCGTCCTGAACTACATCTCTGAAAGATGTGGATTTTCTGCGGAAATCCGCTGGAGTAATGTCATTGGACTCTGGCGAAAAAAGTTCGTTATCCACAAGCCGCGCCGTTTATCCACAAGAAGACGTAGTTATCCACAGGTGGGCCTCACAGGCGTGGATTAGTAGAGCTGGCGGGACTTAATGCGAGAAGTGAGCTCGGTGACCTGGTTGTACACGCTTCGACGCTCTTTCATCAGCTCGCTGATTTTCTTATTCGCATACATCACCGTGGTGTGATCACGGTTTCCAAAAAGCTGGCCGATTTTGGGCAGCGACAGGTTGGTCAACTCGCGACACAGATACATCGCAATTTGCCGGGCTTGGGCGATCAGCGCAGAACGTGATGAGCCGTAAAGGTCTTCAACGGTGAGCTCAAAATAGGTTGCCGTTTCACTGATGATTTCGGTGGGTGAAATGACGTTCGCCTCTTCGGTCAGCATCAGGTCTTTCATCACCGTCTGGACGAGAGGCATGCTGACTGGTGACTTATTCAAGTTGGCGAACGCCGTCACTCGGATGAGCGCACCCTCGAGTTCGCGGATATTACTCGATACCTTCGAGGCCATGAACTCGAGTACGTCGTCGTCGATGTTGAGTTCGTCACTGGCGGCTTTCTTACGCAAGATGGCAATACGTGTTTCGAGGTCGGGCGCCTGGACGTCGGTAATCAATCCCCACTCGAATCGGGTCCGCATCCGGTCTTCGAAACCGGTCAGTTGTTTCGGGGGAAGGTCGCTCGTAACGACGACCTGCTTGTTGTGGTCGTGCAGCGTGTTAAAGGTGTGGAAGAAGGCCTCTTGAGTCGAGTCTTTTCCTTGTAAAAACTGAATATCGTCGATGAGAAGTACGTCTACTTCGCGGTATCGGTTTTGAAACTCGTGTGAGCGGTTATTGGCAATCGCGTTGATGAAGTCGTTGGTGAATTCTTCGCTACTGACGTAGCGCACGCGAATGCCCTTGTAGAGGTTTTGTGTGTAGTGACCGATGGCGTGCAGAAGGTGAGTTTTCCCCAGCCCTGAGCCGCCATAAATGAAGAGTGGGTTATACGCCTTGGCGGGGGCTTCGGCGACGGCGACGGCTGCGGCGTGAGAGAACCGGTTTGAGGGTCCGATCACGAAGCTGTCGAAGGTGTACTTGTCATTCAGACGAGAAAGAGCGGGGGTGGTGATGGGTTGGGTGTCTGTATTTTCATCGAGGCTAATCTCGGGCTCACTGGGACCCAGTGCGTTTGGAACCGGCCGGTCTCGCGATTCAATGTCGGGGTTGACCACGAGAACAAAGTTCTTAATGTCGTTGTCCTCGATGCTCTCCATCGCGGAGATGAGAGGGATGCGCACCCGCTGCTCCAACATTCCTCGAGTGAGTTCGTTTGGAACCTCTAAATAGAGCACTCCCTGCAATACTCCTCGTGGTTCAACTAAATCGAGGAACCCGCGGAGTTGGGGGGTGATGCGGTTGTCGGTGGCGAGGTGGGCCAAAATAGAAGTCCACAACGTGTCGACGTCGTAATCGGCTTCAGCCATAACCCCTCCTACCTGTGGATAACTAGGGTTTTACCTTAGTACCACGCGGTTAGACACGCACAAATCGGGGAAAACCGGTCAAAACTGTGGATAACTCTCTTTTGGGTTTGACCTGTGGGTAGGCGTGACCGTATCCTGATGTGTCGGTCTCGAACAGTTTTCCCTGGCCCCGCAGTCAGGACACCGCCAGGAGTAAGAAGAAATGACGAAGCGCACCTTTCAGCCCAACAACCGCCGTCGCGCTAAGACGCACGGCTTCCGTGCCCGCATGCGCACCCGCGCTGGCCGTGCCATCCTCGCTGCTCGCCGCCGTAAGGGCCGTGAGGAGCTCTCCGCCTAAGACGGAGGTGTTGGGTGCTTCCTTCACAGCACCGCATTAACCGGGGCGAGGATTTTCGCCGCATCTTGCGCTCTGGCGTGAAATCCCACAGCGCCCTGGGAACAGTGGCACTCGCTCACACGTCGGGCTCGTTTCGCGTGGGTGTGATTGTGTCGAAAGCAGTGGGTAACGCGGTCGTGCGCAATCGGGTTAAGCGGATGGTTCGTGCTGCGGCCAAAGAAAGAGCTGACGTGTTGGGTGGTTGGGACATGGTGGTGAGGTGTTCTGAATCAGCAAAGGACCTGGAATTTAGTGAGATTTTGTCATTTATTGATGATGTCCTCAGGAAAGTGAGCACTTCGTGAGGTGGTGGAGGAGAGCACTATTGGGTCCCCGCAATCTCGCCATCGGCTTCATGGTCGGTTACCGAAAGGTGATCTCACCCCTCTATGGCCAGGTGTGTCGGTACTACCCCAGTTGCTCGCTCTACGCCCTCCGGGCGATTCAGTATCATGGGGCATTCCGGGGCATTGTTCTTGCGGCCTGGCGGGTACTTCGGTGTAATCCATTTGCCCGTGGCGGGATTGATGACCCCCCGGAAGGATTGCGCCCGAACTATGAACTCACCCCGGCGGGGTTTGTTCGCCTAAAGAAAGAGGTTTAGCGCGTGGGAGTTATCGACACCATCCTCTGGCCCATCCGGTGGGTCATTGAAGCCATCCTCGTAGGCTTCCACCGCCTCTTTGAAGCGTTCGGCATGGAGGGTGCTTCGGGTTTGAGCTGGGTGCTCGCCATCACGGCACTCGTGCTGGTCGTGCGCGCGGCACTCATCCCGGTGTTCGTGCGGCAGATTAAGAGCCAGCGGAAGATGATGGAGATCGCCCCGGACCTGAAGAAAATTCAGGATAAGTACAAGGGTAAGAAGGACCAGTTCTCCCGCGAGGCGATGTCGCGCGAAACCATGGCGCTGTATTCAAAGGCGGGCACCAACCCCTTCTCCTCCTGCCTCCCCCTGCTGTTGCAGATGCCCATCTTCTTCGGTCTCTTCCGAGTGCTCTCGGAGGCCGGACTCGGTAACGCGGGTGTGTCCTACATGACTGAGGACCTCGCGGTTCAGTTTGCGAACGCCGAGCTCTTCGGACTCGCCCCGCTGAGCGCGACCATGCAGACCGCCCTGAGCGGTGAAGCAGGTCTCGCAGCTGACCAGACCGTCGCGGTCGCCATCATCGCCGCCGTGATGGTGGTGCTCATGTCCGCGTCGCAGTTCGTCACCCAGCTTCAGATCATGGCCAAGAACCAATCGGCCGAGATGAAGGAAAGCCCGATGTACCGCCAGCAGAGGATCCTCCTCTACGTGCTGCCGCTGGTCTTCCTGTTCTCTGGAGTCTTCTTCCCACTGGGCGTCATGTTCTACTGGCTCGTTTCGAACTTCTGGACGATGGGCCAGCAGTTCCTCGTCATCCGTAACCTCCCCACCCCGGGGAGCCAGGCGGCCAAGGAACGCGAAGAGCGCATCGCTCGCAAGCGAGAGAAGCGCGGTTTGCCGCCACTTGAAGAGGTCGCTGACGACACACCAGAGCCACCTAAGCCCGCTCAGAGGCAACAACCAATGGGTAAGTCACGGTCCAAGAAGAAGGGGCCGGCTCCGAAAAAGAAGCCGGGTAATGATGGACCCGCGGCCGGGGCGTCCCCGGCTAAGCCGAAAGGAAAGTAATGGCTGACACGACGACTGAGGCTCCCGACGAGGGCGAGCTCGCCGCCGACTATCTCGAAGAGTTTCTCGACATCGCCGACCTCGATGGTGATATTGAGATTGAGGTGAAGAACCAGCGCACCTACTTGAGTGTCACCAGTGAAGACTCGGACGACTTGGTGCCCCTCTCAAAGCCGGATGTGGTGCAAGCCCTGCAGGAGTTGACCCGACTCGCTGTCCAGCAGGAAACTGGAGAATTTTCGAGGCTCATTCTCGACATCGCGGGATCGCGCGAGAAGCGCGAGAGCGAGCTGGAGAAACTAGTCGATGCAGCCATCGGTCGTATCGAAGAGGGTGCAACCCAAGCGGCCCTCCCCCCGATGAGTAGCTATGAGCGCAAGCTCGTTCACGACCTGGTGTCGGAGAACGGCTACCAGTCAGAATCTCAGGGCGAAGGCGCTGACCGCCACACGGTTATTACCGCTAAGTCCTAGAGGATGTTTCACGTGAAACATCCGAACAGCGAAGCCGAGCCGGAGGCAGCAGCCCTTCTTTTTGGTGACTCGGTCCCGCTCGCGCGCGCTTTTCACGAACACTTGCTCGACCACGGCGAAGAGCTGGGTTTGATCGGCCCCCGAGAAATTGAGCGACTCTGGACGAGGCACCTAATCAACTCTGCGCTCTTGTCGACAGTCGTCCCGGCGGGAACCCTTGCCGACATCGGATCCGGTGCCGGATTCCCCGGATTGGTGGTCGCGCTCATGCGTCCTGACGTGCAGTGCACCCTGATTGAACCGATGGAGCGTCGCGCTCAATGGTTGCGCGACGAGTCGGCCCGACTGGGCCTCAACAACGTCGAGGTCGTGCGCGCCCGGGCTGAAGATGTTCCACGCGACCGCAGGTTTGATTCGGTCACGGCCCGCGCAGTGAGTGCGCTGAAGAAGCTGATTCCGATGGCGTATCCCCTCGTGGCACCGGGTGGGCAGATGGTCTTTCTCAAGGGCCAGAAGGTACGCGAGGAGATGGAAGCCGCCAAAACCCTGCTCAAACCAGAGATTTTCGCCGACGTCGACGTGGTTGTGGTCGGACCGGAGTGGAAAACCGAGGAGACGCGGATTTTTCGGGCTACTCTGGTGGCCGACGACAAATAACGGCCAATGTTTCACGTGAAACATTCGACGGAGGTGTGATGACGGGTTCGGCGGGTAACACTCCGTTAGCCGACGAGCTGGAGTCCTCCCGGAAGCGCCGAGAAGCCCTCAATTCCGCCTATTGGCCCCTTCCCGCATCGACCCGGGTGATTACGGTGGCCAACCAAAAAGGTGGCGTCGGAAAGACCACCACAGCCGTCAATATGGCTGCCGCTCTCGCCCGACACGGCGCCAAAGTGGCGGTAATTGACCTCGACCCGCAAGGGAACGCCTCAACCGCGCTCGGGGTGGAACACCACGCTGAGGTCCCGGGAACCTACGAAGCGGTGGTCGGGGACGCCACCCTCGCCGAGGTTATTACCCGCAGCCTTGGCGCAGAAGAGCTGTGGTGTGTGCCCGCCACAATCAACCTCGCCGGTGCCGAGATCGAGCTCGTGTCCGCCGAAGGCCGGGAATATCGGCTTCGCAGCGCCATTGCTGAACTACAGCGTGCTCACCAGCACCAGCCTTTCCACTACATTTTCATCGACACTCCCCCCTCCCTTGGCGTGTTAACCATCAACGCCTTCGTGGCCGCAAATGAAGTGCTGATTCCCATTCAGTGTGAGTATTACGCTCTCGAAGGACTGAGTCAGCTTTTGGGCACCATCGAGCGGATTACCGCCCACTTGAACCCGTCTCTTGGAGTGAGCACAATCGCCCTCACCATGTTTGACGCGCGCACTAATCTCGCCCATCAGGTCGCCGAGGATGTGCGCACCCATTTCCCCCAGCAGGTGTTGAGAAGCATTATTCCCCGCTCGGTTCGAATCAGCGAAGCCCCCAGTTACGGCCAAACAGTCATCGAATACGACATGGGGTCTCCAGGAGCGCTGAGCTACGCAGAAGCGGCATTAGAGTTTGCACAACGAGGATCGGGGGCCTGATGGCAACGAAAAGAAGCGGTTTGGGTAAGGGAATTGGAGCGCTCATCCCTACCTCGGCGCCCGACTCCGAGAGCGCCGTCGACGTCTTTTTCGGAACCGGCGATCGACAAGAGCTCACTGCCATTCCTGGAGTAGCGCTGCGCGAGATTCCACTGAGCCAAATCACCCCCAACCCGCAGCAGCCCCGGCGCGAATTCCGCCAAGAAGACCTCGACGAACTCACCCATTCCATTCGCGAATTCGGCGTATTTCAGCCGATTGTGGTGCGACCCCGCCGCGGTGATGGCGTGCTCGACGCCCCCTTCGAGCTCGTCATGGGCGAACGACGGCTCCGCGCCGCGACTGCCGCGGGCCTCACCACCATTCCCGCCGTCGTCCGCGACACCGCTGACGACCAGATGCTGCGCGATGCACTTTTGGAAAACCTCCACCGCGCGAACCTCAACGCGCTGGAAGAAGCGTCCGCCTACCAACAACTCCTGAGCGATTTTGGTATTACCCAGCAAGAATTAGCCGATCGTCTTGGTCGATCCCGCCCACAGGTCACGAACACGCTGAGATTGCTGAAGCTGCCCGAGGACGTTCAAGCCATGGTGGCGTCTGGAGTCTTGAGCTCCGGCCACGCCCGCGCTCTGCTCGCGGTGGAGACCGCCGAGGGCCAGCGTGCGCTCGCGAACGACATCGTGAAGAAATCCCTCACAGTCCGTCAGGCGGAAGAGCTCGCTGGATCAGCGACACCCGCGAGAAAACGCAGTTCGGTGAAGGCTGGGGGGCGTAAGGACCAGCTCGACGAGCTCGCTGAAGCCCTCGGGGATCGCCTCAACACGCGGGTCAAGATTTCGCTGAGTCGTACAAAAGGCAAAATTGCAATTGATTTTGCGACGATCGCCGATTTGAACCGAATTCTCGGCGAACTCGGCGTTGACGGCTACGAATCCCGCTAAACCCGCCTTTGATACGCCTGCTCGGCGAGAGCGCGGTACACCCCACCCACGTCATATCCGGCTTGGTCGAGCGCCAGCGCTACTGTCGACGTTTCGGTCAACCCTGGCATCACGCTCGCCTCGAGGAACCAGGAGGTCCCGGCCTTGTCGACGATGAAGTCGATGCGGGAGAGGTCGCGCAGACCCATGGTCTCGTGCACGAGAAGCGCTTGACGTGCGGCGTCGGCAAGAGTGCCGCCCTCTCGGCGGGCGGGGGAGAAGAATCGGGTTTGACCGGCCGTATAGCGCGCCTCGAAGGTGTAGTGGCCATCGACGGGCTCAATTTCGACGCTGGGCAGAGCGGTGGGGCCATCACCAGTGTCGATGATGCCAATGCAGATTTCGGTGCCGATGATTTGTCGCTCGATGAGGGCATCGTCTGAATAGGTGAAGGCGTGAACCATCGCCCGCCGGAGCTCCTCCGTATTCGACACCCAGCTCACTCCCTGAGCCGAACCGCCACGGGCGGGTTTCACGACGACCGGGTAGCCGAGGGTGTCTTCGACAACCCCCAGAACGCTCTCTGCGCCGAGTTCACGAAACGCGTCGCGGCTCAGGCTGATTGATTCGGGGGTGTGAACCCCAGCCCGTTCGACGAGGGTTTTGGCAGAGGGCTTGTCCCAGGCGAGGCGGGTCGCGGCGGAGGGTGACCCGACGTAGCGAATACCCATCATTTCGAGCAGCGATCGCAGGGCCCCATCTTCACCGCTCGCTCCGTGTAGAACAGGCCACACCACGTCTGGTTTCTCTGATTTCAAGCGGTCAACGAGCGTCGCGTCGGGATCGGCTAGTGCCACGGGGACCCCGTGTGCTTCGAGCCCGTCGGCGACGAGGCGGCCTGAGCGTAGCGAGATGTCTCTCTCGTGGGAGATTCCTCCAGCGAGGACGAGAACACTAGGGGTGGCCATTGAGCGATTTCCTAGGCGAGGTTCGGGGGCGGGGACGCAACCCGCTCATTCGGGTTCGTGGAGGCCTGAGTAGGCCCAAAGGTGTTGACCAGCTCGACCTCGTCACGGATGACCTTCGCCAACCGGGCCACACCTTCTGCGATCTTCTCGGCCGGTGGGTAGCAAAACGCGAGCCGCAGGTGCTGGGCTCCGCGGTCGTCTGCGAAGAAGGCCGTGCCCGGGGTGTAGGCGACGAGTTCAGTGACCGCGCGGGGCAACATTTCTTTCGAGTTCAACCCTTCGGGAAGCGTTAGCCACAGGAAGAAACCCCCACCGGGGGTAGTGTGCTCGATGTCGGGCAATTCGTGGGCGAGGGCTGACACCATCGCATCGCGGCGCTCCCGGTAAAGCTCCCGGAAGCTCGTGATTTGAGCCTGCCAGTCGGTTTGGCTCAAATAGTCAGCGACCACCAGTTGCGAGAACGTCGAGGGCGAGAGCACCGCCGCCTCATTCGCTAAAATGAGTTTTTCTCGAATACCGTGGGGAGCGACCACCCAGCCCACACGGAGCCCAGGAGCAAAAGTTTTCGAGAAGGAGCCGAGGTAAATAATTCCCTTGTCGCCAGCGGCCCGCATCGCGGGTGGGGCGGGCTGGTCAAACCACAGCAGGCCGTAGGGGTTGTCCTCCACGATCAAAATGCCGGCGTCGTGCGCGATATCGATGATTTCTAGTCGCCTCGCCGCGCTCAGCGTCACACCAGCAGGGTTTTGGAAGTTTGGGATGAGATAAATCATCTTGATCGGCCGGTCTTCGGCTTTTGCCTGCGTAATCGCCTCGCTCAGCGCTGCGGGAATGATGCCCTCGTCGTCGATTTGAACGTGCCGAACGTCGGCTTGGTAGGAGCGGAATACCCCGAGTGCCCCGACGTAACTGGGCGATTCGGCTAACACGACGTCACCGGGGTTGATGAACAACCGCGCCACCAGATCCAAACCGTGTTGCGAGCCGGTCGTGACCACCACATCATCCGGACGGGCCGCGATGCCCTCGAGCGCCATGATTCGCGTGATGTGTTCGCGCAACAGTGGGTGGCCCTGGCCGGACCCGTATTGCAGGGCTTCAGGACCGCTCTCATCAATCACGCGATTCAGTGTGGTCTTGATCTGGTCGGGAGAAATCGCCCGAACATAGGGCATTCCACCGGCAAGTGAAACGACTTCGGGTCGGCTCGCGACGGCAAACAGCGAGCGCACTTCGGACGCGCTCAACCCGCTGGAGCGCTCCGCATAGTGCTCAAACCAGGGGTCAAGAATGATCCCCTGGGTGTTCTTGTCAACCACCCGCTACCCCTTATCGCGTGGACAGTGTCCCTCTAGGGTAGGCCCTCCTAGTTGAGGAACTCAGCCAAATCGGCTTCGAGGGCGGGTTTCGGCTTGGCGCCAATCACCGTCTTGACCACTTCGCCGGCCTTGAACACCTTCATCGTCGGAATCGACGTGATCTGGTATTTCATCGCCGTCTCGGGGTTGTGATCCACATTGAGCTTCACAATGTCGATTTTGTCGGCGTGCTCCGTCGCGATTTGGTCCAGGATCGGCGAGACCGCCCGGCACGGTCCGCACCATTCGGCCCAAAAGTCGACCATGATCGGCTTGTCGCTTGCCAATACGTCATCGGCAAAGCTCGCGTCGCTTACATCTCGTGCACCCATGGATATTCCTCGCTTCCGTTTAGGACAGTGACTCTAGATAGTGCTGGGCGTCAAGGGCGGCGACCGTGCCAGATCCGGCCGCGGTGACCGCTTGACGGTAGGTGGGGTCAATCACGTCGCCCGCCGCGAATACCCCGGGGATTGACGTGTGGGAGGTTCTCCCCTCAACCTTGACGGTTCCCTGGCTCGTGAGCTCGAGTTTTCCGTGAACCAGGTGGGTTCTCGGGTCCGACCCGATTGCCACAAACAGGCCGTCGAGATCCATCGTCGTTTCGGCGCCGGTGTGAGTGTTAATCAACCCCACGCCGGTCACCTGCTCGTCGCCATAGATGCGACCCACAGTCTCAAAAAACTTGAACTCAATCTTCGGATCCGCCTTCGCCCGGTCCACCATCGCCGCGGAAGCACGCAGCGTGTCCGAGCGGTGGATGACATAGACCTTGTCGGCGAAGCGGGTGAGGAAGGTGGCTTCCTCCATGGCCGAGTCGCCCCCTCCGACGACGGCGACGGTCTTCTCGCGGAAAAAAGCCCCGTCGCAGGTGGCACACCAGCTCAAACCGTGTCCACTCAGACGCTCTTCTTCCTCGAGCCCCAGCTTTCGGTAGGCGGAGCCGGTCGCGAAAATCAGTGCCTTTGACTCGAGGACGTCACCATTACCCAGGGTGACCTTCTTGATGTCCCCAGCGAGGTCTAATTCGGTGGCGTCGTCATAGAGGATGTTGGCTCCGAAGCGCTCTGCTTGAGCCTGCATCTTCATCATCAGCTCGGGTCCCATGATTCCTTCGGGGAAGCCCGGGAAGTTGTCGACCTCTGTGGTGAGCATCAGGTCACCGCCGAATTCGACCGAAGAGGCGACCACGATGGGTTTGAGGTTGGCTCGGGCCGCGTAAATTGCGGCGGTGTATCCGGCAGGGCCAGAGCCGATAATGACGAGTTCGTGCATAGGGAAGAAACTCACTTAGGACTCGAGGTGAATAACGCTAGGCCAGTTTAGGCAGTGACTATGAACGGGAGGTGAGCACTCTCCGAACAAGACGGAGACCACCATCAATCACGGCCCGGGCGTCTCGGTTCTTCGTGAGCAACAACACCCCTCCATACACGAGGGTGACCACAACGCCTCCTCCGGTGATGCCGAGAAGAGCACCGAGCGTGCTCTCCCGAACAAAGCCCCCCGCCTCACCGCCACCCCACCAGCCGATGACGGCAAGCCCGGAAAAGACCGCCGGGACGGTGGCGGCGAGTGCCCACAGCAGCCCAAGAGTCGTCTTGCCGATGCCCACTCCCCCCAGCCGGCGGCGGAGCAAGACGAGGGCGGTGATGAACTGCACGAGTGAGGCGAGAGACGCCCCGGCCGCGAGGGTCATCGCAATGCGGGAGGAGGGCTGCCCGCTCGCCACGAAGGCGACGGCAATGAAGACGGCCGCGTGAACGAGCTGGAACATGAAGGGCGTGCGGGTGTCGCTCATCGAGTAGTACACGCGCTGAATGACAAAGACCAGGCTGAACGGGACGAGCCCGAAGGCGTAGGCGGTGAGCACCGCTGCCATTGCCTCCACTTGGTCAGCCTCACCGCCGAAGAGCCGGGCGAAAGGAATCGCCAAGGCCACTAACCCGGCAGAAGCGAGAGCGATCATCACCCCAATCCGCCTGATCGACGTGTTCACGTCGTCGCGGAGGGCCTCGGTGTTGTCTTCGCTGGCATGCGCGGACATTCGCGTGAAGTACGCCGTCGCCAGCGACACCGTGATCACTGAGTGGGGCACCATGAACAGCAGCCAGCTAAAGCGCAAGATAGCCAGACCGGCTTCGCCGTCGCTGGTGGCGAGGGTGGCGACATTCGCCTGCACGACACCGGCGACCTGGGCGACGAGGATCATGCCAAAGAGCCAGCCGGCGGCTTTTCCTGTGGCGGCCAGACCGACGCCGCGCCAGTGGAAGTCGGGGCGGTAGCGGATGCCCGCCCGACGCCAGAACACCAGCAGGATCAGCGCCTGAACAGCAATCCCCGCGGTGGCGGTCCCACCCAAGAGCGAGACCATCCCGGGGGTCCACTGCAGAGCGTCTGCGGTGTCGCGCGGGCCAAACAGCGCTCCAAACGCTAGGAGCCCGCTGATGAACACGATGTTGTTCACCACTGGAGCCCACGTAAATGGTCCAAAGACCTTTCGTGCGTTGAGCACCTCGCCGAAGAGGCTGTAGAGCGCGTAGAACAACACCTGGGGCAAACACCAGTAAGCCAGGGCGGTGGCGAGCGCGATGTCCTCGCTAGTGAAGCCTCGGCCGCCGTCACCTCCCTGTTGGGCGTAGAGCAAAACGAGTAGCGGTGCGAGAACCGTGGCAAGCGCCGCGAGGGAGAGGAAAATGACGAAGCCTACGGTGACGATTTTGTTGATGTAGGCGGCTCCACCGTCTGAATCCGCACTGGCACGAACGATCTGAGGGACCAACACCGCGGTGAGAACACCTCCGGCAATCAGGGCGTAGATGTTGTTCGGCAGTTGGTTGGCGAGGGCAAAGGCGTCGGCCCCCGATCCGACCGTGCCGAGCGTGCGCGCGAGCAGAATCGCTCCAAGGAAGCCGAGCAACCGCGACACGATGGTGCCGCTCGCCATGATCACACCGGCGCGGCCCAAACCATCCGACTCCGCAGTCTTAGCCATCAGCGGCTTGCTCTCGAGCGCGGAAGCGACGCTGGATGGCCCGGTAAATACCGAAGGCGAAGATCAAACCCACCACCGCGGCGAGGCCAATGGTGATGACGCTTTCCCACCCGGCCTGAACGGTGACCTGGATGCTGATTTTTTCGCCGATCTGTTCTCCCAGGGCGTTGTTCAGGGAGATTTCTACTGGCGCGACGCCATTCGCGAGAGACCTGACCGGGACGCCGATGCGCTGGAAGGAATTAGCGGGAACTTGAACGTCGATGCGGGATTGTTCGACACGCAACAGGCCCCTGGTGGGTTGGACGACGAGTTCCAAGTGAACCGGGGTCGCGAGGGTATTGCGGATGGTGACCGGGAGTTCGGTGCGGTCGGCGAGAACCGTGATTGAGCTTCCCTGCTCGATGTAGACCGACTGTTGGAAGGCCGCGGAGTCTTGCTGGGCTCGCTCAAACTCGCTCGCTCGCCCCTGTGGATTGTCCCGCCACGCTGAGGAAAACAGCGCGAGGTAGCGATTCCACCGCTCGACGATCGCTCGTTCGGGGTTGCTCGCGATGATCGAGTAGCGCACGTCTGAGTTCCACAACTCAAACACGCTGTCGACGAAGGTTTTCCAGGTGCGGTCTTGGAGGGATTCGTTGATCTGCAGCGCCAGCTCATTGGGTTCTTGCCCGAGGGGAACGGCGACAATCTCTGAGTAGGTGACCGCTTCCAGGCGGGTTAGGACATCCTCGAGGCGGAGCACCAGGGCTGTGGTCGGCAGGCGACCGGTGTCGACGACGAGCACCTCACCGGTCTGACTAAAGGCGCGCTTGGCGACGAGGCCTTGAACGCGCTGTAGGGCGGCTTCGGTTTCGTCCTCGGAGACTGCAATCACGGCAGAGCGGACTTCGTCGGAGATTTCCTCGTCGACACGAATCATGGTGCTTTGGCCGTACTGGACCACCGTGCGATCGCTCTCCACCACCGAGCTGGGAACCAAGACGGCATCGGCCGAGCGCTGGGCGAGGAGCTCGAGCTGCTCGGTGGTGACCTGTGAGGAGTGCAGCCACGGGTATTGACCCAGTCGGGCGTAGAGCAACGAGTCGATTTCGAGAGCGGCCAGCGGGTCGGCGTCAGCCCAGGGCAGAGCGATTTGGGCAAAGCCGAGATTCTCCAAGTCTCCCGACCACGCCTCGGCGCTCTCCGGGGCATCCTCCCCTAGCGCCTGAATCGAGAGGACAATCCTGCTGTCGACGGCGATGGTGGCGGGGTGACGCCGAAGTATTCCCGCTATTTGGTCGAGCGCCCCGCCGGCGATGGTGTAGGACTCGAGCTCTTCCTGACTAAGCGGTTGGCCCCCGGTCGCGGGGACACTGATTGTCACAATTGGCGCGACGGGAGTGGGGTTCACGCTCGTCCCCTCGGGCACCACAACCAGAAGCTGCCGATGAGTCACGAGAGGGTTAGAGCCGTCGGCGTCGATGTTCTCCAAGAGGTCCGCTTGGAGTCCAAATACCTGTGGCTCCAGCGCTTCATCGTCGGGGGAACCCGGGGCCGTAATCGTAATTCGAACATCGGAAGTTTCGAGCTCCAACACCGACGGGCTCGCGACCTGCGACACGGTGGTCAGCACAGGGTCCGCGTCCCGGTCGAGGAAGCGCCTGAGCGCAAATTCTGTCGTCAGGGGTTCGGCAGTGATGGATAGTCTCACGGCCCGCTCTGGGAGCGGCGAGGACTCGAGCGCTCGTAGGCTCACCCGAACGGTCGCGGTTTGGCCCGGGGCAAGCATCGAGCCTCCCTGGACAAAAAGGTCAATCGCACCGTTCTCGTTCGCGGTGTCGGTGGCGTGCGCCGGAGAAGGAAGCGAGGCGGGAGCGAAGAGAACGAAACCGGCAAAAAGACTGGCCAGCAATAGTCGCGCCGTGTGAGTCACGGCCCGGCGATTCAGCCTGGTTAGATGCATCTGACGCCAAGCCCCATCCCGTTCCCTGGCACTCTCCCACTCTAGACTCTGAACACGATGACACGCGTTGCCGAAGCCATTGACACCCTTCAGGGTGTTGTCGGTCGACCGCCCGTCTCCGCCCTCGCCGACGCCTTCTCTGCAGCCGGCCACGAACTCGCTTTGGTCGGTGGCCCCGTTCGTGACGCGTTCTTGGGCCGCGAGGTGAACGACCTCGACTTCACCACCGACGCCCACCCAGACGAAATCGAAGCAATTGTCACCCCGCTGGCCGATGCGGTGTGGGATGTGGGTCGAGAATTTGGCACCATTGCGGCGAAGTTTGGCGACGTCACCGTCGAAATCACGACCTATCGGGCCGATAGTTACGACGGGAAAACCCGCAAGCCCACGGTGGAATTCGGGACCAACCTCGATGAGGACCTGATTCGACGGGATTTCACTATGAACGCAATGGCGCTGCGGATTCCCGGCGCCATTCTCGTGGACCCCTACGGTGGCCTCGATGACCTGATCGCCGGCCGCTTGCGCACGCCCTCCGCGCCGGAGGTGTCTTTTGCCGACGATCCATTGCGGATGATGCGCGCGTGCCGTTTTGTGTCACAGATTGGCGCAACGTTGGATCTTGGCACCGCCTCGGCGCTCGCCGAGATGGCGCAGAAAATCACCAGTATTTCGGCCGAGCGTGTGCGCGATGAGCTCTCGAGACTCTTGCTCACCGACTCTCCCCGCGCGGGGGTGGAAACCCTTGTGGAGTCTGGTTTGGCCGAGTATGTGCTTCCCGAGTTGGCGCTACTTCGCGAGGAAAAAGACGAACACCGGCGCCACAAGGACGTCTACCAACACAGCCTGACGGTGCTGGAGCAGGCGATTGACCTGGAGAAGGCTCGCCACCCGGGAGAACCCGCGAACCTCGTCAACCGCTTGGCAGCCCTGCTGCACGACATTGGTAAGCCTGTGACGAAGAAATTCGAATCCGGCGGCCAGGTCACCTTCCACCACCACGACGTGGTCGGCGCGAAAATGGCCAAAAAACGCCTCAAAGCGCTGCGCTTTGACAACAACACGGCTGACCGGGTGTCTCGGCTCATCGAGTTGCACCTGAGATTCTTCGGTTATGCCGACCAGGGTTGGAGTGATTCGGCGGTGCGACGGTATGTTCGCGACGCGGGAGACGAGCTCGAACTCCTCCACATCCTCACCCGCGCTGACGTCACCACACGTAACCAGCGAAAAGCCGACCGGCTCGCGTTTGCCTACGACGACTTGGAAACACGAATCGCCGAGCTCGCTGAAGAAGAAGAGCTCAACGCGATGCGCCCGGATCTGGACGGCGAACAAATCATGGCCATTTTGGGGCTTTCTCCCGGACGTGACGTGGGGCAGGCGTACCGGTTCTTGCTCGAAGCGCGCATTGAAGAGGGCCCGCTCGGTGAAGAAGAAGCGACCAAACGGCTTCGCGACTGGTGGGCTCAACGCGGATAAGCGTTTGCCTCAGCTATTCCTAGGCCACTAGGCTGTCTCACTGGCCCTCCGGGGTCGCACTTACCCTCCTGCTACAGAAATCCTGTGGCCGTTCTAGTCCGAAGGAGGTCGGGTATCCGTGCATAAATACGAACTCATGGTGATCTTGGATCCGGAGCTTGACGAGCGCACTGTTCAGCCAAGCCTTGACCAGTTCCTCACCGTTATCCGCGAAGACGGCGGCACTGTCGACAGCCTCGACATTTGGGGCAAGCGTCGTCTCGCCTACGAAATCCAGAAGAAGTCCGAAGGCATCTACGCCGTGGTGAACTTCACCGCGACCCCCGCTGCCACCGCTGAGTTGGACCGTCAGCTTCGCCTCAACGAAGCCGTCATGCGCACCAAGGTGCTGCGTGCCGAGGACGTGGCGTTCCGCATCGGTCAGGACGAAGCCGAGACCGCGAAGGCGGGCTAATCATGGCTGGCGAAACCACCATCACTGTGGTCGGGAACCTCACCGCCGACCCCGAACTGCGTTACACCCAAAACGGTGTGGCCGTCGCGAACTTCACGATCGCGTCGACCCCGCGCACCTACGACCGGCAAAGCGGCGAGTGGAAAGACGGTGAAGCGTTGTTCTTGCGCGCGAGTGTCTGGCGTGAATTCGCTGAGCACGTCGCCAACTCGCTGACCAAAGGTTCGCGCGTGGTCGCGACGGGTCGTCTGCGTCAACGCTCCTACGAGACCAAAGAGGGCGAAAAGCGCACCTCGATCGAACTCGAAGTCGACGACATCGGCCCCAGCCTCCGATACGCCACCGCGGCGATCACGAAGCAGGCCTCGAGCGGACGCCAAGGCGGCGCCGACGACCAGTGGTCGTCCCCCGCTGCCGGCGGGCAGACGCAGGACCCGTGGGCGACCCCGGGCGTGAGCGCCGCTCCTCCCAGCGACGACATCCCCTTCTAAACCGTCGCGCAGTCGACAACGATTACTTCAGTAAAGGAATAGAACCATGGCAGGAAAAGCATCAGGCGACAGGCGTAAGCCCCGTGGCCCGAAGGGCGGTAAGGCCCTCGCCCCGGTGAAGAACATCACCGTTGGCGTTATTGACTACAAAGACGTCGCGACCCTCAAGCGCTTCATTTCGGAGCGCGGCAAGATTCGCGCCCGTCGCATCACTGGCGTCTCCGTGCAGGAACAGCGCAAGCTTGCGAAGGCGATTAAGAACGCCCGCGAGATGGCTCTTCTGCCCTACGCCGGCGCAGGGAGGAACTAAACATGGCCAAAGTCATTTTGACCCACGAGGTCTCTGGCCTCGGCCGCGCGGGTGACGTGGTGGAGGTGCGAGGCGGTTACGCTCGCAACTTCCTCGTTCCCCAGGGCTACGCCGTGGAGTGGACCAAGGGCGGCCAGAAGCAGGTCGACCAGATTCGTAGCGCGCGCGAGGCAAAAGCCCTCGCCAGCCACGAGGACGCGATTGCCCTCAAGGACAAGCTCGAGGCGAAACCGGTGGTCATCAAGGCCCGCGTCGGTAAGGAAGGTCGCCTGTTTGGTTCGGTGACCCGCTCGGACATCGAAAAGGCTGTCGCCGAAGCGGGAATTGGTCAGGTCGACCACCGCACGATCGACATTCCCCGCGCGATTAAGACCGCCGGAGAGCACCACGCAACCGTCGCTCTGCTCGACGGTGTGGTCGCCTCGGTCACCGTTTCGGTGGTCGCAGCGAAATAAGGCGTCGAAAACGCTCAAAAGGGGGCGGGCGGGACAAAAAATGTCGTCTCGCCCGTCTCTTTTTCTGCGGAGAATTTTTCACTTCTTTCCACAATGGCCCTACTTTTTTAGTAACCCTCAACTAGGTGTTTATACAGGTTTCACAAACACGCTTTGTGAATTTTTAACCTCGGTAAAACGGCAAAAAATAGCCAAAATTACACCATTGTGGACGATGTTTTCCCCACGTTATCCACATTCAATCCGCAATTGCTCCGATACTGTCCACAAAGTTATCCACAGGGTCGGTTGAGCCTTCTCGACGCCATGCATATGGTGAAGGGTCTGCATCTTCGATGAAGGTCCGACAGGGTCTCTGAGTGGGGCGATGAAGCGCCGTCGGAGGTTACTGATAGACCTGTGGGCAGAGCGATTTTTCGTGAAGAAAGGGGGGCGTCAGGTGTCCATTCCTCAGCTTGGTCTCGTTCAAAATCTGCCGGACGATTTTTCACGCCAAGGTGAGCGCACCCCTCCCCACGACCTCCTCGCCGAACAGAGCACCCTCGGTGGAATGCTGCTGAGTAAAGACGCCGTTGCCGATGTCATCGAAGTGCTGCGCGGCCGCGATTTCTATCACCCCAAGCACGAAATCATTTTCGACGCGATTTTGTCGCTTTACAGCCACGGCGAGCCCACCGACGTCATCACGGTGTCTGACGAGCTCACCAAAACCGGCATGCTCCAGCGAGCCGGGGGCGTGGACTACCTGCACACGATCGTGTCCCTCGTACCCACCGCAGCGAGCTCCGGCCACTACGCGAGCATCGTTGCGGAAAAGGCTGTGCTTCGCCGTTTGGTCGAAGCGGGAACCCGTATTGCGAACATGGGTTATGCCAGCGAAGGGGAGCCCGCAGAACTAGTCAATATTGCCCAGACCGAGATTTATCAGGTCTCCGGCGGTGTTGACGCAGAAGACTACGTCCCCCTCACCGACGCCGTGCGGGATGCTGTTGATGAAATTGAAGCGGCGAAGGGCACCGGCGGCCAACTGATGGGTGTTCCCTCGGGATTCCGTGACCTCGACCAGCTCACGAATGGTTTCCACCGCGGCCAATTAATCCTTGTCGCCGCCCGGCCCGCCTTGGGTAAGTCGACTCTGGCGCTCGACTTTGCTCGATCCGCAGCGATCAAACACAGCCAACCCACCATCGTGTTCTCACTTGAAATGGGTCGTGCCGAAATCGCGATGAGACTCTTGTCAGCTGAGGCGGCCATTCCGCTTCAGAAGATGCGCAAAGGCATGATTGAACAGCGCGACTGGACCACGATTGCTCAGGTGCGCGGGGACATTGACTCGGCGCCGCTCTATATCGACGACAGCCCCAACATGACCCTGGTCGAGATCCGGGCGAAGTGCCGCCGACTGAAGCAGCGGGTGGGACTCAAGATGGTGGTCATCGACTACCTGCAGTTAATGACTTCGGGCAAGAGGGTGGAATCGCGTCAGCAGGAAGTGAGTGAGTTCTCGCGGGCGCTGAAGTTGCTCGCCAAAGAACTCCAGGTTCCCGTGATCGCCCTCTCCCAGCTCAACCGTGGACCGGAACAGCGCGCCGACCGTAAACCGCAGCTGAGCGACCTTCGTGAATCAGGGTCGTTGGAACAAGACGCCGACGTGGTCATCCTCCTTCACCGCGAGAGCGCTTACGAGAAAGACAACCCGCGCGCGGGAGAAGCCGACTTCATCGTCGCGAAGCACCGAAATGGTCCGACCGACACGATCACCGTCGGATTCCAAGGGCACTACTCGCGCTTTGCCGATATGCCCAAGGTCTAGTTAGACCTGAGGAATGCCGTAGAACTCGTCGATCTCTGTCAAGTAGTCGCGGTAGCTCATTGCAATGACCGCTGAGCCCTCCCGATCAAACTCTACGGCGCCGGCCTCGGCCAGATTGGCCATGAAGGTCACGTGGGCACCGATGTTGTGGTGGGAGAACGAGACGCAGCGTTCAAAGACAATCCCCGTGCTTCCGGCCTGATCCGTGCTTTGGTTGCGCTCAGCGTCAAAACGAACATCGTTTGCGGTGTAGGCCGTGCGGGAGGCAAAGAACGTGGTTCCCGTAATCGACACCTGCACTCCCGGCACATGCAGCAGGTCCCACGCGGCCAAGGGAACCATATTGGTTCGGTCCCACGTCATCGGCAGCAGGTTCTTGTGATGGAACGCCACGCGACTGCGCTCGAGCCCGAGTGCGTCGCCACTTGAGGTTCGGTAGCTGAGGTAGCGAAAACGCTCGAGCTCGGTCGCTTTACCCTGGGCCACAAACCACTTAGTCGACTTGCTGTTGGTGTAGGCCAGATCGCAACGTCCCTGGGCGATATCGGTGGCAGGCCAGTCCACAACACCTGGAGCGATCACCCGGCACACCAGAGACGTCTGCTCGACCGGGACACTCGACGGCCCAGTCGGAGCGGGACCGACGATGGTGACCGCTTTTCCTTCGACGACCGAAAGCCAAGAGGGGTCGGTTGACCACTGGGGAGCTCCGGCATTCCCGCCAGACCACAACCACAAGTAGTGTCCGGCGTCATCCCACTCCGGCGCGGACCCCTGGGGACGGGCAGACCAGGCTTCGATCGCGGCAGGGAGATTTCGAGAGTGAAGTGCTCCGACAAATCGGGTAAAAGCGTTTCGCGATCGGGCCATCGCGGCAAAGCCACTCTCACCGAACGAGGCAGAAGCCGCGAAGCAGCCGACCGCTTGGGCCAGGCTCTCAAGCAGAAACCAGACCGCTGGCTTTGTTGCCGAGTCAAGCGAGTGATGGAGACTGACCCATTCGGTTGAGGCCCCAACATGGTCGAGCGCGCCATCGACCCGGCCAGTGATGATTTGCGCGGCCGATGACGCCACTGGGGACCCACCAATGAGATTTCGAGACCGGTGCAATTCCGACCGAACGCCCGCCGTGTCGCCCGCGAGAATCGACGCTTTCACCGCTTCGAGCATCTCTCGCCGTTTCACGGCGAGAAAACGCTCACGAAGGGAAGCCATCAGCGCCTCTCAATGCCGTAGAGCTGGTCGAGCTCATCCAAATAATCGAGAGCATCGAGCTCGATCACTCGACGGCACTCGTCATCGACCTCGAGAGCACCGGCCTGAGCCAGGTTTGCCACTAATGCGAGGTTTTCGGTCACGTTGTGTCGTGCGAAAGTGGGGCAGCGCTCGAACAGCTCACCCGTGCTTCCCGTTTCGTCGGTCGGTCGACCTAGGGTGTGCTTGAACCGGCGGTTGGTATCGGTGTAGGCGGTTTGTGAGGCGAAGAAGGTGGTTCCTCCAAGGGTCAGTTTCGCATTCTGAGCTTTCAACGCGTCCCAGACCATCAAAGGAATCATGTTGGGCGACGACCCGCCAACCATGAGAGTCGAAGGGTTGTGCGCGGCCCGCAGTGACCCGGTTCCGATTTCCGGCCACGCTTGGCTCGCTCGGTCGATCCGGAAGCTCACCGCCTGGTAACGCTCCAACTGATCCCAGTGATTGTTGTCTTGAATCCAGTTTCGGGTTTCGCGGCTGACCCACACCAACTCGCATCGTCCACCGAGGGGGTCCTTCGTCGAATCCCAGGAGGTCACGTCCTGCATGAGGACTCGTCCGACCAACGAGTCGGGCCGAAGCGAGTTTTTGTTGAGTGACGTCGGAGCTGGTCCCAACAAGACCACGGTCTTGCCGCCCACGAGCTCAGACCAGGCACGGTCGTCAGACCAATGAGCTCGTCCTGTGGACCCCCGACTCCACAGCCACAGGTAGTGCCCGGCGTCCTTCGTCGCGAGTGAGGAGTTTTTCTCAAGCGCGGACCAGGTCTCCTGCGCTGCGTCCAAGTCGCGCCGGTGAATGGCGTGGAGTAAGCGATCGTGAGGGTTCTCACTGAGAGCGAGAGCGTCTAAACCGCGACGCGTAAAGGCGTGAGAGGCGTGAAAACAGCCGATCGTGCGGGCGAGGTTTTCTAGGGTGAACCATGTCGTCGCTTTCACGGAGGGGGAGCTCATCGATTCGGCGAGCGCCGTGAGCCTGCTCGAGGCTTCGTCGTGGGCCACCGCGTTCTCCACGCGGCCGTTAATGACCTGGCTCAGTTCGTTCGCCTGAACCAGCGTCAAACCCACCTGGGTGCGGCGGGTGAGCAGCTCTTTTCGGATTCGGGCCGTGTTCGCGCCCCGAACCGCGGCCTTCACGCCGGTAATGACCGCGGTGTGGGGGTCTCGACGTTTGGGGAGGAAGCGGGTAAGCCGCATGTCATCCTCCTCGGGGGCTCACGATAGATTGGTGGTGTGCCAGAGCCCCACGTCATTATTCCAGCAAGGCTCGCATCGACCCGGTTCCCTCGCAAAGTCCTCGCCGATGTGGCGGGAAAGCCGATGGTGCAGCGGGTATGGGAGCAGGCCGCAGAGGCGGTGGGTTCTGAGCGGGCGATTGTGGCCACCGACTCGGACGAAATCGCCACAATCGCGGGCGCCTTCGGCGCGACGGTCCGGATGACGTCGGAAAAGGCGACCTGTGGCACCGAGCGTGTCGCGGAAATCGCGAAGGACCTCGACGCGTCGTGCTTGGTGAACGTCCAAGCGGACGACCCGTTCGTGCCGGCGTCGCTGATCAAAGACGCGATTGACGCGTTTTTTGACCGCGGCTTGGGGGTGTGCACGCCCATTTTTCGCCTCGCTCTCGAGGATGGACAGACTCCACACATCGTGAAAGTCGCCCGCTCCCATTCGGGGCGAGCGCTGTATTTTTCGCGCTCGGTGATTCCGTTTGATCGCGACGGCGCATCCGAGGGAGCCCACCTCTGGGGCCACGTCGGACTCTACGTCTACAGCCCCGAAGCAGTGGAGGCCTACCAGTCCTTTGGCGAGAGCGAATTGGAACAGCGGGAAAAGCTCGAACAGCTGCGATTCCTCGCCAACGACATTCCCATCGCGACTTTCGTCACCGACTACACCCCCAAAGCGGTGGACGTTCCGGAAGACTTGGAGCGAATGCTGAAGGAGGCCGGCAATGACTGATCCCCTCGTTGAGCGCGCCCGACTCGTCCTGCAAACGGAGCGCGATGCGCTCGATGGCGCCATCGAACGCTCCGCAGAGCACGTCGCGCTCGCTGCCCGGCTGATTCTCGAGCGGGAACCCAAAGACGTCATCATCACCGGAGTGGGCAAGTCTGGTCACGTCGCCCACAAACTCGCGGCCACGCTTTCGAGCGTGGGAACACGGACCCACTTTTACTGGACTTCTGAGATGTTCCACGGTGACCTAGGGGCTGTGGACCAAGCGGGTGTTGTCATTGTGGTGTCCAAGAGCGGCTCTGGCAGTGAAATTGCTCAGCTCGTTGACTTCGTGAAGCATCGCGGCATTGGCCTGATTGGTCTGATTGGTGATCGGCACTCTCCGGTTGTCTCGAAGCTCGATGTCTTCATCGACGCCTCGGTTCACCAGGAAGCAGACCCTGAAGGGTTCGTGCCCACCTCCTCGACCACGGTGGCCCTCGCCTTGGGTGACGCGCTCGCGGTGTGCCTGATGGAGGCGAGGGGTTTTGGTGCCGTCGACTTCGCCGCCTTCCACCCCAATGGCGCGCTCGGGGCGAGGCTCAACCGCACGGTTCGCGACGTGATGGCCACCGAGGGAGACATCCCCGTGCTCACCCCCGAGGATTCTGTTCGCGAGCTCGCGATTCAAATGAGTAAATTCCCCACCGGTCTCGCGCTGGTTTATGGCGAGAAACAGACTCTTGCCGGTGTCGTCAGCGATGGTGACCTCCGTCGCGCGCTGACCGAAGTGACCGACCTGTCAAACACCCACGTCTCCGAAGTCATGACGACCAACCCGACGACAGTCGGACCCGATGTCCACTTGGCCCACGCACTCAGTGTGATGGAGGGCCACCAGCCCGGAGCAATCTCTGCCCTGCCCGTGGTCGAGGGCGACCGCGTGGTCGGTTTGATCACGATTCACCAACTACACCGGGAGATTCCCTCATGATGCCCACCCGTGCCTCGTCGATTCAGATCACCGACTCAATCACGCTAGGTGGTGACCGTCTCGTCGTGTTCGCGGGCCCCTGCTCGATTGAGGGCGAAGACATCACCCTGAAGGTCGCCGAAAGCGTGAAGAAGATGGGCGCTGACCTGGACATCGACGTGGTGTTCAAGTCCTCCTACGACAAGGCCAACCGCACCAGCATCAGCTCCTATCGCTCCGCGGGATTGGAGGAAGGCCTTCGCATCTTGCAGAAGGTGAAAGACCAGTTTGAGATGCCGGTGATTACCGACGTTCACGAGTCGACCCAGGTGCCCACTGTTGCCGAAGTGGCCGATGTGCTGCAGATTCCCGCGTTCCTCTGCCGGCAGACCGACCTTCTCGTGGCTGCGGGTGAGTCGGGCCGCGCCGTCAACATCAAGAAGGGCCAATTCATGGCCGCACGGGACATGCGCTTTGCGGTGGAGAAGGTTCGCGCCGCCGGGGGCAAGAATGTGTTCCTCACCGAGCGCGGAACCACCTTTGGCTATCACGACCTCGTGGTCGATATGCGCTCGTTTCCGATCATGCGCGAGTTTGCTCCCGTCGTTCACGACGTCACCCACAGCATCCAGCAGCCAGGTGCGATGGACGGAAGTTCCGGCGGAGCCCGCTGGCTCGCTTTCCCGCTCGCGAAGAGCGCGGTGGCCATCGGTGTTGACGGCTTGTTCTTTGAAACCCACCCCGACCCCGATAAGGCACTCAGTGACGGGCCGAACATGATTCCCATCGACGAGCTACCCGACGTGTTGCGCAAGCTCAAAACGATTTGGGAAGTCGCTCAGTGACCTCACCCTCACTCGAGGTTTTCCAGTCGGTGAGGCTGGTCGCCCTCGACATTGACGGCGTGCTCTCCGATGGGACTGTGTCGCTCGACGAACACGGCAATCAGCGCCGAGCCTTCGACATCAAAGATGGTCTTGGCATTGTTCGCCTCGTGGAGTCTGGCCGCCGGGTGGTCGTGATTTCTTCTTCTGCCTCCACCGCGGGGGTCGAGCGGTTGGTGCGGCTTGGCATCGACCCCGTTCACACGGGTGTGCCCGACAAACTCGAGGTTCTCAATCAAATTGTGTCTGATGCGGGCTTCTCGCTCGACCACGTCGCCTACATGGGTGACGACCTCCCTGACTTGAAGTGCCTCGACGTGGTCGGCATATCCACCGCGCCCGCCGACGCCGTCGAAGCGGTTCGCTCCGCCGTTGACTATGTCGCCACAGCCGCGGGAGGACGCGGGGCTGTTCGAGAGCTCTCCGACATCATCGTCGATGGGGTGTGGCCGGGAGGACGCGGTCAATGACCCACGAATTCCCTTGGCGAGACAAGACGATTGCCTTGGTGGGTAACGCATCCAGCCTGTGGGAGGGCGAGTTTGGCCCCCAGATTGATTCGGCTGACTATGTCGTTCGCCTCAACCAGGGCGCCTTCATCGAACTCATTCCGAAATCGACGGGGGTGCGCACGGACGCCTTGTTCATGTCGCTCAACGGGAACTCCCTCGAGAAAGCTTGGATGTATTCGCGCGCTCGCCTCAGGGCGAAAACCGTGGTGGCGATGACGCCTCGCGACCGAACCTTTCTCGGGATCAATCTGGAAAAGCTAATTCCCGTTTATCCCCTTGAGTGGCACGGGCAGTTGCACGAGAAGCTCGGTGCGAGACCTTCCAGTGGCGCCATGGCGGTCGACATGCTCACCCGCACGGTGAACTCGAGTGAGCAAATCAGTATTTACGGCTTCGACTTTTGGGGCTCTCCCACGACCTACACCGGCAAGATTCAGGCGGCACCGCACGACCCCGAGGCGGAAGAACACTACGTCAGGGGAGCGGTGCCCAAGGGTCACGTTTATCAGGTGGGTCGGTAATGGCGACACAGTCATTTCCCTGGCGCACTGGTTCCGTCGCGCTCGTTGGCAGTGCGCAATCTCTTCTGAACTCGTCTTTCGGGCCCGAGATTGATGCTCACGACCTGGTCATCCGAATCAATCAGGGAGCTTTCGCTGACATGCAGGCGGAGAGCACCGGGCTTCGCACCGACTATCTCTTCATCACCCTGACGGGGGGAACCAACAGCGCGAAGTGGAGTTTCATTCGCCGCGGCCGGAAGGTAGCCAAGCGCGGAGTGGTGTTGATGTCCTCGAAAGGCCGCACGCTCTTTCGCATTGACCTCGACCCCTTCTTCCTGCACTACCCCGCGTCGTGGCACGAAGAACTGATCAGCCACCTCGGCCACCGTCCATCGACGGGGGCCATGGCGATTGACCTTCTCACTCGCACGATGGCCGATGTGACCCGGCTTGACGTGTATGGATTCGACTTTTTCAAGACCCCCGATATTGCCCACGGTCGCAATCGTGTTGTCGCTCACGACCCAGACGCCGAAGAGAGCTATATCCGAGGTCTCATCCCGCAATCTCAGTTCCATGAGTCCCCGCAGTCTCCCGGTGAACCGGTAGCGTAAAGCGTCGACTCTCACCCGAAGGATTAGCAGCTGTGGCATCAGATCGAGGCACCATCGTCGTGTTGAACGACACGGCGGCGATTCCGCACTACGGCTGCAAGGTCGTGATGAAGCGGGTGGTGGAAACCCTCACCGGCTATGGCTACGACGTGAAGACCGTGTCGGTGTATTCGACCTGGAAGGTTCACAAGCGCCTGATTGAGCGCTCCGTGGGAGTCGTGGTCAACGGTGAGGGAACTATTCACCATTCGGCAAAACGCGGTCGCGGTTTGGTCGAAGTCGCCCCCTACTGTCGCGACCGGGGCATTCCTGTAGTTCTGATCAATTCGGTGTGGCAGGACAACAGCGACGAGATGGCGAGGCAGGCGGAAGCCTTCCTCGCAAATTACGTCCGTGAATCGCGCTCTCAGGCTCAGATGACAGCACAGGGGCTGAAGGCAACGACTGTTCCGGACCTGACTCTCGGTTGGGACTACCGACCGATGAAGCCTGCACCCGTGCGCTCGGGCCACGTCTATACCGACGCGGTCGGAATGCCCGTAACGGATTTGCTCTACCGGCTGCACCGGGAAGACACGGGCTCGCGCTACATCACGATGACTCCGCCACGCGGCCACCGGGGTGATTACCCCGAAGCAGATTTTGAGCGCCTGCGCCCCCCTCTCGACGACACCATCGGGGAAACCATCCGGCTCAAGCTGATTCGCTCCTACAAACTGCTCTTCCTCGTGAGGGGAAAACTCAAGAACCTTGTCCGCCGGATGCGTGGAGACCTCGAAATGCTCCCGCTCGATGACTTCATGGGGAGCCTCGAATCGGCGGAGCTCGTCATCACTGGACGTTTCCACGGGGTGTGTTTATGCATTCTCACCGGAACGCCGTTTCTCGCCATTACGTCCAACAGCCACAAAGTTGAGGGCATGCTCGAGGACGCGGGCCTCGCCCACCGCATCGTGAGACCCGTCGACCTGCGCGCCGTGATGGCTCGCCCGCCAGCGTGGAGCGACGCAGACGCGAAGAAGGCGAAAGCGTTCGTGCAGAAGGCCCGGCGAGGTCAAAAAGCGATGTTTAGCAAAGTGGTTGAGTTGATCGAGAAGTCCCGCGATGCCCAGTAACCCGGCACTTGCCGTCAGGCTCTATACCTGGTTCGCGATCGCCGCGGGCATTTTTGCGGCGACAGAAACCTTTGGCCGTATTGAGACCGCTCATTCCGCAGCCCTCCTGTGGGGGCTTTTTCTCATTGCGCTTGGTGTTGGCCACACCGTTGTTTTGGCCGTGAGTGGCCGCCCCAAGGGCTGGTTGAGCTGGTGGCTTGGCCACAGCGCGACCGCCATTGTGGCCGGTGCGCTCGCCGTTTCTCTCTCGAGCTGGGATCAGCCGGGCCTGGTGGTGTGGAGTATCGCGGTGTGGGCACTCGTCGCGGGGGCAACAACTCTGGTTCACGCCAGGCGGTTAGAGAAATCCACCGAGCGCTCGGACTGGTTGGTGGTGGGTTCAGCAACCACATTTCTCGGCATCGTTACCCTGTTAGTACCTGCAGGCGTGGTCTGGATGATGGGTATGGCTGGTGTGTGGGCGAGCATTCTCACGGTGTTCTTAGGAATTGGAGCCGTGAACCTGGCAATGGCGACTCGTCGCCAAAGGAGTGAGTGACGTGGCGAAAAAGGCATTTCACACGATGGCACCGAGAGAATACGTCATCATCTCAGCGGTGATGGCCGCCTTCGCTGGAGGGGGCATCCTTCTCGTCACCCGTGACCTGCTGCTCACCGCGATTGTGGCCGGGGCCGTCTTCGTCATCGTCATTCTGGTGCTGGCCATGCTGATATTGGCCATGACTCCAAACGACACCCCCGAAGGTCAGCGCGACAAACCCGCGACCGGAAACGACTAGTCGTCGAGGTAGTCAACGAGCGAACTGGCTAGACCGGTGTACGTGTCGGGCCGCAGTTCGCGAAGAGAGGCTTTCGCGCTGTCGCTGATGTCAAGGGTGTCGACGAACTCCATCAGCGATTCTGGGGTGACCCGCTTACCGCGGGTGAGGTTCTTCACCACGTCGTAGGGGTCGGTGATGGTCGAGTTGCCGGCCACGATTTCTGCACGGATCACGGTCTGGATGGCTTCGGCGAGAACTTCGACGTTCGCCTCGAGGTCTCGCGCCATCGCGTCAGCGTCGACCTCCACCTCAGAGAGTCCGCGCTGAATGTTCTTCAGCGCGACCATTTGGTGACCCATCGCGACGCCAATATTGCGCTGTGTGGTCGAATCCGTGAGGTCGCGCTGAAGCCGAGAGGTGACGAGTGTGGCCGAGAGGGTGTCAAACAGGCCACCCGCGATTTCGAGGTTGGCTTCTGCGTTCTCGAAACGGATCGGGTTCACCTTGTGGGGCATCGTTGACGAACCGGTCGCACCCTCTTGGGGGATTTGGCGCAGGTAGCCCAGTGAAATGTAGGTCCACGCGTCCGTGCAGAGGTTGTGCAGGATACGGCCCGCGTGGTTCAACCGCTGGAACAGTCGAACCTGGCCATCGTGCGACTCGATTTGAGTAGTGAGCGGGTTCCACTCCAAGCCGAGCGATTCCACGAACGCCTTTGACACGGCCGGCCAGTCGGCGCTCGGCCAGGCAGAGACGTGGGCGGAGTAAGTGCCGGAGGCGCCGTTGAATTTCCCCGGGTAGCGACACAGCGCAACCTCATCCAGCGCGGCGCGAAGGCGGTGGGCAAACACGGCGAGTTCTTTCCCGAAGGTGGTCGGTGTCGCCGGCTGGCCGTGGGTGCGGGCGAGCATGGGAATGTCACGCCACTTCTTGGCGAGCTCGACGAGGGTCGCGTGGACGGCGAGTGCTTCCGGCATCCACACGTTATTCACGCTGCGTTTGACCATCAGCGCATAGGAGAGGTTGTTGATGTCTTCACTGGTGGCGGCAAAGTGCGCCAGTTCAGAAATCTCTTTCAGCCCCTCGTCTTCGAGGATTTGGCGAAGGAAATACTCGATGGCTTTCACGTCGTGCTGGGTGGTGGCCTCGATGCTCGCGAGCTTTTCGACGTCGGCGCGGAAAAAGTTCGCGACTCGAGCCCGTAGGGCCGATTTCTTTTCCTCACTGAGCGCAGAAGAGCCGGCCACACCGTGGTCGGTCAGGGCAATCAGCCACTCGATCTCGACTTCGAGGCGGGTTCGGTTGAGGGTCGCTTCGGAAAACGACTCAGCTAATTCGGCGACGAGTGGTGCGTAGCGTCCGTCGAGGGGAGACAGCGGAGATTCAAGCGCCATGGCGAGGCCCCTCACGGTGAGTCGGCTACAACCCTTCTATTCTGGCCTATCGCTCGCTTGTCCACGAGCGAGTGGGGAACAGAACCCTCCACGAATGTTGTGGCTCGTCTCTAACGCTGTTGTCGCCGGCCGACACTCCCCGGGGAGGAGAGCCGTGGACGAGTCATCGGTAGAACACGCCTTGAGGTGCGTGCGTGACGCCCGAGAGCAGGCTCATGTGCTGCGAGCGCAATGGAGACTCGCACCAGCCACTCCAGGATGGGCCGGTCCCGCCCACCTGGCTGCTCTTACCCAATTGACTTTCGGAGAAGACCGCGCGCTCTCACTTCTCAATGCTCTGGCTGAGGCGGAAGCAGAATGCGCCGAGCGCTTGCGTGCCGAGCGGTCTCAATCGGCTGCACTCGCGGGAAGCGCCTGGTGACGGAATCGTTATGGGTCACCACACCCGGTGGCTTTCGAGTCGCGACCGACGAAATTCTCGCGTTGATGGACTGGCTCGGGAGCCAACAGCGGGCGGTGGGCGCGATCGCCGACGACACCCGAGACGCGCGCTCACACTGCCCGATTGCCTCAATGAATCGCGCGGTGACCGCGGCGGACAACCTCCTCGAATGGCTCCGATGGATGTTCCGAGCCCTCGATACCTATACCCAGCAGGTCGCGGAGAACGAACGACGACGAGTCGCAATCGTAGAAAAACCCCGAGATGAGGCATTCAGTGTCTTTAGTCGATACGGCGCCGGCCAACTCACCCCATATGTAGCCGGTGTTCCTGGCGCCGCGGCTGTAGCCTTGGGCGCCTATTCGGCACAGGCGTCGGTGACACTTGTTGAGAGGCACAACGGTGTTCCGATTGCGACGACGATGGCCGAGCGGGTCGCCCGAATTCCGGAAACGGGAAACCCTATTCGCATTGACACCTATTCGCTGCCCGATGGGACCCGCCACGTCGAAGTGTTTATCGCGGGGACAGCAGAGTTCGATCGAAACCCCTCCGCGTCTTCTTTCGATATGTCGTCCAACTTGGCTTTAGTCGCTGGGGTCACCTCAGCCTCGATGGTCGCCACACAGAAGTCGATGGCCAGTGCTGGGGTCACACGCTCCGACCGGGTGCTATTTGTTGGTCATTCTCAAGGGGGCGCTGTTGCGGCCCGTCTCGCCGAGTCGGGTCGCTACACCACGGTCGGGTTGCTCGCAGTGGGAGCTCCCACCGGTTCGGCACCGGTCGCGGGAAGTTATCCCGCTCTCGTCATCGAACACCGCGACGATGTAGTTCCTGCTCTTGCGGGAGCCAGAGAACCCACCAACGCCTATGTGGTCACTGCCCGGAGCAACGCGCTCCCGGGAGATGTCATTGGTGCTCACCGGCGTGAGAGCTACCAGGCCACCGCCCAAAGGATTGACCAGTCACCGGCGCAGGAACTCCAGCAGCTGACCGGTTCTCTGCCGAGGGGTGTTCGCGGTGAGAGCCTGGTCTTTCGCGAGAGGGAGGGCTAAGGCTTTTCCATGAGTGGTCGGAACAACAGTCCCAGAATCCAGTTCGTCAGGCTCAACACGAGGGCACCCCAAACGCCCTGGCTGAAGCTGCTGACGCTCAGGCCAAAGCCCAGCCACAGCGACACCTGGTGGACGATCAGCAGAAGGGCGCCATTGACCAGAAGGGCAATGAGTCCGAGAGTGAGAATGTAAATCGGGAAGGCCATCACCCGAATGGCGTTTCCGATAATGCCGTTCACCAGCCCAAAGATGGCGGCCACGACCAGGTAAGAAACTACGACCTCCACCGTCGGAGCGCCGATGAAAATCACGGTCTGGTCGGCGTAGGGGGTGAGCGTAAGGCCGGGAACAGCCCAGACGGCGACCCCGAGCGCGAGCGCGGTGACAACCGTTCTAATCAGGAATCGAAGCACGACCCTACTATGCCCCTCTCGGCTGAACGTGGGGTTCTGACACGCAAACCCCATACGCTTAACCCATGTCGGGCATTCCTGGTGGTGGCGTGGTCTTTCGGCCCGAAATTGCCTCGCTTCCCGTTTATCGCCAGGGGAAGGCCCCTGTTCCGGGTGGAGTCAAGCTCTCCTCCAATGAGCTGCCCTTCCCGCCTCTGCCCGCCGTGGTGGAGGCACTCACGAAGGGTCAATGGAATCGCTACCCCGACGCAACCGCGACGACCCTGCGGGAGAAGCTCTCTGCTCGGCTCGAGGTTCCTTCAGACTGGCTGCTGATTGGGGCCGGCTCGGTCGCCCTGTTGCAACAGTTCATTCAGGCTGCGGCGGGACCGGGCGACGAGGTGGTCTATTCCTGGCGCAGTTTCGAGGCATACCCGGGCTTAGTGACCGTGAGTGGGGCCACCTCGGTAAAGATTCCCAATCGCGCTGACCACGGACACGACATTGACGCCATGGCGGATGCGATGACGGAGCGCACGCGAGTGGTCATGGTGTGTTCGCCGAACAACCCCACCTCCACCGTGGTGACCACAGAAGAATTTGAGCGCCTCATGGAGAGGGTGCCCTCGACGTGCCTCGTCATCTTGGATGAGGCCTATCGGGAGTTCGTCGATGACTCCGATGCGGTTCGCGGCGAAGAGCAATTGCATAAATATCCAAACTTGGTGCTGACCCACACCTTCTCCAAGGCCTACGGCCTCGCGGGGCTCCGGGTTGGATATGCCATCGGCCGGCCGGAACTTCTCGCACCGGCCCAGGCGGCAGGGATTCCGCTCGCGGTGTCGGCCCCCGCCCAAATCGCCGCTGAAGTGAGCCTCGAGCACCTGGATGAGATTGATTCTCGGGTAGGCGAAATTTCTGCTCGGATTGCCCAGGTGCGAGACGAGCTCTCGAGCTGGGGTGAGGGTATTCCGTTGCCCTATGGAAACTTTGTCTGGATTCCCGCTCGCGACCAGACAGAAACCGTCTCCTCGTGGCTCGATGAGGCAGGAATTGTGGGCCGCGCATTCGCCGGGGAGGGCATCCGGGTGTCGATTGCTGAGGCCGAAGCTGTGGACGCTCTACTGCATATTTTGAAAAGGGTTGTCTCTGACCTACCAAAATCGCCTTCTGGGGCGCGGTTAGGGTAGTCGCATGCCTCTCTCCCCGGATGCGCTCCAACTGCTGCGCCCAGACGGCAGCATCGCGACAGGGGACCACCTTCAGGCCTACCAGGCCATCGCCGACACGTTGACCGACGACCAGCTTCAGCTCATGTATCGCACGATGGTCGTCACTCGTGCACTCGATTTAGAGGCAGGAACCCTGCAGCGTCAGGGTCAAATGGCGCTGTGGGTTCCGAGCGTCGGCCAGGAAGCGTGCCAGGTGGGATCGGCGCTTGCGACCCGGCCCCAAGACACAATTTTCCCCGCCTATCGCGAACACTCGGTTGCCCGCTTGCGCGGAGTCAGCATGGTTCAGATTGTGAAGCTGATGCGCGGTATCTCCCACGGGGGGTGGGATCCCAAAGAACACGGCAACTTCCACCTCTATACCCTCGTGCTGAGCGCACAGACTCTTCACGCCGCCGGCTATGCGATGGGCATTGGGTTTGACGGGGCAGCAGGCTCGGGGGATCTCGAGAAAGACGAGGCCACTATCGTCTACTTCGGTGACGGTTCAACCAGTGAGGGCGACACCCACGAGGCGATGGTGTTTGCGCAGAGCTACCAGGCACCAATCGTCTTCTTCCTGCAAAACAACCACTGGGCGATTTCGACTCCCGTTCGGGTCCAGTCGCGCACGCCGCTCTATTTGCGCGCTGCCGGCTACGGCATCCCCAGCGTTCAAATCGATGGCAATGACCCGCTCATCAGTTACGCGGTGACCAAACAGAACATGGATCGCGCTCGTTCGGGGCACGGCCCGCAGTTCATCGAAGCGCTCACCTACCGCATCGGCGCCCACACCACCTCCGATGACCCCACGAAATATCGCGATGAGGACGAACTCAAATTCTGGCTCGAGCGCGACCCGATTGGTCGCTTCCGCGTCTACCTCGCGAATCGTGGACACAGTAAAGAATTCTTCGACGAGGTCGACACCCAAGCACGCGATGAGGTGAGTGATTTCCGTCGCGATGTGCTCGCCCTGCCCAAGCCTCCGACGAGCAAGATTTTTGAGCACGTGTACTCCGCGCCGCACAAAAACCTCGAAGCGCAGGCGCAGTGGTTGGCCGAGTTTGAGAACTCCTTTGTTCCTGGGGAGGGCCTGTCATGAGTATCACCATGGCGAAGGCACTCAACGACGGTCTTCGCGCGGCCATGGCAGCCGATGACAAGGTGCTCGTGTTCGGCGAGGAGGTCGGCCAACTCGGTGGCGTCTTCCGCATCACCGAGGGACTGCAGAAAGAATTTGGCGCTACCCGCGTCTATGACACCCCTCTTGCGGAATCGGGAATTGTGGGTACCGCGATTGGCCTCGCGATGCGTGGCTATCGCCCGGTCTGTGAGATCCAATTCGATGGGTTCGTCTTCCCTGCGTTTGACCAAATCACGACCCAGCTTGCGAAGCTCACCTACCGTCACGAGGGGGCCATCTCGATGCCCATCGTGATTCGCATCCCCTACGGCGGACACATCGGCGCGGTGGAGCACCACCAGGAAAGCCCCGAGGCCTACTTCGCGCACACCGCTGGTTTACGTGTGGTCAGCCCCGCCACGTCACACGATGCCTACTGGATGATTCAGGACGCCATCGCCTCGCCTGACCCGGTGATTTTCCTCGAACCCAAGAGCCGCTACTGGCAGAAAGGTGACGTCGACACGTCTGCCCGCCAGGCCCCGATGGAGAAGGCGGTTGTGGTGCGCGAAGGCACTGACGTCACTTTGATAGGCCACGGAGCAATCGTGAGCATGCTGCTTCAGGTCGCTGATGTGGCCTCGGACGAAGGCACGAGCATCGAGGTGATTGACCTGCGCAGTGTCTCACCGATTGATTGGGACACCCTCGTCGCATCGGCTCAGTCCACGGGCCGAGTCGTGGTCGCCCAAGAAGCCCCAGGCAATGTCAGTGTCGGTAGTGAAATCGCGGCTACATTGGCCGAGCGCACGTTCTACACCCTCGAAGCACCCGTCGTTCGAGTGAGTGGTTTCGACACGCCCTTCCCCCCAGCGCAACTCGAGTCTTCCTATCTGCCGAGTGTGGACCGTATTCTCGATGCCATCGACCGAGTAATGGCCTACTAGGCGCGAAGGAGACATCGTGGCACTGTTCCAGTTCCCCCTCCCGGACGTGGGTGAAGGCCTGACCGAGGCAGAAATTGTTGCCTGGAAGGTGAAGCCCGGCGACCAGGTAAGCCTGAACCAGGTCGTGGTCGAAATCGAAACCGCGAAGTCGCTCGTCGAGCTTCCCTCCCCGTTCGAGGGCACAGTCGAGGCCTTGCTTGTGAGCGAGGGCGACACGGTCCAGGTTGGTGCGCCGATCATTTCCGTGAAAGACGATTCTCCAGAAACTCCGGCCCCACCCCCACCGGTCGCTGAGGCAGCGGCAGCCGTGGATGACGTTGAAGCGACAGTCGCCCACGAGAATGGCAACGAACCGGCCAATCTCGTCGGTTATGGCGCCCACGGCGAAGAGAAAGCGGTCCGCCGCAAGCGCTACGCCCCGGCCGAAGACGCCGAGAGGGTCGCTGGTGCGAAGGTTCCCATTTCCGAGAGCGTGCCGGTGTTGGCGAAGCCTCCGATTCGAGCTCTCGCCCGGGAGCTCGGCGTTAACCTTGCCGAGGTGAGCCCGAGCGGTATCGGGGGCGAAATTGTGCGCGACGACGTGATGCGTCACGCGGAGCAGGCGAAGGTGTTTAAGAACATCGACACCCCCGGTTGGCCGAAAGAGCGCGAGGAAGTCATTCCCGTCAAGGGTGTTCGCAAGGCGATTGCCCAAGCCATGGTGAAGTCGATGTTTGAGGCCCCCCACGTCTCGGTGTTCGTCGATGTCGACGCCACGAGGACGATGGAGTTCGTCAAGCGACTTAAGGCTTCACCCGAGTTTGCGGGGATTCGTATTTCCCCGCTGTTGGTCATGGTGAAGGCGATGATTTGGGCTGTTCAGCGCAACCCAACGGTCAACTCCACGTGGACGGATAAAGAAATTACGGTCCACCACTACGTGAACATGGGCGTGGCGGCCGCGACACCGCGTGGACTCATTGTCCCGAACGTCAAGGACGCCCACACGATGAGCCTGCGTGAACTCGCGGTCGCGCTCGAGCAGCTCACGGTGACCGCGCGTGAAGGCAAGACCACTCCTGAGGACATGTCGAACGGCACGATCACCATCACGAACTTGGGCTCCTTTGGAGTCGACACCGGAACCCCGATCTTGAACCCCGGCGAAGTGACGATTGTTGCCCTGGGCACCATCAAGCCCAAGCCGTGGGTGGTCGACGGCGAGGTGCTCTCGCGGATGGTCACGACAGTGGCGGCGAGCTTTGACCACCGCGTGGTCGATGGTGACGTCGCAAGCCGATTTGTCGCCGATGTGGCGAGCGTGATGGAGGAGCCCGCCCTCCTCCTCGACTAGCGATATTGACAATCATTCTCAATAAGACGTACGATTGAGGCGTGAAAACCTCCCTGGTCCTTGCTTTTCTGTCTGCCGGCATGCTTGTTCTCGCGGGATGTTCTGCCACAACCGAGGAAGTGACTGTCACCGACGAAACGCTGGTAGCCGACAGCGAAGAAACCACAGCACAGGTTGAGACCACCCTTTTCGCCACGACCACCATCCTTGGCTCGGTGCTCGACGAGATAGTGACCTGCGTGGGTAGTGACGCCGTCGCCGTCGATGTCCTCATGCCCATTGGTGCTGACCCGCACGACTTCGCCCCCTCCAGCGAACAAATGGCTCTGATGGCGGGGGCGGGAATTATCGTCGCCAATGGTCTGGGCCTTGAGGGAGGTCTCGATGACACCTTCGACCAGCTCGAGGCAGATGGCGTCACCGTGCTCCACGTCGCGGAGTGGATTGACCCGCTGCCTTTTGCTGAGATGGCGACCGATGGTCATGACCACGGACACGACGACGAGCACTCTGAGGAAGAGGCCGAGGGTAACGAGCACGCACACGGCGAATTCGACCCCCACTTCTGGTTCGACATGTCGCGGATGGCCGACGTCGCCGGACAGCTCGGTGTTGAACTCGAGCCCATCCTCGGTGCGCAGTCCCTAACCTGCTCCGACGAGGTGGCTGAGGGAATTCTTGCGACCGAGCAAGAGATCATCGACACGCTCAGCGTGATTGCCGACGACCGGCGGCTGCTGGTGACCGACCACGAAGCCTTCAGCTACTTCGCTGCCCGCTACGACTTTGAGATTGCCGGAGTCGTGATTCCCGGTGGCTCCACCCTCGCCGAACCGAGCTCCCAAGAACTCGCGGCCCTGGTCGCCACAATCGAAGAGCTCTCCGTGCCTGCTCTGATGGGCAATATCCACGAACAGAGCGATCTGCTCACCGCTGTCGCGACAGAAAGCGGAGATCTCTCCATCGTCTCTCTCTACGTCGGTTCGGTGGGAGGACCCGATAGTGGTGCGGCTGACTACCGATCGATGATGCTCACCAACGCTCAGCTCATCGCCGATGCGCTCAGCGCGGGGTAGTGGAACACTAAGACCGTGGATTGGTGGCTTGAGCCCTTCGCGTTGGGATTCCAACAGCGAGCGCTGATTGGTGGCGCCCTCGCCGCCCTCATGGCCTCCACTGTGGGCACCTGGTTGGTGTTGCGCGGCATGAGCTTCTTCGGCGACGCTTTCGTGCATGGTGTCGTGCCTGGAGTGGCCGCGGCCATTGTCCTCGGTCAAAGCCCGATGCTCGGGGCAGCGGTGTCGGCGCTCGTTATGGTGCTTGCCATCGAATGGGTCCAACGCCGAACCCCGCTCGGGGTCGACACGTCGATTGGCCTGCTTTTTGTGGGAATGCTCGCGCTCGGTGTCGTGATTCTCTCGAGGCTTGACTCCTATTCGGGCTCGCTCACCAGCATCCTCTTCGGTGATGCGTTAGGAGTTTCGTGGGCAGATATTGAAGGCCAGGCCGTCGTTCTCGCCATTGTCGTGATCGCCTCAATCGTGTTGTATCGCCCGCTGGTGAGCTTGAGCCTCAACAGGGAGAAGGCTCAACTGCTCGGAATGCACCCACGTCGAACCCACGTCGCCCTGCTCGCCCTCATCGCACTCGCCATCATTGGCAGCTACCAATCGGTGGGAACCCTGCTCGTGCTCGGACTTCTGATCGGACCGCCGGCCGTGGCGAGCCTGTTGGTCAACACGATTCCCCGTCTGATGGTGACCGCAGGAATCATCGGAGTGGGCTCGGTCTGGCTTGGCCTCACCATCAGCTATTACCTCGGCACAGCCGGCTCGGCGACGATGGCGCTGGTTCCCGTGGCGTTGTTCTTCCTGGTGATGGCCGTCAAAGAACTCATCAAACTTAGCTCGGCCGAAGAGGTGGGCCGATGAGCGGAATCGTTGCCGCAAACCTCACCATCCTGCGCGATGACAAAGAGGTCGTCTCTCGAAGCAGTTTTGCCATCCCTCAGGCCAAAACGGCCGCCGTCATTGGCCCGAACGGCAGCGGGAAGTCAAGCATTCTGCACGCCATCGCCGGAGTGCTCGAACACACGGGAGAGCTCGACGTATGTGGCAAAACCCCCGAAGCAGCCCTCCCCGATATCGCTTACGTGCTCCAATACATGCCGATTACTCCAGGAGTTCCCCTCACCGTCCGCGAAGTGGTGCGGATGGGGCGCTACCCCAGCCGTGGTGTCCTCGGACGATTGGGCCCCATCGATCGAGAACGCGTCGATGGAGCGATGGAGAAGTTAGGAATTACTGACTTGGCCTCGCGCAACATTGCAAGTCTCTCGGGGGGCCAGCGACAGAGGGTTTTTGTGGCGCAGGCGCTCGCCCAAGACCACAACATTCTTCTTCTCGACGAACCACTCACCGGGCTGGATGTTCCCTCAGCTCGGGTGATTGACGACATCATTCACGAGGAACCCGAACAGGGCTGCACCGTTGTCTACACCACCCACGATCTCGACGAGGCTCGCTCTGCTGACTACGTCATCCTCACCGCCGGTCGAGTCATTGCTGCGGGTACTCCAGACGAGGTGCTCACCCCTGAGCACCTCGCGGAAGCATATGGACTCGGAACACTGCACCCAGAAAGCCACCATCACGGGGTGCATGACCCGGCCCACGAAGACCCGCAGCTGAGTGAGCCACCGTCAATCCGTGGCGCAAACGGGGAGCTGTGATGAAGAGAAATACGAAACAGCGTGAGGACGTGCGCGATGCCCTGCAGAAACAAGACGGTTTTGTGTCAGCGCAGGAGCTTCATCACGTTCTGAAAAACGACGGCTCCACCATTGGGCTCGCCACGGTGTATCGCACCCTGACCGCGTTGGTGGACGCCGAGCAGGCAGATTCGATCAGCCACGGTTCAGAAACTGTCTATCGAGCCTGCAAACCAGGGCACCACCACCATCTCGTGTGCCGAGAATGCGGCACCACCACCGAAATCACGGCCCAGCCGGTCGAAGCCTGGGCGCGGGAGGTTGCCTCACAGCACGGATTCATTGACCCCGAGCACGTGGTGGACATTTTTGGGGTGTGCGCCGAGTGCCAGAAACACTCGACTGGTAATTGAGGGTCTTACCCCCTACACTTGTCCAGGTTGAGCGGAATTCCGCTTTTCTTGTGCGCTAGGCGACAACCTCTCGAAAACGATGTCGTGGCCGTGCGTGCCGACAAGTGATCTTGGGTGGGCCCCACTTCGGGCCCACGGTAGCTAGAAGGAGAAAACCATGGCAGCAGTCTGCCAAGTGACCGGAGCCACCCCTGGTTTTGGCCACAACATTTCGCACTCACACCGTCGCACCAAGCGTCGGTTTGACCCGAACATCCAAAAAAAGACCTACTTTGTGCCCTCGCTCAAGCGCAACGTCACGTTGACGCTGTCGGCTAAGGGAATCAAGGTCATCGACGCCCGCGGTATTGAAGCGGTTGTTCGTGACCTGATGGCGAAGGGAGTGAAGCTCTAATGGCAAAAGCTCAAGATGTTCGACCGATCATCAAGATGAAGTCCACTGCGGGAACCGGGTACACCTACGTCACCCGTAAGAACCGCCGTAATGACCCCGACCGTCTGGTGCTCAAGAAGTACGACCCTGTCGTGCGCAAGCACGTTGAATTCCGCGAGGAGCGATAAATGGCTAAGAAATCAAAGATTGCTCGTAACGAGCAGCGTCGGGTCATTGTTGAGCGCTACGCCGAGAAGCGTCGCGAACTGAAGAAGGCCCTCGTCGACCCGAAGGGAACCGACGAGTCGCGCGAAGCTGCCCGCAAGGCGCTTCAGAAGTTGCCCCGCAACGCGAGCCCTGTTCGCCTGCGGAGCCGCGACGCAATCGACGGTCGCCCCCGTGGTGTGCTGAGCAAATACGGCATTTCTCGTGTGCGTTTCCGCGATATGGCACACCGAGGCGAATTACCGGGCATTACGAAGTCCAGCTGGTAATTTCCTATCTAGCTCGATGACATCGGGCTTTGTTAGCAAAAACATAGTCCGAGGAGGACCACCAGATGAACCGCTCAGAGCTCGTTGCAGCTGTAGCAGCAAAGACCGGCCACAGCCAGGCCGCCGTTAACGGTGTCGTTGACGCCATCTTCGACGTTGTTTCCAGCCAGGTTGCGCAGGGAACCAAGGTCACCATTCCCGGTTGGGTTGCCTTCGAGCGCACGAACCGTGCCGCTCGCATGGGCCGTAACCCGCAGACCGGTGCAACCATCCAGATACCTGCATCAAAGGGTGTCAAGGTTTCGGCTGGTTCGAAGCTGAAGGCTTCTGTCAAGTAGTCATTCAGCACCACTCTTTGGAGGGGGTTCGGTCCGAATGGACCGGCCCCCTCTAACGATTAACGGGCGGTCTTGAGCGCCTCTGGCCGGGCACTACGCTGGTCTGGTGTCTGCGCGCGGCCTCTTCCTCTTCCTGACCGTGGGAATCATTTGGGGAACCCCTTACTTCTTCATTGCCCTCGCGCTTGAGGGGTTTTCGACGCCCAGTATCGTCTGGATCCGAGTCACGTTGGGCGCCCTCGTCCTGCTGCCCATTGCGATGGCGCGTGGAGCACTCAGGCCTGCGCTGAAAGCGTGGCCGTGGGTGCTCGGTTTTGCAGTGTTTGAAATGGTTTTCCCGTGGTTTTTCATTACCGAGGCCGAAAAATCTATCTCGTCGAGTCTCGCCGGGCTTCTCATCACGACGGTGCCGTTTGTTGCCGCGTTTGTGCTGGGGCTCTTGGGTGAACGATCGGCCTGGCATCCGATGGTCATTTTGGGGCTGGTGTTGGGCTTCTCGGGCGTCGTGGCACTGGTCGGAATTGATGCCTTCGCGGGCCACATCGAGCTCATCCCGGTACTCATGATCTTGGGCGCTGCCGTCGGATATGGTGTGGCGCCGATTATGGCCGACCGAAAGCTTAAGGACGTTCCCACTCTGGGTGTAATCACTCTTTCGATGGCGATGGTGTCTGTCGTGTACGCCATCCCTGCCCTCCAGGTATTGCCTTCGGAAATTCAGGCTTCTCCGTCCACGTCGTCGATGATTGCGGTGATCTACCTTGGCCTGATTGCGTCAGCCCTCGCCTTTATTGCGTTCTTTGCGCTGATTCGCGAGATAGGTCCGGGTCGCGCAGCACTCATCACCTACGTCAACGTTGTTGTCGCCTTCCTCCTCGGAGTGATTTTCCTCAATGAGCCGCTCACCGTCGGGTTCTTGGTGGGCTTCCCCCTCATCGTTGTCGGCAGCTTCCTCGCATCGCGTAGCCGAAGTGAATACATTCCAAAGAACAAGCGAGCCGTCAAGGATGTCACGGGAGAAATCGGCCTACCCGAGCACCTCTAGGGGCACAGTCACAGCCCGAGCCCAGTGAACGTGGAGACTTCTGAGTCACGCTTGCGGAATGTTCCGCACATGTGCCGGCCCAACCTTGGCGGGGATTGCTCTGCTGGGCCTCGTGGCGTGCACCTCAGCGCCGGTTGCGGAAATCGAGGAACCGTCTGCGCCTGCTCCTGACGAGTTACCTGTTGAGCCTGACGTGGTCGAGCAGGAGCCCGAAGCAGACCCCCTCGACGGCGTGAACCTCGTTGAGTGTGACGATGCGGAACGGCAGCTCGTTCAATTGCCCATCACCCAGCAAACAGAAGCATTTGCCGAGGGGGATTTCGACACCGCCTATTCGATGGCGTCCCCCTCCTTTCGCGCCGCTGTCCCTCTCGCGGCCTTCCAACAGCTCATCGACGCGAGCTACGGCCCGCTATTGCGCACGACAGACTTGAGCTTTGAGGACTGTCTTATTGAGAGAGACCTCGATTTCGCCACCATCGACGCTCGGTTTACCGAGGGTGGCCAAGAAGTTTTTGGCCTGCGCTACGTCCTGTCTGACACCGAAGAGGGCTGGCGGGTCGACGGTGCAAGCGACCTTCAGCTCGTCGGAACGGGGACTTAGGGCTTAGAGGTCGTCGTCCGCGTCGACCCAGAGGTCGTCGTCCGCCCGAAGCGTGCTCCACACGGCGTAGCTGATCACCGCGACAGCGGCCGCACCAATCGCCATCAGCAGGAATGAACCGAGACCACCGGCGGATTCCTTCTTCGCTGGAGCCTTGCGCCATGTGCGAAGAGCGGGTTGCAAGTGTGATTCGACCGAGGCGCGGGCCCGGGGGTATACGTCTTCGCGACCAATATCGCCCGCCTGACGGCTGGCGTCACGCAAGAGGTCTCCCGCGCGACCGAGGACATCGCGTTGGCGGTGCCACAACGACTGGGCTTCTTCCCCGAGACGAGCTAGTTCATGTTCACGTCGACGAGAGAGTTCCATCGGATCCTCCTGGGTGTTGGTCGCCTAAGTCTCCCAGAAAAATATGAGAGCTTCCCCCACGAGCTGGCCCGGGGCATATCGGGCGAGATGGCAGGATGGTCACCATGACTCTTCACACGCATATCGCGACCATTCACACCAACCACGGCGACATCAAGGTGGGCCTTTTCGAAAACCACGCACCCAAGACGGTCAAGAACTTCATCGGGCTTGCGACCGGTGACATCTCGTGGTCTCATCCGGAAACGGGAGCCCAGATGGACTCCCCGCTGTACACCGATGTGCTGTTCCACCGAGTGATTCCAGGGTTCATGATTCAAGGCGGTGACCCGATTGGAACGGGCACCGGTGGCCCCGGATACCAGTTCGACGACGAAATCCACCCCGAGCTCGCCTTCAACGAACCCTTCCTGCTCGCCATGGCCAACGCCGGTAAACGCGGCGGCCAGGGCACGAACGGATCTCAGTTCTTCATCACGGTGGCTCCGACACCCTGGCTTCAGGGAAACCACACCATCTTTGGTGCTGTGCTGGACGACGAATCGAAGAGCGTGGTCCAGGCGATTGAGGCCACCCCGACGGGCGCGATGGATCGGCCCGTGTCGGACGCCATCATCCACAGGGTGACCATCACCGAGGCCTAGTGGAGCAAGGACAGTCGCCCGGCGACTTCTGCTACCGGCACCCCAAGCGGGTGAGCTATGTGCTGTGTCAGCGCTGCGCTCGCACAATATGCGGTGACTGCCAAATTGCGGCGGCCGTCGGTGTGCACTGTCCAGAATGCGACCAGGAAGCGAAGAAGAACAGACCGCGGGTGAAAACCCGACGCACCGGTGAAAAAACACCGGTGACCTTCGGCCTGCTCGCGCTGATGGGGGTGGTCTATCTCGGCCAGTTGCTATCTGGGGGTCTCGTCACCGACCTCCTGCTCTACTGGCCGCCGTTGACGATTTCTGAGCCGTGGCGCATGGTGACGAGCCTGTTTGTCCACTCAGAAACGTCGTTCTTTCACATCCTGTTCAATGGCTATTCGCTGTGGGTGCTGGGAACACTGCTCGAGCGGCTACTGGGGCGGGTGCGGTTTCTCCTGCTCTTTCTCGTCTCGGGGCTGGGAGGTTCGCTGGCGGTGCTGTGGCTTGCGCCGGGGTCCGCCGTGGTCGGTGCCTCGGGCGCGATTTTTGGTCTTTTCGGCGCGCTGCTTGTGGTTCAGCGAAGCTTCGGGGTCACGAACCCCCAGCTCGTGATTGTGTTGGTGATCAACCTGGTGATGGGCTTTGTCGTGCCCGGCATCTCGTGGCAAGCCCATATCGGAGGACTTCTGACCGGTTTGGCCATCGCCTGGGGTCTCGTGAAATCGCGCGAAAGGGCCAAAACACTGGGAAGCATCGGCATTTTTCTAGCCGTTTTCGGTGTTATTGCCGTGTTAACCCTGACGAGATTCATCCTCGTCTAGGTGTTATCCACACTCCAGTCCCCAGTGGGGACAAGTTACATTCGTGTAATTACTTCCAGCGGGTAGTCATGAGGAAACCGGCAAACATAATGCCGAAGCCGACGGCGATGTTCCACGGCCCGAGCGGTGGTACCGGCCACCCCGTGCCTGAAATGTAATAGGTAAGAATCCACACCAGACCGACCAACATGAGGCCGAACATGATGGGCTTAAACCACGCCGGGTTCTTGTCTTCTCCGTCGAAGTCAACCTGCTTGGTCTTTCCACGTCCGCTTTGAGCCATGCCCGCCATTCTAGGGCAGGCAGTCGTGAGGTGAACTCGATATCGTGTTCCTTGCCGGTTCAGACCTCATCCCCGCGGAGACCATGACTCACATCCTCGTTGTCGACAACTACGACAGCTTCGTGTACACCCTCAACGGGTACCTCCATCAGCTGGGGGCGACAACGGACGTCATCCGAAACGACGACATCACGGAGGAAGAACTCCCCGAGGTTCTCGCCACATACGATGGCGTGCTGCTCTCGCCCGGCCCGGGAACGCCCGCCGATGCGGGAGTGTCGATTCGGGTGGTGCGGGAGGCATTAGCGCAAAACAAACCTCTGCTCGGGGTGTGTTTGGGGCATCAGGCCATCGCAGAAGCGCTGGGCGCCACCGTGGCCCACGCTGAGGAACTCATGCACGGCAAGACCTCGCAGGTGAATCACGACAACAGCGCGCTGTTTGACGGGGTGCCGGAGAATTTTCGCGCCACCCGGTATCACAGCCTGGCCGTCGTCGACGGTACGGTTCCCGACGAGCTAACGGTTACCGCTCGAACCGAGGGTGGCGTGATTATGGGCTTATGTCACCGCGAGTCCCCCGTCTTTGGGGTTCAATTCCACCCCGAGTCGGTCGTTACCGAGGGCGGTTATCAAATGCTCGCCAACTGGCTCGAGCTCACTGGCCTGAAGGGCGCCGCGAAGGTCGCCAAGGGGCTGAGCCCGCGGGTCTCCGGTTAGCTCTACTGCGGGACTTCGATTGGCTGAGCCGGGTCGATCGCCGCGCAGTAGCGCAACACAATCTCTGAGCGCTGCGGGTTTTCACCCGGAGGCAGCGACTGAGCCTGCACAGTCTGTCCGATACAGGTCACATCCGGCTGCAAGCGCACCGTCAACTGAAGCTCGGGACCACTGAGAAGAGGATTGGCCTCACCTATAGTCAGTCCGGTCACATCGGGAACAATCACCAGGCCATTAGAAATCGTCGGTGTGACCACATCGCCCGGACCGAGTCGCTCGCCGGCGGTGGGTGTCGTCGACATCACCGTGCCCTCAACGAGGTTCGGCGAGTAGTCGTCTCGAGGCTCACCGACGATGAATCCGGCATCTTCTAGGAGCACGGTGGCTTCCTCGAGCGTCAGGTTGAGCACGTCGGGCACAATCAGTTGATCAGCGCCCGCAGACACGTAAACCCGCACACGCTCGCCCAAAGCCACACGAATACCGGGAGTGGGCTCGGTTCGAATCACGAGGCCCTCGTCAAATTCACTGCTGACCTCTTCGATCACGAAGGGCTCCAAGCCAAGTGCCTGAATCGTATTCTTCGCGACCTCTTCCGTTTGACCAGACAGGTCAGGCACCATGGGAGCGCTCGAGGTCGTCACGGTGGTGGGGTTCAACGTGAAAAGCCACACCACAATGGCGACCAGCATGGAGACGGCGAGCACCGAACCCAGCGCAATGGCCAGGCGTGGCACGCTCTGCTGTTGAACACCGGAGCCCACCAGGGGCAATGAGTACTCCACCGAGGGCTCCTGGTTGCTTTGCCAGGTGGGCTGGGGGATGTTTGCCGTGATGACGGGGGGTTCGACGGGGGGTCGCTCGGGACGAATCGTCGCCCGAGGTGGCTCGATCGGTTCCTCCTCCTGTGTGCCGGGGGCGGGCAGCGCCAGCAGAGCGTTTCGCACGTCAGTAGCCGAAGCAAAACGTGCCGAAGGGTCCTTCTCCATCAGGCGGTGCACGATGCGCGCGGTTCCCGAGCTAATCCCGGGGTTTTGCATCCGAAGAGGGGGAACTTCGTCGTTGATGTGTTGGAAGGCGACTGCGACCGGAGAGTCCGCGTGGAACGGCGGGCGGCCGGCCAACATTTCATACAACATCACACCCAGCGAGTAGAGGTCACTGCGGGCATCCGCCTCGCCCCCCTGAGCTTGTTCGGGAGAGATGTAGAGCGCCGTTCCCAGGATGGACGAAGTATCGTTCGCATTGGCCAGAGAGTCCGCAATCGCTCGGGCGATTCCAAAGTCCATGACTTTGACACCACCCTGCTTGGTCAGCATGACGTTCGCGGGTTTGATGTCGCGGTGAATAATTCCCGCCTGGTGAGACACTTCGAGGGCGTTGAGCACACCGTCCGCGATTCCCAAAGCGGCTGCCTCATCGAGGATGCCGCGGTGAATGATGTCGCTCAAGAGTCGACCATCCACGTGTTCCATCACGATGTAGGGGGTGGTGGATCCGGACTGGACTTCAACGCCTTCGGCGTCGAGTTCGTCGCCGGCGTCAAACACCCGAACAATCGTGGGATGCGCCATCTTGGACGCCGCCATCGCTTCGTTTCGGAATCGTGTCCGCGAGGACTCATCCGTGGAGAGCGTCGACTTGAGAACTTTGATCGCGACATCGCGGCCTAATCGACCATCGAGCCCTCGGTAGACGTCGGCCATGCCACCACGGCCGATGAGTTCCTGCACTTCGTAGCGACCGTTGAGCAGACGACCGGTCCACGGACCCCGCTGCGGGTTGCTCACGTCGACTAACTCCTCGCTTCGCCCCACCCAGAACGGTGACGGGGCGTCCTCGTCATTCTACTTATTCGGCCGGAGGGTCTTCGCTGTCGGGCTCAGCGACGGTCAGGCTCAACTCGGCCGATTTGGGCGTGTTGATTGATGTACAGGTGACGACGTAGCTCGCTCGGAACGTCCCCGCCGCACCCAGGGTGATCGACGCCGACGTGCTCTCGGCGGGCAATGCCGCATCATCTTCGTCGTTGAGCGTTCCTCCGACAATTTCGAGCAGGTAGTTCGTCACGGGGAAGCCGCTCGGGCATTGCGCATAAGACGGCCAACTAATCGTGATGTCATCGCCGGGAGCATACGGCCCGGCCGCAGGAGTAACCGCGAGCGCAGAGGGCGCGGGCGGGCTCGGAATCGCGGCATAGAAATACACTGCAATCAGAGTGTTTGCGGCCACGGTGCCGGTGGGGTTCACTCGGTAGGCAGTACCCACCTTGTCCTTTGAGGGCGCAATGTTGCCGGTGATGGCGTCAAGGCGCAGGCCTTTAGCGTCCAAGATGTCCGTGACCTGGGCTTCTGTCTTGCCGACCACGTCTGCTTCGGCGAGGGACACGGTCTCGATTTGAGGCTCTTCGGGTAACTCGGGTTCCACGACCTCAGGTTCAGTAACGGGGGTGTCGTCCGACGCGTCGGTGCCCGGCTCGCTGGGCTCTTGTTCGACCGGCTGCTCGACGACGACCTCCGGCTCGGGAGATTCTAAGTTGGCGTTGATGATTGCGATCGAGCCAATCACCAGAGCAATCAACGCCACACCTCCACTGATTGCAATCGCCCAGACCTTGCGAGGGATTCCATCGTCCACGACGGGAATCGGCTGGGTTCCGCGGGGACCGGGCTTGTCGGTGCCGCCAGTATCTGTAGGGGCCGCCTTGCCGGGTTCGGGGATGTAGGCCATGGCCTCATCGACCTGGCCTAGTTCGAGCGCCCGGGCCGCCTTGGCAAGCGTCTCCGCACTTGACGGACGCCCCTCGGGCTTCTTCGCGATACACGACATCACCAGTTTCCGAACTGGCTCGGGAATGGTGCCGGGTAGCTCAGGTGGCGCCTCTTTGATGTGCGCCATCGCAATCGACACCTGGGATTCACCGCGGAAGGGGCGGCGACCCGAGAGGGCTTCATAGGCGACGATGCCGAGGGAGTAGATATCGGTCGCGGGGGAGGCGGGCTTGCCACTCGCTTGCTCGGGGGCGAGGTATTGAACGGTTCCCATCACCTGACCGGTGGCCGTGAGGGGAACCTGGTCGGTGACGCGGGAAATGCCGAAGTCCGTGATCTTGACCTGCCCCTCAGGGGTAATCAGAAGGTTTCCTGGCTTAATGTCGCGGTGAACCAAGCCCGCCTCGTGGGCTTGGTGCAGCGCCTGCGCCGTCTGCCAGATGATGCTGAGCACCCGCTCGGGAGGCAAAACTTTCTCCCGCTCCAAAATGGTGGAGAGCGCCTCACCGGGCACCATCTCCATCACCAAATACGCCTTACCCTCTTCTTCGCCGTAGTCGAAGACGTTGGCAATGCCCTCGTGATTGACGAGCGCCGCGTGACGTGCTTCGGCGCGGAAGCGCTCGCGGAACCCGGGGTCGCCGAAATACTCTTCTTTCAGGATCTTGATAGCGACCGTACGACCGATGGTCTTGTCAGTGGCTTTCCACACTTCACCCATGCCACCAATGGCGATACGCGAGACCAGTTCATACCGGTCTCCGTATTCCTGTCCCGTACTTGGTCTCATTTGGCCACCACCTTCTCCAATACTGCCCGGGCAATGGGCCCGGCCACGCTATTTCCGGTCCCGTCGGCGCTGTCGCCTTCGACGACAACGGCTACCGCCACCTCGGGGGCGTTTGCTGGTGCAAAGCCGGTGAACCAGAACGAGCGCCCTTCACCGATTCCGGTTTCGGCCGTTCCTGTCTTTCCCGCGACCGCTACTCCCGAAATCTGTGCAGCAGATGCCACACCCTGTTGAACGCTCGACACCATCATTCGACCTACCTCCTCGGCCGTCCGGCTCGACATCGGCGCGGAATAGACCGATGACTCGGAGCGTTCGAGAACCCGGAGGTCATTGGCCAGAACTTCCTCCACGAGCCGTGGCGTCATGAGCTCGCCGTTGTTGGCGACCGCCGCGCTAATCATCGCCACCTGAAGGGGGGTGACCCGCACGTCGTATTGACCGAAGGAGGAGAGCATGAGCTGGGCTTGGTCCATTCCACGTGGGTATCGGGAGGGGGTCACGTCGAGGGGGATTTCCAATCTCGCCTCGAAACCGAAACGGTCGGCCATTTCACCGATGGCACCCTCACCCAGATCTCGTCCCAACTCGGCGAAGGGCACGTTGCAGCTGAGCGAAAGGGCGGTTTCTAGCGTCACGGTTTCCCCAATGCCACACAGCCGCCCGCCCGAGTTAGTGACGATCGCGTTTGAGAGAGGGAGGCGAAGCTCGGGCAGGTT
>JAYODB010000090.1:0-1637 GCA_038106075.1 Cellulomonadaceae bacterium | reverse complement strand
AGGCGGGTGACCGCGAAGGGATGAAAGAGGAGCTGGGTGATGTGCTCTACCAGCTACTTTTTCACGCCGATATCGCGGCCCACGCCGACGAACCTTTCACCATTGATGATGTCGCACTGCTCACCGACGAGAAAATGCGCCGACGCCACCCGCACGTGTTCGCCGACACAGAGGTCTCCGGAGTCGAAGACATCAAGGCCAACTGGCAGAAGATCAAGGCCGAAGAAAAGGGGCACCGCGAGAGTGTCTTTGACGGTGTCCCCTCGCATCTGCAGGGAGTAGCCCGCGCTCGACGAATTCTCGATAAAGCAGACAAGTTGGGAGTGGCGCCGAAAGAATCTCAGGGCGCCATTCCCGCTAACGAAGAGGACTTCGGTGAGTGGCTCTTGGCCGTTCTCAATGAGGCTCGGTTAGCTGGAATCGATGCCGACCGAGCGTTGCGCGAGGCGATGCGGGGCTTCGAACAACGTGCGCGGCTCGAGGAGAAGAACCAGGCCGAGTAACCGCGTCAGCGCGGAACAAAGTGACAGACTGGACAGATGGCGACGGTCAATCCTCCCCGGGGAATGAGAGATTTTCTCCCCGCCGATAAGCACAGGCGAGACGCCGCTATTGGTGTGATCACCGACACCTACCGTCGTCACGGTTTTGACCCCATTGAAACCCCAGTCATGGAAGACCACGCCACCCTCCACTCTGGGCTGGGTGGCGATAACGAGAAGCTGAGCTTCCAGGTGCTCAAAAGGGGTCTCAGCTCTGATGATTTTTCTCAGGCGGACAGCGCGGACGACCTCGCTGACCTGGGTTTGAGGTTTGACCTGACGGTGCCGCTCGCGCGTTTTGTGGCGAGCCACCACAGCGAGCTGCCGCCCGTTTTTCGGGCGTTGCACGTCGCTCCGGTATGGCGCGCAGAGCGCCCGCAGAAAGGTCGATTCCGGCAATTCGTCCAGTGCGATATCGACATCGTGGGGGAGAAGAGCACCCTCGCCGAGCGCGAAGTGCTTCTCGCCACAGCCGATGCCCTTGAAGCCCTGGGGGTTTCGGACTACCGATTTCGAGTCAATGACCGGCGACTGCTCAACACCATGCTCGATGCGGCGGGAGTAGCGGAAGACATTCGCGGATCAGTCTTGGTGACTCTTGACAAACTGGACAAGATTGGCGTGTCGGGGGTGTTGGAGGAACTGGGCTCACACCATCCCGGAGCCTGTGACCTCTCGGTGATTGAGACGGTATTGAGTTCTGCTCAAACGCTTTCTCCCGCTCTTGACGTCGAATCGGTTGCCGCGGTGATGTCGGCTGATGTGTCCACTGCCTCCGAATTGGTGGGTTGGGCGCTCGACGTCCAGCGTGTCCTCGGCGAGGACCGAGTGGTATTCGATCCCACGCTGGTTCGGGGAATGGGCTACTACACGGGCTCCATAGTCGAGTTGGAGCACCCAGAGCTTGGGGTCTCACTCGGCGGAGGAGGTCGCTACGACGGGATGATTGGCCGATTCTTGGGCAAGGACATGCCAGCATTCGGTTTTTCTCTCGGGTTTGAGCGCTTGATGGATGTGATTGAGACTCCCCAGGAGCACGGCTCGGATCGAGTGGCACTGTTGTATTCCGATTCGACCCCGGTCGATCAGCTGGTC
>JAYODB010000089.1:0-1649 GCA_038106075.1 Cellulomonadaceae bacterium | reverse complement strand
CCGGGTCCAAGACGCCGGCGAGAGCCAGGGCGAGTGTTGATTTCCCCGAACCCGATGGACCCAGAACGAGCGCGCTGCCCCCTGCGGGCAAGTCCCAATCGATGCCGGAGAGCGCCGGGCTCGATGCGCCGTGGTAGCGGAAGCCAAAGCCCTGTGCCTTGACTTCTGCGCCACCCAGCAGAGTTTTCATCAGCGAGAGAGCACTCCTGCCCGTCTGAGCGCTCGGGCGAGACCGTATCCGCCCGCTCCGGCAATCGCGACACCCGATGCCACCGAAGCGATGGCATACACCGAGGTAAAGAGAGTGTCTGCTCCTGCGTAGTAGAGCGACAGATCGAGTCCAGCCATCGCTACTCCTGCTCCGGCACCAGCAACGAGAGCAGCGAGCACGCCCCAGCTTCGATAGAGGAACAGGGCAAACACGATTTCTGCACCCAGCCCCTGGACAGCACCGTAAAGGAGGGTAATCACACCCCATTGGTTGCCAATCAAGGCAGAGACGGTGGCAGCGACGAGCTCGCCGTATAGAGCAGCTCCTGGTTTGCGCACGATGAGCGCGGTGAGAAGACCCCCCAGCAGCCACACTCCGTGGCCAACCGCTGAGAGGCCTGGAATGAGCGCCCCCAGCGGGTCAAGGATGGGCGAGTTTGCGACATTCCAGACGGCGAACAATAAACCCGCCGCCACCGCGACAACGCTCGCGGTCACAATGTCGCGGGTGGTCCACCGTCGTGGCGATTGAGATGCACTATTCATCTTCGTGCCTTTCTGTTGATTTCAGATGGGGCACGGGATCGAGGTCCTCCCTGCGCTGGCATTATCCAGATCAGGTTCGACGGTCGAAGCTTTCGCTTCCTCTCAGCCACATGGGCTCCCGTGTGACTGAAAGTGTACTGCGACTACCTGGAGGGCAGGCGGAATAGTTGGTTCTGCCTAAGTTGGTGTCCCCACCGCATTCCCTTCGCAATGGGGTAAATCGCGAGATAGACCCACGCCGGAGCCCGAAGCCGGCGCTTGCGAATTCCGTGATGTCGGTAGGTGCGGTCGAAGCGTTGGACATAGTCGTAAAAATCACGCGGAGTGCTGTCGAGCCGGCGAGCCGACATGCCCGCCACCATTCCCGAGGCGTAAACCGCTTTGAGCCCGTGGTCGAACAGGTGCACCGAGAGGTCAATATCCTCGTGCATGAGGTCTTCCTCATCGACGCACACCTCGTTACGAACCTCCCACCACGCTTCCCGTCGAAGCGCCATGTTGGTGCCAAAGAGGAATGCATAACTCGTGGCGAGGCGAAACATAGCTTTGCGTGAGGTGTCGTCAGCCCGGGCCATATAGCGACGAAGGGGCATGTCGTAATAGATCACGGGGCCGGTCGCGGCGTGAACGTCAGGGTTGGCAAACACGTTCTGAACCTGCTCGACCCAGTTGGGCTCCAAAACTGTGTCTGAGTCAATGCGTCCGATGATGTCGCTGGTGACCGCGTCAAAGCCCATGTTTCTTGTCGGGGTGATGCCCTGGGCTTGTTCTTGACGCAAGACTCGGATGGGGGCGTCCGGGAATTCGATGATGAGTTCTTTGAGGATGGCCGCCGTGTTATCAGTCGACTTGTTGTCCACCACGATGATTTCGGCGGCAGCTGCCGTCTGCCC
>JAYODB010000037.1:5355-11051 GCA_038106075.1 Cellulomonadaceae bacterium | reverse complement strand
GGGTCGATTCGGCGTTTGTCCGTGACGCGGGGTTCCTCGTGCTCCTCTTCGGGAGTCTGGGGGGTGTCCTTCGCCATGGCTTACTTCTTGTCGTCAGTCTCGTCGTCGACCACTTCTGCGTCGACGATACCTTCGTCGTTGTCCTCAGGGGCTTCGCCTCCGGCAGCGGCCTCCGCGTCACCCTGTTGGTAGAGGGCTTCACCGAGCTTCGACTGGCTCTGCGCCAGAGTGTCGGCCGCTTTCTGGATGGCTTCCTGGTCATCTCCAGCCAGGGCGCTCTTCAGCGCGTCGAGGTCTGCCTGGACTTCGCTCTTCACGTCGTCCGAGAGCTTCTCGTCGTTTTCCTTGAGAATTTTCTCGACCGAGTAGGCGAGCTGCTCCGCGTTGTTGCGGGCTTCAGCTTCCTCACGGCGCTTCTTGTCTTCAGCGGCGTTTTCCTCCGCTTCGCGAACCATGCGCTCGATGTCTTCCTTGGGAAGCGAGGACCCACCGGTGATAGTCATCGACTGCTCTTTGCCGGTGCCCTTGTCCTTCGCGGAGACGTGGACGATACCGTTGGCGTCGATGTCGAAGGTGACCTCAACCTGCGGGATGCCCCGAGGAGCCGGGGCAATACCGGTGAGCTCGAAGGTTCCCAGCGGCTTGTTGTCGCGGGTGAAGTCGCGCTCTCCCTGGAACACCTGAATCGACACCGAGGGCTGGTTGTCCTCCGCCGTGGTGAAGGTTTCGCTGCGCTTGGTCGGGATCGCGGTGTTGCGCTCGATCAGCTTGGTCATGATGCCGCCCTTGGTCTCGATACCGAGGCTCAGCGGGGTGACGTCGATGAGCAGAACGTCTTTGCGCTCGCCCTTCAACACACCGGCCTGCAGGGCAGCGCCCACGGCGACGACCTCATCGGGGTTGACGCCCTTGTTGGGCTCTTTTCCTCCGGTGAGCTCCTTGACCAGGGTGGTCACTGCGGGCATACGGGTTGAGCCACCAACCAACACCACGTGGGCGATGTCGCCGACCTTCACGCCGGCTTCCTTGATGACGTCGTTGAAGGGCTGTCGGGTGCGCTCGAGGAGATCTTTGGTGAGCTCCTCGAACTTGGCCCGGGTGAGGGTCTCATCGAGGTTGGCCGGGCCGGACTCGGTGAGAGACAGGTACGGAAGCTGCACCTGGGTCTGGCTCGAGCTCGAGAGCTCCTTCTTGGCCTGCTCGGCGGCTTCCTTCAGACGCTGCTTCGCGATCTTGTCGCCCGAGACGTCGACACCGGTGGTGTCTTTGAAGCGCTCGGCGAGGTAGGTCACGACGCGCTCGTCCCAGTCGTCACCACCGAGGCGGTTGTCACCGGCGGTGGCGCGCACCTGGATGGTGGAGAAGTCGTCGTCCTTGCCCACTTCGAGCAAGCTCACGTCGAAAGTTCCCCCACCGAGGTCGAAGACCAAAATGAGTTCGTCTTCTTTACCCTTGTCGAGGCCGTAGGCCAGCGCAGCGGCGGTGGGCTCGTTGATGATGCGAAGCACGTTCAGCCCGGCAATCTCTCCGGCTTCTTTGGTCGCCTGACGCTCGGCGTCGTTGAAGTAAGCGGGGACGGTAATGACGGCGTCAGTGACGGATTCACCAAGGTAGGTTTCGGCGTCACGCTTGAGCTTCTGCAAAATGCGGGCCGAAATCTCCTGGGGGGTGTAGTTCTTGCCGTCGATGTCGGTCTTCCAGTCGGTTCCCATGTGGCGCTTCACCGATGAAATGGTGCGCTCCACGTTGGTGACGGCCTGGCGCTTGGCGGTTTCACCGACCAGAACTTCGCCGTCTTTCGTATACGCCACGACGGACGGGGTGGTGCGGAAACCTTCAGCGTTGGCGATGACGGTGGGTTCTCCACCTTCGAGCACGGACACGACCGAGTTGGTGGTTCCGAGGTCAATTCCTACTGCGCGAGACATGGGTAATGCTCCTTTAGTGATGTCTTGTGGCCGAGAATCTGAGTCGGCACGTATCAAGTTTGCACAGAGCGAACGCGACTGTCAAGAAAACTTGAGCCATGGTGACTCAATTTCGCCACAGGCGGACGAACGAGGGGGAAAGAAATTCACCCACGGGAAGGTGAAAACCCCCGTATTCCCGGTATCGTGAGCCCATGGCCCACGATGACGTTCCACCCCAGCTCGACACCGATGCTCTGCCGATTCTGGCGCTTGATGGTGACACTGCAACCAGGATTCCCAAGCGTCGCGTGTTTTCTTGGGCCTTGTGGGACTGGGCCACCCAACCATTCGCCACCGTCATCACCACGTTCGTCTTTACCGTCTATCTCACCTCGGAACTCTTTCTCGACCCCGAAACTCGCGCCCTAGGAGAGGGAAACGCCCTCTACGACGAGGGGCTCTCTGCTCTCTCACGCGACTTGGGCATCGGCATCACCATTGCCGGTCTGCTCGTGGCGCTGATTGCGCCCGTCTTGGGGCAGCGTTCCGACCGAGCCGGACGGCGAAAGCGCTGGCTCGCCGCGAATACCGGGCTCATGGTGCTGGTGCAGGCCTCCCTGTTTTTCACGACCGTTGAACCGAACATGTTCGTTTTCGGTGTTGCCCTGGTGGCGGCGGGGAATGTGTTTGCCGAAATCGCGAACGTCAACTACAACTCCCTGATCACCCAAGTCGCCACCAAGAGAACAGTGGGGCGGGTGAGTGGCCTGGGTTGGGGTTTTGGCTACCTCGGCGGAATCGTGGCGCTGCTCGTCGCCTACTTCGGCTTCATCGAGTTTGACGTGTTCGGCCTCGGATCAGACAACGGCATCGACATCAGGGCGATTGCGCTGATGAGTGGGGTCTGGACGCTGCTGTTCTCGATTCCAATCCTGATTTTCGTTCCCGAAGCCACCGCGGCGCCTGCACCCAAGGTGGGGTTCTTCCGCAGCTACCGCGTTCTCTTTCGAGACATTGTGGCGCTCAAGCGCCGCACACCCACCACGTTTTGGTTCCTGCTCGCGAGCGCAATCTTCCGCGACGGCCTCGCCGGGGTGTTCACTTTCGGTGGTGTCCTCGCCGCGATCACCTTCGGTTTCTCGGCGAGCGAGGTACTAATTTTTGGCATCGTGGCCAACCTCACCGCTGGGTTGATGACGATTGTGGCGGGACGCCTCGACGACTGGCTTGGCCCCCGAGCGGTCATCCTCACCTCACTGAGTGGTCTGCTCATCGCAGGGATGGCTCTGTTCTTCCTCCGCGACGCCGGACCGACTGCTTTCTGGGTGGGAGGACTCCTCCTCTCGCTATTTGTTGGGCCCGCCCAGGCGGCCGCACGCTCCTTCCTCGCGCGGGTGTCCCCCGCGGGGCAAGAAGGACAGATTTTCGGCCTCTACGCCACCACCGGCCGGGCCGTGAGCTTCCTCACTCCCGCGCTGTGGTCACTTTTTATTGGAATCGGCGGCGCCCAATACTGGGGAATCCTAGGAATCATGCTGATTCTGGCGGTGGGCTTGGTGTTGATGTGGATGGTGAAGCTTCCCGCTCATAGCCGCTAGCCCGGTAGATAACCGGCGTTGATGCCCACGAGCGTGACAACCGCGCCAGCAAAGAAGTTCAGCGCGAGAAACCACCGCCAGCCACGATTGGCCCGCTCGGCGGTCTTGTCGGTGACGGTGACAAAGGGCAACACCGCCGCGAGATAGGCGGGGGCAATCACCGCGATCAGCGGGAACGGCCGCGGTGTGAGCAGCAGAAGTGACCCAGCCAAGACATACAGAACAGCAGCGAACCAGACCGCGGTGCGGGCGCCAAATTGCGTCGCAATCGACGCGATGCCCGCGGCCCGATCGGATTGAACGTCTTGCACCGCACCGAAGGCATGAGACGCCATTCCCCACAGGAAAAAAGCGACCAGGATGAACCAGCCAAAACCTTGGATGGTACCTCCGGCGAGGACGACTCCATACACAGCGGGGGACACAAAATGAACACTCGATGTGATCGAGTCGCCCACGGCTCGTTCCTTCATTCGAATCGGAGGAACCGAGTAGGCGACCACGGCAAAGAGGCTCGCCGCGAGGACAAGCCAGGATTCCCACGAGCCCGCCCACACCAGGTAGGCCACGAACGGAATCGCGGACCCGATCGCGGTGGCAATGGTGGGGCCGTGAAGGTGAGGAGGCAAGAGCGCCCCCTCCGCTCCCCCCTTGCGGGGGTTACGCAAGTCAGATTCGTAGTCGAAGACGTCGTTGATGCCATACATCAGCAGGTTGTAGGGAACGAGGAAAAACAGCGAACCCACCATGAGAGGCCAGTCGATTCGCTGGCTCACGACGAAATAGCCCACCGCGAAAGGAAACGCCGTGTTGATCCAGCTGAGCGGCCGGGAGCTCAGTACCAGTGATTTCACGGCACTCATCGGGACCCTCTGTGGCCCAACGCCGTCCAGACCAGCGGAACCAACACCGCCCCCGCGAGGGTATAGGCAAAGTCTTCGATGGGAGCAACACCCAACCGAATTCCCGAGATCTTCTCGGGGTCGTAGTCGACCAGGCCGAACCCGATAATCGCGTTGTCGAAAATGGCCGTCAAGACTCCGACAACGATAAACGAGCCCACCATTCCGGCGACGCGTGGTTTCACTCCTCCCCGCCAGGCAATCGCGGCAATAAGCCCCAGGGCAACGAGGAACCACAGGTTAATCAGCGCGTAGGTCACGGCTTTGACCTCTCCGCCCGAGCGTCCCACCAGCGGGTCAGGCCCAGGTAGCTCAGCAGCAACACGTAACACAGCAGGGTGAGGAAAAACACTTCCTCGAGCGGAAGTTCCTCACCAATCAACACTCCCGTTTGGTAGGGCCCTGCGCCGCGAAAGAACACCCCTTGAGCAATACCGACAACATCCCAATAGAGAAAGAACCCCACACCAACAGCGACGGTGAGCAGGGTTCGCCTCACCTCACCGGCGAAGAGCGCGAGCCGGTGCCGGTGGTCGATCAAACCCAGCCCCACCAGGGAGAGGGTTAGCGCGGTGAGGTAGGCGAAGGTCACGACGCTACTTCGTTGTCGCGACCAAGGGTTCAGGAAGAGGGCTCACTGAGGTGTCGCCCCGTAGCCGCTTGAGCATGACCTCGGCCGAAATGAGACACATCGGCAGTCCAATACCCGGAATGGTGGAGCTTCCCGCGTAGTAGAGGCCATCGACCTTCTTGCTCACGTTTCCCGAGCGGAACAGGGCACTCTGCGCCAGGGTATGCGCTGGGCCGAGAGCACTACCCATCCAGGCGCTGAGGTGCGACTTGAAGTCAGCTGGTCCCACCGTGCGGCGAACCACGATGCGCTCGGCAAAGTCACTGACGCCACTCCACGTCGAAATCTGCTCGATAGCCCGGTCCGCAATCGCTTCGACCTCAGGGTCGCCGTCACCGTCAATACCGCCTCGGCCGAGTGAGACGTCTGCTGGCATCGGCACCAACACGAAGATGTTGGTGTCCCCCTTCGGTGCCACATTCGGGTCGGTCGCGCTGGGCTTGCAGACATAGAGAGACGCGGGGTTCGGCACCGTCGGAGTCTTCGAGAAGATGCGGCCGAAATTGTCGTCCCAGTCTTGGGTGAAAAACAGGCTGTGGTGGAGAAGTTCGGGAACCTCCCCCTTGAGTCCCAGGTACATGAGCACCGCTGAGGGTCCAGGGGTTTTCTTCTGCCAATACGCCTCGGGATAGGTCTGAAGTTCAGGTGGCAGGAA
>JAYODB010000037.1:0-5255 GCA_038106075.1 Cellulomonadaceae bacterium | reverse complement strand
CCGTCTTCCATGTCGAGGTAGCTCATCAGGTGGAACATTGCTGGCGCAATGTAGGGGCTCGAGCCGAGGAATACCGCGGGGTAACCCAGAAGCTGGCGGAGGCGGTGAGACTTCACATATTTCGACGCAAAGCCCCAAATGGGTTTGGTGAGCAGGTTGTAGAGCGTGCCCACCCTCTTGAGCACCTCTCCCACCAACAGCGGTCGAAGATCCTGGAACGAGGTGTAGAGAAAATAGTCCTTGGCGATCCGGTAGGTCTCTTTGGCCGAGTCCAAATACTTTTCCATCGCCTCCCGAGAACCCGGCTCGATTTGTTCGAAGAGTTCGAGGTTCTTTTCTCGATGAGCGCTGATATCGATTGGCGCTGCCGCACCTTTTCCTTCTTCGAAGAACACCCGGTAACCGGGGTCAAGCAAGCCCAACTCGAGGTGTTCGGCCGCGGATGTGCCCATGAGCTTGTAGAAGTGGTCAAAGACCTCTGGCATCAGATACCACGACGGGCCCGTGTCGAAGCGGAAACCGTCCTTCTCCCAGTTTCCCGCCCGGCCACCGACCTGGTCATTCGCCTCGAGCAGGGTGACGTCGTATCCGTCTTTTGCCAAGAGCGCAGCAGACGCGAGCCCGCCAATACCGGCACCAATCACCACAGCTTTCTGAGCCATTTGTCCTCGTCTGTTCCTAAGCCCGGTTCGGCGCGGTGGGAAGTCCCCCGGCCAAGACCCACAGGGCTAACGTTGTCTTCTTCCAGCCTGGCACGCTAGCTCGCTCGCTCATGACCCGGTCGGCGGGGGTGAGGCGAATCTGCCGACCCAGCTCATCAAAGAGAGCGTGGGCGAGCGCGACGGCTCGGCGCGGTCTGGGCGGCAGGAGCGGGAGGGCCTTTGCCGAGAGGCTGAGGTCATGGTCAATGTCATCGAGGAGGCGATTCTTGGTGGCTTCGTCAAGTGAGTCGGGTGTGACACCGGGGAAGTAGCTTCGGCCGAGTGCTTCAAAGTCAACAGCGAGGTCACGCAGGAAGTTCACCTTCTGGAACGCCGCGCCGAGCGCCCGCGCTCCGCGCACCATGGTCTCCCGGTCGGAATCGGCGACCGCATAGCCGGCCAAGAACGCCTGAAGGCACATCAGCCCGACGACCTCGGCTGACCCGTAAACGTAGGTATCAAAGCTTTCTTGGTCGTGTTCGGCGTGGTCGAAATCGGCCCGCATCGACGCGAAGAAGGGCGCCGTGAGTTCCTTGGTGATGCCCAGCTGTCTCGCTGAATGAGCGAAGGCGTGCACGATGAGGTTCGTGGAATAGCCCGTCTCCATCGCGCGCTCAGTATCGGTTTCGAGACGGTCAAGCAACTCCCTGGCTTCGGCGTCGGCAACGCCTGCTTCCGTCGCGACACCGTCGACAATCTCATCCGCCAGGCGCACCAGGGAGTAGATGTTCTCAATGTGACGTCGGCTCCGGGGTTCGAGCAGCCGCGACGCCAAGCCGAATGAGGTCGAATACAGGCGAATAATCCCGGAGGCAGTTTCTTCCGCGGCCCTCGTATAGAGGTCGATGCGGGTATCGAGTTCGGCTCCCACCGATGTCCTCCCCCTCGAGTGGCCGTCTGATTCCTGACACCATCCTGTCGTGCCAAGATGGGCACTTGGAAGGGTAGCGCGTCGTGGTCGAAGAAATCTCTGAACTGGTTGTCCTCGTAGACGAATCAGGTCACCCCGTGGGCACCGCGGACAAGGCATCGGTCCACACCACAGACACCCCCCTTCACCTCGCGTTCTCAAGCCACATCTTCAATGACCGTGGTGAGGTCCTTATCACCCGTCGTGCCCTGGGAAAAAAGACCTGGCCTGGGGTATGGACTAACGCTGTCTGTGGCCACCCCGCCCCGGACGAGAGCATGGAGGATGCGATTGCGAGACGCGCTCGGCACGAGATGGGCCTCGACATCGGATTTGTCACACCCGCTATTCCCGGGTTCCGATACCGCGCAGTCGACGCTTCAGGGATTGTCGAAAACGAAATCTGTCCGGTGTTTACCGCACGCGCCACGAGCGAACCTCGGCCGCGTGAAGACGAAGTCTGCGAGTGGGCGTGGGTAACCCCGAAGGACCTTGTGGCCGCGGTGCGCGCGACACCCTTTGCCTTTAGTCCGTGGCTCGTTGAGCAGCTCGAGCAGTGGCCGGGAGAGTATCGAGCCTAAGAGCCCGAGACGTCTGTGCGGTGGAAGTTCGCCGCCGAGCGTGACGCGGTTGGTCCACGCTGACCCTGGTAGCGACTGCCGTAGCGCTCCGAACCATAGGGGTGCTCTGCGGGTGAGGACAGGCGGAAGAAACACAGCTGTCCAATTTTCATCCCCGGCCAGAGAGTAATCGGCAGGGTCGCCACGTTACTGAGCTCCAGAGTGACGTGGCCAGAAAATCCGGGGTCGATGAAACCGGCGGTCGAGTGGGTGAGCAGGCCGAGACGCCCGAGTGAGCTCTTACCTTCAAGCCGTGCGGCGATGTCATCGGGCAGGGTAACCACTTCGTACGTGGCACCGAGGACAAATTCTCCCGGGTGGAGCACGAAGGGCTCGTCAGCCTCGACTTCGACGAGCCTGGTGAGATCAGGTTGATCTTGGGCGGGGTCGATGTGGGGGTATTTGTGGTTATCGAAGAGGCGAAAGAGGCGATCGAGCCTCACATCCACGCTCGAGGGTTGGACCATCGATTCATCCCAGGGCTCCAAGACGATGCGTTGATTGTCAATTTCAGCCCGGATATCGCGGTCACTCAGCAGCACAAAACCAGCCTAGTAGAATCGGCCTATCAGGCCCCTTGGGGCTCGCGCGAGTGTAGTTCAATGGTAGAACTTCAGCTTCCCAAGCTGACGGCGCGGGTTCGATTCCCGTCACTCGCTCCAGATCACCACAGCGACGCCGACTCGCTCGAGGCCGTCTCAAAGAACCTCTTCACGTCGGGGTCGACGATGATGTCTGAGGGTCGAAGCGGTCGTGCTAAGTGGAGACCGTCGAGGCTGGTGAGCCGCGAAAACGCGACATAGGTCTGTCCGGCGGCGAAGGCGCGCGGGCCCAAGTCGATGATGGCTTCGTCGAGGGTCTTGCCCTGGGCTTTATGGATCGTGACCGCCCAGGCGAGGCGCAGCGGGAACTGAGTGAACTCGGCAATGACCTCGCTGCTGACCTCTTTGGATCCAGGGTCGTATTCGTATCGAACCTTCTCCCAGGTGACCGGCTCCACCTCCACCAGCTCACCGTCGATATCGACCAATACGGTGTCTGTGATGTCGTGGACAATGCCGAGGGTGCCGTTGACCCAGCGCGGCCCGGATTGGTTGCCGGTGTCGTTTCGCAAAAACATCACCTGAGCGCCGGGCTTCAAGGTGAGTTCCTCATCGGCTGGGAACTGTTTCGCCTGGCCAAAGTCACCCTCAATCTCGGCCACTGCGATTCGCAGCTCACCGTCGAGGGCAGCGAGCCGGGACTCGTTGATAGCACGGACGGTGTTGTTGGTCGTGGCGAGGGTGATGATGTCGGGGTTGAGCGCGGGCTCCGCACCGCGTTCATTGAGCATCCTGCCCGTCTCCGCGTCCAACGTGCCGTCGCGAAGGCTATGTAGAACGCGCTGAAAGTCTGGATCGGCCTGGCGATAGACGGTGTCGAGAACAATCGTGCGCAAGGTGGTTTCATCCCACACGCGAGCGTCGAAGAACCACGGTGAGCGGTACGTATCGCGAAAGTACTGTCGCTCCGTCTCGCCACTCACCACGGGAGCAAGTTGGTAGGGGTCGCCGAACATGACGAGCTGAACCCCGCCGAACGGAATCGTCTTGCGGCCTTTTGCTTGCCGAAGTCTGCGGTCGATGCCATCCATCACATCCGCGCTCACCATCGACACCTCGTCAATCACGAGCGCGTCGATGGAGCGCAACAACTGCAGAACCTCCCTCGGGCAATAGCCCAGATCACCCGAGCCCAAAATGCCCAGCGGCAGTCTCAACAGTGAATGCAGGGTTTGGCCCGACACGGCGAGCGCTGCGACTCCTGTGGGAGCGGCCACAACAACGGTCTTGTCCGTTGTCGCGACAAATTCGTGAAGCAGAGTCGTTTTCCCGGTCCCCGCGGGCCCGGTGATGAAGACGTGGTCGAAGGACTCTTCGATGAGGGCCAGGGTGGCTTCGTGGGTGTCGTCTCGATGCGCGGTGCTGGCCATGTCACTCCACAGGCTATCCGGGTGGCGGTTCCTCGCTTCGTAGGATGGGGCTGTGAGGCCCCACGTGATTCGCTTTGCCGCCGCTGTGGCGGGTGTCATCGCGGTATGGATTGGTGGTGTACTCGCTCTCAACGCCACAATCTATTCGCCCTCCCGTTTTGCGGAGAACTATTTCGCCGCCGTGGCAGCAGGCAACTGGTCACAGGCCGTGGCCCTCGCCGGGGTGGGCGACGAAGTCGATGTCTTGCCCTCAGACGACCACCTCATTTCTGGTTTCACCGTCTCGGGCTGGCAACACGTGGGGTCGAGTGACGTCGTGGTCCAGGTCGACGTCGTTCTCGACGATCAGCCCGAGAGGATATTGATTGAGCTGCGGCGCACATCGCGACTGCTGGGCGTTTTTGACCGGTGGGCTTTTTCTGAAGCTCCACTCGCCTCAATCAGCGCCCAGGTGTCGGGTGTACCCGCCGTCACCATCAACGACACGTCTGCGGCTCCCGGGACCACGCTCAACGGGTTGGTTCCGGGGGTGTATTCCATTTACGCTTCGACCCAGTGGGTGGAATCGGGAGTTGAAGAGATCGCCATAACCACGCCAGGCGAGTCAACCCGAGTCTCGCTCTCGCTCTCCCCGACGGCGGCGCTCGAAGACGAGGTCCGAGCGGCGCTGGGTGAGTATCTCGCCGAGTGTGCGTCGCGCGGTGTCCTGCAACCGGCGTCGTGCCCGTTTGGCACCACCGTGAGCGACCGCCTGGTGGGTGTGCCGAGTTGGACGATTAGTGTCCCGCCAGCCGTGGCGGTTGTTCTCTCGCGAAGTGCTGATAGCGCTGAGGTGGGCGCGGTCGGCGGTGTGGCGACGGTGACGGGAACGATTCAGTCGATTTTTGATGGCTCCCTTCGGCCGCTGAATCGCGACATCGCCTTTGGAGTGACAGGAGTCGTCACGGAACTCAGTTCAGAGTCGCCCGCGCTGCGAATCGACTAGAGGCCCGCTCTGCGGTCGGCGTCCGCGCGACGCTGCAGCATCTCGTTATAGGCGCGGAGGGCTTCCT
>JAYODB010000088.1:0-1656 GCA_038106075.1 Cellulomonadaceae bacterium | reverse complement strand
CGCACCGCGTCCGGTCGTGCCATTCTGGCCACGCTCTCAGATCAAGAGCTCGAGGCGTGGTGGGCAGAACACGGGACCTTCCGCACCCCACCATCCGAATATCCCAGGCAGGTCGAGGGGGCAGAAATCATGCGACTGAGGCGTCAACCCGGGAGCATTCGCTCACTCAGCGGCCTCAAGCGGGTCACCCGAGGGGTTCGCCGCGCCGGCTATGCGGTCAGTGTCGGGGAGCTCAACCCGGACATCGTCGATGCGGCTGCGGCGGTGGTTGATGGCACCGGCCAGGCGGTCGCTGCCATTTCGGTCGGAGCGATTCGTGAGCGGATTGGTGACCGGTTCGAAACGATGGGCGACGCGGTGACCCGGGTTGCCCAGCTGCTCTCACGAACCCTCAGCCAGAATTCGCAAGAGCCCGTTTTATGACAGCCCTCGGGGTTCGCGGTTCCGCTCGGTCAGGCTGAAATAGATTCCTCCCAGGGCAATCACCAGGAGCATGAGCGTGGGGAGGAAACTGCGGATAAACCACGAACCATCGGCTGAGATGATTACCGCTTCATCCTGCTCCAGCGAGCGGTAGTCGGTCTGGTCAATCGACCAGAACACTTCACTCTCGTCACTCACCGAAAATTCGAGCTCACGCAGCAGCATTCGACCGTCCACGCTCGTCGCCTGAGCGCTGAGCAGGTAGTCGCCGGGGTCAAGGTTTCCTGGTAGCGGTCTCGACTCATAGAAATAGTCACTATCGGTCACTGATTTAGAGAGGAGAGAGAGGTAGGGCTCTTCGATCTCGAGGGTCACCATCGAACCCTCTTTCAGGTCCCAGCCGTCCACTCCCACTTCGACGTTTTCGATTGGGGCTCCAGGACCTGCCAAGATGTCGAGCGAAAACAACGGCGAGCTGCGCAGGTCGTCAATCGCCGAGCCGCCATAGCCAAACGCCATTGAGGTCACGATGGCGCCGAACACGATGGAGAGCACAAAGTTCAGGCCGCGTGCGGCGCGGGTGACCCGCGAGCGGGAGCTTTGTGACGCCGGCCCTTGGGCAACGGCGCGCTCGCCGAAAATCGTTCCCACCACAATCCCTGCGCCGATGACGATCTGAATGATGACCCAAATCCATACGTCGAGGCTCGTACCGGTGACGTCATAGACGACCAGGCCAAAAATCAGGGCGACGGCGGTCAGCACAATCGGTACGGCATAGGCCGCGCCGAGGTCGCGCTGTGAGCCTGAGGCCGCCGGCTCGTCGTGGTCGATGGCGTCCTCGGGGATCCGGTCAGTTGACTTCGGGAGGGTGTCCGAGCGGAAGACAAAACCGAGAAGCAAGACCGTGACCAGCAGGGAGGTGTACAGCACGATGGGGAGATAGGTATCGAGTGAGCGAGTCATCAACGACAGTTCCAGGTCTCGGTTTCGGCTGAAACCCTCGAGAAACACAGAAATCCCGAGGACCGCCGCAATCGCGAGGCCCACGATGATGCTGAGGGTGGCAAAGCGGTGGGCGGCGCGGGAAGGACGATGACCGATGCCCTCGGAGACCCTTGCCCTAATGGCTCGGCGTTGGGCAAGGACCGCTGCCACGGCAAACACGGTAATCGCGGCGAAGAAGATGTATTTCGACGGTGAGATCGCGGGCTCTTGGCCAAGCCACTCCCC
>JAYODB010000004.1:56067-58051 GCA_038106075.1 Cellulomonadaceae bacterium | reverse complement strand
CCGTCGTTGTTGGCGTGCTTGACGACGGTGTCAATGGCGACGATGGCGAGACCTTCACGGTCGATGTCGAAGGGGACGTGTGTGACGTCGAGGCTGCGACAGTCAAGAAAAAGGGCGTGGCCATCTGTGGCCATCAGAGAAACGGATTGGTCCATAATTCCGGTGGGCGCGCCGACGGCAACGTTCTCCGCACGCTGGCACAGCCGGGCAAGGTCCGCGTCGGTCGCAGAAAGCTCCCACACATCCCGAAGGGCGACGGCAACCGCGCATTCGATGGCGGCAGACGATGACAGTCCCGCTCCGATCGGAACATCCGAATCGATGTAGATGTCGAGGCCCGATGCCTGAGAGAGGTCAACCCCCGACTCCCACACCGCCCACACCACGCCGAGCGGATATGCCGGCCAGTCCTCAAGCTCAGCCTGGTCGACCGCGTCGAGGTCGATCTCGGCGGTGAGAGAGGAATGCTGACTTGAGACTCGAACGATCCGATCAGCGCGTCGACGAACCGCCACCGCGGTTCGTTGGCTAATCGCCATCGGCAAGACGAAACCATCGTTGTAGTCGGTGTGTTCTCCAATGAGGTTGACCCGTCCGGGCGCGCTCCACACACCATCGACCTCGCCACCCTGTTTGCGGGCGAAGTGCACAGCTCGTTGAGCGGGGGCTGAAAGGGACATGGGAGTTAATTCTAATCGGGCTGTGTGACTGACCTCTCACTAGTCTGGGCCTGTGACTGCGCACGCCCCCACGACTATTTCTCTCTCGCTCGACGGCCCCCGCGGAATGGTTCTCGCCTGCATCGACCGCGTGGGGGCGAGTCTGAACAGTGCTGAAGTCGCCGGAGAGGCGATTGTGCCGCGCTGGAAGTCCGATACGCCACGACCCTTCTGCGCCGGGGTGACTCTCGCTCCCTGGCCCAATCGAATCCGTGACGGCAAATGGCAGTGGCAGGAAAAAGAGTTACAGCTGGAGATTACCGAGCCGGGCCGGCAGACGGCCCTCCACGGTCTCGTGTCAGACACCCCTTGGGATGTCGTCGAGCAGCGAGAGGCCACTGTGACCCTCTCAACCCGAGTCGACCCCGCACCGGGCTATCCGTTCTCACTCGAGGTGACGGTGACCTACCGTCTTCACGACGGGGGCGTGGACTGCACGATAGACATCCGTAATATCGGCGACGCTCTTGCTCCGGTGGCGATTGGGTTTCATCCGTTCCTGTGTTTGGGTGACCGCCCGGTTCGCTCACTCACCCTGAGCTCCCCCGTGGAAAAAGTCGTGGCCGTCGACGAACGGCTACTGCCTATTGGCCTGGAGGATGTGAGCCAGAGCACACACAACCCGGCGGAGGGAACACCGCTTCACGACGCCCAGTTCGACACGGGCTTCCAGCTCGAGGGCTCGAGCGAACACGTGACTCGTCTTATTGCCGACGATGGAGCATCGGTGGAGTTATGGCAGTCACCCGAGCTGGGCTGGATGCAGTTTTTTCTCACTGACGATTTCCCCGGTCCCCATGGTGCCCACTCTGCCTTGGCGGTCGAGCCGATGTCCGCTCCGGCCGACGCGTTCAACTCAGGGATCGATGTCTGGCACCTCGAACCCGGCGAGGCCGCCCAGGCGAGCTGGGGGATTCGGTTGGGTTAGTGCCCTCTCGCGGTCTTTACCGACCCCAGCTAGAGTGAGCGCTAACAATTTCCAACAGGTCGGGTTCGACCGACCTCAACGCCGAGGAGTCATCCGTGGGTGCCGCACAGATTTGGTTCGTGACCGGAAGCCAGTCGCTTTACGGGGATGAGACCCTGAAGCAAGTTGCCGACCAGTCAGAGGCGGTGATGGCAGAACTCGCGGGCGCCATGAACGCACCCGCAACCCTCGAGTGGAAGCCGGTCGTGACGACTCCCGAGGCGATTCGCCAGGTCATCATGGACGCGAACGCCAACGACGACTGCATTGGGGTCATCACCTGGATGCACACCTTCTC
>JAYODB010000004.1:6594-55967 GCA_038106075.1 Cellulomonadaceae bacterium | reverse complement strand
ACGCGAACGCCAACGACGACTGCATTGGGGTCATCACCTGGATGCACACCTTCTCGCCGGCCAAGATGTGGATCTCTGGGTTAGACGCGCTGCAAAAGCCGATGCTTCACCTGCACACCCAGGCCAACCAGTCTCTGCCGTGGGCGACCATTGACATGGACTTCATGAACCTGAACCAAGCTGCACACGGGGATCGGGAATACGCGCACATCCTCTCGAGGATGGATATCCAGCGGAAGATTGTTGTGGGACACCCGAGCGACCCCGACGTAGTGAACCGCGTGGCTAACTGGGCTTACGCCTGCGCCGGCTGGAAAAAAGCGAAAAACCTGAAACTCGCCCGCTTTGGCGACAACATGCGCTACGTCGCCGTCACCGAGGGTGACAAGGTCTCGGCGCAAACGCAATTTGGCATGTCGGTCGAGAACCTGGCGGTCAATACCCTCGCCGACGCCGTTACCGCGGTGACTGACGCCGACGCCGAAAAGCTCTGCGCCACGTACGAGAAGCTCTACGACGTCCAAGACGAACTGAAGAAGGGTGGCGAGCGCCACGATTCGCTGGTCTACGGGGCAAAAATTGAAATTGCACTGCGACAGATTCTCGAGTCGGGCGGCTACAGCGCCTTTACCTCCAACTTCGAAGACCTCGGCTCCCTCCGACAACTACCCGGCTTGGCTGTGCAGCGACTGATGGCCGAAGGTTGCGGCTTCGCTGGCGAGGGCGATTGGAAGACGGCAGCCATGGTCGCGATCACGAAGGCCATGGCGCCCGAGGGGACGGGCACCTCCTTCATGGAGGACTACACCTACCACTTCGGCCCCGGCACCCCGAAAGTGTTGGGCGCACACATGCTCGAGGTGTGTCCGTCGCTCACCGGCTCAAAGCCTCGAATTGAAATTCACCCTCTGGGTATCGGTGGCAAAGAAGACCCCGTGCGCATGGTGTTCACCGCCGACCCCGCCCCGGGGCGCGTGCTCTGCCTGGTGGACCTTGGACACCGCTTCCGCATCATCGTGAACGAGGTCGAGGTGGTCGAGCCGACCAAGGACCTGCCGAAGCTCCCCGTGGCCCGCGCGGTGTGGGAACCGAAGCCTTCCCTCTCTACCTCAGCGGAATCGTGGATGCTCGCCGGGGGAAGCCACCACACCGTTCTCACCACCGCCGTGTCGGCCGAGACGCTCGAGGACTTCGCTCGCATTGCGAAGACCGAGCTCGTGGCCATCGGCGACGACACAACAGCGCGAGCCTTCGCCCACGAGTTGCGATGGAATGAGGCGTATTTCCGCCTAACCGGTCTGTAATCTGGAGAGAAGATGCCGGACCAAGCTGACTCACACGCTCGGTGGAGCATGTTTGGCCCGGTTCACAAGCCGGCCAAGCCATTGTGGGCATTGCTGGTCATCAGCGTCCTGGTCGCATTCGAGACGTTTATTCAACGACCCGAGAGCTACCCGCTGTATATGTCTGCCGGAATCATCGCGGTTGCGGGGTGGCTTGGCTATCAGGCGTACCTCAAGCGGGCAGTGATCGGTGGGGTCGGTGCGCTTCTCGCGCTGCCCTGGCTTGGCCAACTGGTGGGAACGCGATGGATGGACGATTCAATGGTCGTCTTTTTCCTCTCACACTCACTGTTCGCTGTGTATGTCGCCATCGCCGCCTACACCTTCATGGCTCGAGGCGGGGCGCGATCGTGAGTGACTGGTTTGTGGGCTTTAGACCGATGCTCAAGCAACCAGGGGGAACGGCAACCCAGAAGTTTTCACATGCGCTGGACGTGTCCTCACCTGCGTCAACAGTGTTCACTGTGCTGACCTCGCGGGAAGGCATCGACGCCCTGCTCGATGAAACCGTGCGCTTTGACGCTCGACAGGGAGGGAAGCTGCGTTTTCTCTCCGCAGGTGACGACGGCTACGGCGGAACCTACAGTCGCATTCAGGTAGGCAAGCGAGTCATTCTGCTCACCGAGCGCCACGGCGAGCTCGACTTTCGCCTGAAAGAAAAAGGCGGGGCCACCGAGATCACCCTCAAAGCGTCCCGGTTGTGTTCACCCGATGAAGTCACCGAGTGGAGCGCGTCGATTGGGACTATCTCGACCCGGCTCGGCGAACACCTAGGAGCCGCATAATGTCTGTGCGCTCGCGTGGCCCCAATATGTATGACGTGGCGAAGCTCGCCCAGGTGTCCCACCAGACCGTGTCGCGGGTGGTGAACAACCACCCCAACACGCGCGAAGAGACGCGCAAGCGGGTTTTGGATGCGATGGAGCAGCTCGGCTACCGGCCCAATCAAGCGGCGAGGGCCTTGGCGAGCTCGCGCTCGCGCATCATCGGCATCCTGGTGTCCGACGCCGACTTCTTCGGCCCGGCAGGAATGACTCGGGCGATTGAGAGCGTGGCGCAGTCCATCAACCACTTCGCCGTGTCCTGCTCGATTGACCCGGATTCGGAAGGCTCTGTCCTGGATGGCATCGACCACCTCACCGGACTGGGAGTGGACGGTGTCGTGATGATTACTCCGCGCACCGACGCGGTGACCCTGGCACGAGCCCAACTGGGAAACATTCCCATCGTGACGGTGGACAGTATGTACCGCGTCGACGAGCTCTCGGTATCGATCGACAACTTCCAGGGCGGTCAAACAGCCACCGAACATCTCATTGACCTCGGGCACCGCAACATCCTCCACATTTCGGGACCCTCGTCGTGGTTTGAAGCGACCGCCCGCGCTTCGGGATATGCCGCGGCGATGAGGACACACAGGCTGACCCCACGAATCATCGAAGGCGACTGGACGCCCGAGGCCGGCTACGAAATCGGCGTCACACTCGACCTCGACGCGTATGGCACAACCGCCATCTTCGCGGGAAACGATGACTTGGCCCTGGGCCTTCTCCACGCCTTCGCTGACCGTGGAATCGAGGTTCCAGCGGATGTGTCAATCATTGGCTATGACGACATTCCCCACGCCGCGTATTGGAACCCGCCGCTGACCACGATGCGTCAAGATTTTGCCGAGCTGGGTGAGCGCGCTCTCACACTCCTGATTGACGCGATCGAGGGCAGAAAAATGCCCGCGCCTGAGACGATTGTTCCGGAGCTGGTCGAGCGCTCATCGACGGCAGCCCCGAGTGCCGAATAGGGACTGGCGCAGAGAGTTTGTGAGCGCTAACATAAAGGCACCCCCTGCTCCCACACAGAAGTGGATTCGGATGATGTGCGATGACATCACGGCGGTGCCCTCGTCTGACCGGCGATTGAGCGCCCCTGTCATGGGTTTTGGGGCTCAACCACGCGTTTATTCTTTATCGAGTCGTTATCAAAACGTGTGCCGAGCGTTATCAATATTTGAGGTGTAGGGACAGAATCGGTGACACACTATCTTCTTGGAACTCATGTGAGCGCTCACTTGGGGCTCGATAGCCTCAGAGAGCATCGCCCACAACGGGTTTCAAGATTCTCTTCGGCATTCCCAGAGGCAGGCCGGAGGGACGACGCCAGCGAGATGGACGCGCTGGTGACCACATTCACGGGGAGTCCAACCCGGTAAGGAAAGGAACAGCACTTGTTCAAGAAACTCCTTGGAGCAGCAGCTCTTACCTCTGCTGCTGCTTTGGTCTTGGCTGGCTGCGCCGGCGGTGGAGCTTCCACCTCCGAGTCGACCAGCTCCGAGACTGACACCGCAACCGAGGCTGCCGTTGCCGGCGGTCTGATTGGTGTGTCGATGCCCACCCAGTCCTCGACCCGCTGGATCAGCGACGGCGAGAACATTAAGGAAGTCATGGAAGCCGCAGGCTTCGACGTCGACCTTCAGTACGCAGAAGACGACATCCCCACCCAGGTTGCTCAGCTCGAAGCGATGCTGACCAAGGGCGCTAAGGCCCTGATCATCGCCGCTATCGACGGCACCCAGCTCACCGACGTTCTGCAGACCGCTGCAGACTCCGGTGTCCCGGTGATCGCATATGACCGTCTCATCCGTGACAGCGAAAACGTTGACTACTACGCCACCTTCGACAACTTCCAGGTCGGTGTCCAGCAGGCAACCTCGCTGCTCGTGGGTATGGGTGTGTACGCCTCCGAAGACTCCACCAGTGCTGACGGCGCCAACGCTGCCGGTCCGTGGAACATTGAACTCTTCGCTGGTTCGCTCGACGACAACAACGCATTCTTCTTCTTCAACGGCGCTATGAGCGTGCTCCAGCCGCTGATCGACGAAGGTGTTCTCGTTGTGAAGTCTGGCCAGACCGACATTGAGCAGGTTGCCACCCTCCGTTGGGACGGCGCTGTCGCTCAGAAGCGTATGGAAGACCTCCTCGTGGGTAACTACGCAGGTGACACCGTTCACGGTGTTCTGTCCCCCTACGACGGCCTGAGCCGCGGTATCATCGCCGCCCTCGTTGACGGTGGTTACACCGCCGACAACCTCCCCGTCATCACCGGTCAGGACGCTGAGGTTCTCAGTGTTCAGTCCATGCTGGCTGGCGAGCAGTACTCGACCATCTTCAAGGACACCCGTGAGCTTGCTGGAGTTGCCTCCAACATGGCCATGGCGATCTTGAACGGTGAAGAGCCTGAAGTGAACGACACCGAAACCTACGACAACGGCGTGAAGGTTGTTCCTTCTTACCTGCTCACCCCGTACATCGTGACGGTTGACAACTACGAAGCTCTGCTGATCGACTCGGGTTACATCGACCCGGCCGACCTCGGCTAAGAGCCTCACCAGTGGCGCCCCTGCCCGCGGAACTTCGCTTTCGCGGGCAGGGACCCGCCCGGTATTCTCATCGAAGACGATGAAAGCTAGGAGCCCCATGTCTGAGCCCATTCTGGAGATGCGGTCGATTACCAAGACCTTCCCCGGTGTGATTGCCCTGGAAGATGTCAATCTCGTCGTGGAGCGGGGTGAAATCCACGCCATCTGTGGCGAAAACGGTGCCGGCAAGTCCACCCTGATGAAGGTTCTCTCGGGCGTCTACCCCCACGGCTCCTATGCCGGAGAAATCCACTACGCCGGCGATATTCAAAAATTCCAAAGCTTGCGCGATTCCGAGGCCAAAGGAATCGTCATCATCCACCAAGAGCTCGCGCTGAGCCCCCATCTTTCGATCGCGGAGAATATTTTCCTCCGAAACGAAATCACCACCCTCGGTCTCATCAACTGGAACAAGACCAACCGCGAAGCGGCGAAGCTCATGGAGCAGGTGGGTCTGAAAGAAAACCCCTCGACACCGATTAAGGAAATCGGTGTGGGAAAGCAGCAGCTGGTCGAAATCGCGAAGGCCCTGTCAAAAGAGGTCAAGCTGCTCATCCTCGACGAGCCCACCTCAGCCCTGAACGACGAAGACTCCCAGCACTTGCTCGATTTGCTTCGTCAGCTGAAAGAGCGAGGCATCACGTCAATCATCATTTCGCACAAGCTCAACGAGGTGGAATCCATCGCGGACACCACCACGATCATTCGCGACGGACGTGTGGTCGAGTCTTTGCGAATGAAGGAAGACAAGGTCACCCAGGAGCGCATCATCAAGGGCATGGTCGGTCGAGAAATGGCCAACCGTTATCCGGCCCGTGACGCGTCCATCGGCAAAGAGATTTTCCGGGTCGAAAACTGGAACGCCTTCCACCCTCTGGACGATTCCCGGAAAGTTGTGGACGACGTGTCGATCAACGTCCGCGCCGGCGAAATCGTCGGACTCGCCGGAATTATGGGTGCGGGCCGCACCGAGTTTGCCCGAAGCCTCTTCGGCCAGTCGTATGGCAAGCACATCACCGGTAAGGCCTTCATGAATGGTGAGGAAATCGACGTCTCCACGGTGTCAACTGCTATTCGCAATGGCCTCGCCTACGCCACAGAAGACCGCAAGCGCTTTGGGTTGAACCTCATCGAAGACGTGAAACGCAACATTTCATTGGCGTCCCTCAAGCAATTCGTGAAGCGCATCCTGGTGAACTCCAACGAGGAGTACCGCCGGGCAAGTGAGTACCGCGAGAGCATGAATATTAAAGCCCCGTCCGTTCTCACCGTGACTGGACAGCTTTCTGGTGGGAACCAGCAAAAAGTGGTGCTCTCCAAGTGGATCAATGTCGAACCCCAGGTGCTCATTCTCGACGAGCCCACCCGCGGTATCGACGTAGGGGCGAAATATGAGATTTATCTGATCATTCAGAGAATGGCGGCCGAAGGTCGCGGTCTGATTGTGATTTCCTCAGAGCTCGACGAGCTCTTAGGTATTTGTGACCGTATCTACGCCATCTCCGAAGGACGCATCACTGGTGAGGTGTCACGTGGAAACTACAACCCTGAAGAGCTGATGAAGTTCATGACCATGGAAAAGGAAACCAGCAATGTCTAACGCAACCGACACGACTGCGCCGTCGTTCGCTGATCGTCTGAGAGAGCGGTTCAAAGGCGTCAACCTTCGCCAGAACGGTATCTTCCTCGCGTTGATTGGCCTTATGGTCTTCTTCGCGATTACGACTCCGAATTCTGCGTCGATCACACCGTCGAACATCTCCAACCTCGTCGTGCAAAACGGATATGTCCTGGTTCTTGCCATCGGAATGGTGATGGTCATCATCGCTGGCCACATCGACCTTTCGGTCGGTTCACTCGCCGCCTTTATCGGCGCCGTGGCGGGAATCTTGGTCGTGAGACCGCTCGAACAAGACGGCTGGGAATGGTTACCGGCTCTTCCGTGGTGGCTCGGAATCCTGGGCGCCATCGTGGTCGGCGCGATTATGGGAATGTGGCAGGGCTTCTGGGTGGCCTATGTCGGTATCCCCGCCTTCATCGTGTCGCTCGCAGGTATGTTGCTCTTCCGCGGCCTCGCCCTGATGACCCTGCAGAACACCAACATCGGCCCTTTCCCTGACGAGTTCCGAGCCATCGGTAACGGCTTTATCGATCGAGAAAACGTCTTAGGCCAAACATTCGGTCTTCCGCCAGAATTCAACGGGACCGCCATCGTGGTCACCGTGGTGGGTGTGCTCCTGCTGTGGTTCCAACAGTTCAGCCAGCGTCGCGGTCGCATCCGCTACGACCAGGTCGTGGAACCGATTACCTGGTTCTATGCGAAGAACATCATCTTGAGCGCGATGATCACCTTCGTGGGAATTCAGCTTTCGCGTGCGAACGGCATCCCCTACACCCTGCTGCTTCTGGTGTTCCTCATCGTCGTGTACTCGGTCGTGATGAACCAAACGCAGTTCGGCCGTTACATCTACGCAATCGGTGGAAACCTCAACGCCGCGATGCTCTCGGGTATCAACGTGCGCCGGGTGAACTTCTTCATCTTCGTGAACATGGGTTCCCTCGCCGCCCTCTCCGGAGTGCTGATCGCCGCGCGTATGAACTCGGCGGTTCCGAAAGCCGGTGACATGCTCGAGCTCGACGCGATCTCATCGGTATTCATCGGTGGTGCCGCCGTGACGGGTGGTATCGGAACCGTCACCGGGTCGATGGTCGGAGGCATGATCCAGGGTGTCCTGGCAAACGGCATGAACCTGAACTCGGTCGGTATCGACCTTCAGATGTTCATCAAGGGCCTCGTGCTCCTTCTCGCCGTCGCCTTCGACGTCTGGAACAAGAACCGCAAGTAATCACTGCTGGTGCCCCGGGTCTCCCGGGGCACCACTGTCTTAAGGACAATCCATGACGCTTCCCTCACCGAGAATCCTCGACCCGCAGTCGGTTCCCAAACTCCGCTGGGGCATTATCGGACCGGGTTCTATTGCCGACACGTTCGTGGGTGCCATCCACCGCCACACCGGACAGCGCGCGGTGGCGACCGCATCTCGCACACCGGGTCAAGCCGAGGCATTCGCCAAGAACCACGGGCTTGAGAGGGTGCACGGGTCGTATGAGGCGCTCGTGGCGGACCCCGACGTTGACGTCATCTACGTCGCCACCCACATTTCCGACCACCTCGCCTACGCGCGGATGGCAGTTGATTCGGGCAAACATGTGCTGCTCGAAAAGCCCCTGTGTTACACCGCTGCCGAGGCCGAAGAATTTTTCGCCCACGCAAAGTCAGCGGGGGTTCTGGTCATGGAAGCAATGTGGACGAGGTATTTGCCGGTGTCTGACGTGTACCGCCAGCTCATCGAGGCTGGGGACCTGGGTGCTCCTGAGTTTTTCCAGGCGAATTTCGCGAACGACAACCGCCACATTCAGAGACTGTGGACCCCGGGTAGCGGTGGCATCGTCCACGACATGGGCATTTATCCCATCGCCTTCGCGCAGTTCGTGATGGGTAACCCCTCGGCTATTCACGCCACCGGACGGACCACCGCAGAGGGCATGGACGCTGAGTCGTATGTGACTCTTGAATACGACAACGGGTCACGCTCCCTCCTCTACATCTCGGGGACAGCCACCGTTCCCTGCACGGCGACCGTGTCGACCTCGGAAAAGATGGTCACCTTCGACCACCCGTTCTTTGTGCCCACGGGACTATCGGTCTCAAACAAAGATCTCTACTTCACCGGCGAGCACTGGGCGGATACCAGCGCGATCCAAGGCCACGACGGGCTGAGCTACCAGGCGACCTACCTCGCGCAGTATGTGTCTGAGGGACGCACCGACTCGCCGCTCCATAGTCACCAAGACACGATCGGGAGCGTGCGAGTGGCTGAGGAGATTTGCCGTCAGGTGGGAGCCAATCCGTCTGGCGCCTAAGTGGACCTGAGGGGAATCGAACCCCTGACCTTCTCATTGCGAACGAGACGCGCTACCAACTGCGCCACAGGCCCTAGAAGCGTCTAAGAGGCTACCACTGCTAAACCGCGCGGCGGCGTCTGAGTACTTCGTCGAGGTCGTGCTGAGAGGATGCCTCGCGCTGAGGGATTCTGCCCATTTGCTCGAATTGGGAGACCGGTGCGAGCTTCTCGGCTTCGGCTGCTGCCTCAGCCGGACGCGCCTGAGCAGCAGCGATTCGTGCCTTGCGTAGCAGTTCCTCACGCGAGGGCAACGGCTCTTGGAGGCTGACGGCCTGGCGGGCGGAAAGGGGCTCGGGAAGGGACGGCGGAGTCCAGGCGCGCTGGGAGCGAGCCACTCTGGGCGACGCCGTCACTGGGGTGGCCTGAACACGGGAAGCATTGGTTGCCGCCAAGCGCTGCTGTCGGGCGAGAACAGCCAGAACGATGAGGCCCACCGAAGTTTTTCCCACCAGCGCCATCGTGACCCAGAACGCGGCTTGCAAACTAATCGCGGAAGCGAGACCAAAGAGGCCGATCGCGGTGAACAGAGTCGTGGTGGAGCGAAGAATCCGCCGGCGCCGGGCAGCCACCTCCGCTTTGGTGAGCGCCACCTCTTTGAGTTTCCGCTCCGCCAGACGATGTTGCCTGGCAACGTCTCGCGCGGAGAGTTCCGCTCGGATTTCCTCCGTGGACTCGTTGGTTTCCGCCAGAAGCCTCAGCGTCTGGCCTAAACGGGCCGCGTTGCGCTCGGTGGCGAGGTATTCGCTGCGGCGCATCCAAATGGGAACGAGGTACACAAGCCACAACACCACGGCTACGAGGAGGAGGAGGGCGGTGCCTGAAAACGGAGTTTCCACGCCCTTTAGGCTAAAAGTAGGGCCATCATCTGCCCCGCATCCGCACTCCCCGGCGTGTTTAGCGAGGGGGTAAATGCAGGGGATTACGCATCTGAACCTGCACAAACTCAGGGATATTCGCAACCCCAGGCGGGACAAGGCCCTTTTCGAATCGGTTCAGCACTCCACCGGGTACCTCGTCAACGGTGAGGGCAAAACAGAGGTGATCGCGCCAGCGGCCGTCAATATGGATGTAGCGACGGCGGAAACCCTCGAAACGGAAGCCGAGCTTCTGCACAATCCGAAACGACGACGTGTTTTCAGGGCGGATACAGATTTCCATACGGTGCAGGCCACGCTCAAAAAAGAGGTAATCCGTGGCTAGCGCCACCGCGACGGGGGTTATTCCCTTTCCCGCCTGCGCTTTGACGACCCAGTAGCCGACACTGGCGGAACTGAGCGAACCGTAGGTGATTTGAGACACATTGAGCTGGCCGACGAGCTCACCATCGACCTCCATCACCATCGGAAGGCCCGAGCCCTGGCGCGCGTATTTCAAGAGCGAGCGAACAGCTGCCCGCTGATCCTCCGCGGCGGCCGAGCGCACCGGACTCGTCGCCTCCCAGGGTTGTAACCAGGCGCGGTTATCCGAGAGAGAGCGCTCTAAAGCACGCCAATCGGAGCGCTTCACGCCCCTGAGTTTGACAAGGGGGTGGTGGAGGGTCGGCAGCGTAAACGACACCGGCCTAGTCCCCCTCAAATCCCCCGACGAAACCCTTCAGCCAAGTCTTGAAACCCGGTCCAAGGTCGTCGCGATCGGAGGCAACCTGCACAATCGCTTTCAGATAATCCATCCGGTCGCCGGTGTCGTAGCGACGCCCGCGGAAAACGACACCCATCACTCCCCCGCCTGCGCCCGAGTGGGCGAGAGCGTTCAGAGCATCGGTAAGTTGAATTTCACCGCCCGAACCCGGTTTCGTCTTCGCAATCTCCGAGAAGACGTCGGGTTGGAGAATGTAGCGGCCGATAATGGCCAGGTTTGATGGTGCGTCTTCGGCTTTGGGCTTCTCCACCAACTCAGTGATTCGAACAACCGAGTCGTCGTCGGTGGTTTCCACCGTCGCGATGCCATAGAGGTGAACCTGACTGGGGTCGACTTCCATCAGGGCAACAATGCTCGAGGGTTGGCGCTCATAAACAGCGACCATCTGCTTGAGCAGATCATCGCGCGAGTCGATGATGTCGTCACCGAGGAGAACGGCGAAGGGGTTCTTGCCCACGTGCATCTCTGCTTTAGATACCGCGTGGCCAAGACCCTTAGGGTCCCCCTGGCGCACGTAGTGAATGGTGGCGAGGTGGCTCGACTGGTTGACTTCCTGCAGTCGGTGGTTATCGCCTTTGCGCTCCAACACCGACTCCAATTCGGTGTTGCGATCAAAATGGTTCTCGAGCGCGTTTTTGTTTCGACCCGTCACCATTAACACGTCGGTCAAACCCGCTTCGACGGCCTCTTCGACCACGTATTGAATGGCGGGTTTGTCCACCACAGGCAACATTTCTTTCGGCATCGCCTTCGTCGCCGGCAGGAATCGCGTTCCGAGGCCAGCTGCGGGGATCACCGCTTTAGAAATGGGCATAGAGACAGCGTAGTGGGCGACCTAGACTGGCTGCATGGCTAGTGGCGATCCGAGCCTCAAACCTGCGCTCAGGGCGGAAACCAGGGAGCGTCGACGCATTATGACCTCAGACGAGCGCGAATCCTTTGCCACTCAACTCACCGACCAGCTTCGCAAACTCGTCGAACAAACGGGCGCTCACACCATCGGCTGTTACCTCTCCACGGTCGACGAGCCACCCACCCGCGGTTTCGTGGAATGGGCACTGGACCATGGTAAAGACGTGCTACTGCCCGTGAGCCGGGAAGACGGCCTGTTGGATTGGGCCCATTTTGACCGAGGCGGCGAAGACCTCGATGTTGTGGGTATGCCTGTCCCCACCTCTGAGCTACTTGGACCCATGGCCATCGATTCAGTCGACTTGATGCTGATTCCTGCCGCCCGCGTCGATCGAGCGGGAAGCCGGTTGGGGTGGGGGCGCGGATATTTTGACCGCACACTCGGCTCCATGGCACACAGGCCTCCTGTCTTTGCCGTGGTTTACAATCATGAAGTCGTCGACGAGGTGCCCACCGAAGCGCACGACCAAGGTGTTGACGGGGCAGTCACGCCCCACGGAATCATCCGGTTCTAACCTTCACGACTTCTTTCAGGAGACCACGTTGCCTACCTACTCGTATCGCTGCCGCGAATGCGGGGTTGAGTTCGATATTCAACAAGACTTCAGCGATGACGCCCTCACCGAATGCCCACAGTGCAAGGGTTCCCTTCGGAAGCTCTTCAGCGCCGTTGGGGTGACGTTCCAAGGCTCCGGCTTCTACCGCACCGATTCCCGCGCTGAGTCCAAGAGCTCGACGCCCAAGAAGGAATCAAAGAAGGAGTCGAAGCCGAAGAAGAAAGAGTCAAAGAAGGCCAGCTCGGCGAGTTAGTAGTGCGGCGGTTTCTCCGCCCGCAGTCGCTCGTCGTTCTCGTCGTCGCGATGCCGCTCAGGTTCGCGTTGGGGAGCGGCCTCAGTGCCCTTTGGCGGTGGGACCACCGCTCGACGGCGGGCGCGTGGAGCCTGAGGCTCCTTTGAATCCTCGGATTCTGCCACGGCTACGCCGACTCGGCGACGTCGGACTCCTCTTCTTCGACCACGCCGGTGAGCAGAGCAATCTTGTGGGCCACACCGTCGGGATTCGCGAAGAGTTCAAACGCGTGGACCCGCACATAGTGCCAACCCAGGCGGTGCAGGGCCTGGGGTCGCAATCGCAGACCCTCACGAATGGACATCTGCTGCAGTTGTCGGTCGGTGTCGACCGCCACACAGACACCATTCGCTGTTGCTGCAAGCGGCACCACCCCGTGGTGGTCAAGGCTGGTGGTGATTCCGTATCGATCAAGACGCTTGGCCAAATCCACCAGCATCGGGTCGGGGTCGTGGGTCACTTCGGGGAGCGCCGGTGGTGTTTCAATCTCGCTCAAGACTTTTCCGAGCGCCCTCACCGAAGGAAGCAGACGTTCATCGCTCAGTTCCTGCGGTGAGAGACAGCTCACCACGTGCAAGTGCTTGCGCGCCCGAGTAATGGCCAGAGCGAGGAGCCTCTCACCGCCGGGCTCGGAGAGCATTCCGAGGTCGCTCAATACTCGGCCGTGGGGTGTGCGACCGTAGCCAAGAGAAAATATGACGCGGTCGCGGCTCATGGCGTGTGCTTGGCGCAGGGTGACCGCAACAAAAGGCTCGGCACTCTCTCGAGTGAAAAACTCACCGAGGTCGCTACGGTTTTGCACCTCTCTCGAGACCCCCTCGAAGACGCGTTGAGCGTGGCGGGGACTCGCGGTCACCACCATGAGCGACTCGTTTGGAGAGGTCAGCGCGTGGTTCACCACCTGGTTGACGACGGCGCGCACCTCGGCGTCGACACTCTCAATTACGCCCGTGATGGGGTCGGGAAGACCGTAACCGTCTTCAACGATTTCGAGCCCCAGACTGCGGTGGCCGAGGAAGCTTCCCGCCCAGGGCAGCGACACGATTTCTCCGGCATAAAGATTTCGATCGACCAAATCGGCGAGGTCTTCGCCGGTTACTCTGTAGCTGCGCGTCAGTGAGTGCCCCGGCAACAGCTCGGAGAGCACGCCGAGCGCCGATTGAGCATGCCACTCTTCCGGGTCCCCTTCGGGGCGGTGCCCCTCGGGTTCAACTCCAACGCTGAATGCCTCTGGACGCTGAACCACGGGGTCGCCAAACGCCACCACCTGCTTACCTCGCCTGATCGCCGGTGCCACCTCGGGCAGCGTCACTGAACCTGCATCAGCGACAATGACCACATCGAAGCCCTGAGCGGGAGGCATTTTCGCCATGTCATAGGGGCTCGCCAGCCACACCGGAGCGAGAGCGCGGGAGAGGTGTGGTGCACGATCGTGTAGGTCGGCAGGGGTCATCCGCCCCGACTTGAGCGCCCCCTTGAGCCAGCTCGCCTCCTCGGGCCAGTCCATGAGACCCACCGACCAGCGCTCAGAAAGCTGCCAGGCGAGACGCTTGGCATTCGAGGCGGCGTGAGCCTCATCCACGAGACGGAAGTCAGACTCGAGTCGCTCGAGAATGTTGGTGTCTTGGCCCAGTAAGTCGTCGTTACCCGAGAGGATATGCTCCAGGGCGGCCCGCCACCAGGCGAGCTCGAGTTCGTTGGCAACCCGGTCCCCGGTGACATGGCGGACGGCAAAATCGTCGACCAATTCGGAGAGGTGGAGTGTTTTGAGGGTCTCGGTGACCTGGGCTCGCTCTTCGAGGGTCTTCAACACTTCAGACTCTTCACCGAGTCGACCCATCAGGTTCCCAAGATCGTGAAGCGAAAGCTCCAGCGGGGAGTCTGCGCCGTCGCGACCCAGGGTTTCCGCGAGGAATGTTACGTCCTGCTCGACCTCCTGCAAGAGCGGCTGAACATCAGCCAATCCGGGCGGGACGGCGGGCGGGTGACCGGTTTCGACGAAACGATTCCACAACTGACGCTGCGCGTTGATTCGGGTGAGGGCTTCGTGCAGATCAGCGACGTGCATCCCCGGGCGAATGTATTCCTTGGCGAGCGACTTCAATCGTCGACGCTGCACCCGACCCAGCTCGTTAGCCTTTTCCGAAGGCCCGGTCGCCGTAATCAGATCTGTGAGAGGTCGGTCAAAAACGGAGGGTTGGAAGCGGTCGAGGCTGTCGCGCAGGTCCACTAAGAGGTGAATGAACATCGCGAGCTGGGCAAAATTCTTGGGAGTGGGAAGAGGCGTCTGCTCGAGAACCGGTGTGGCCGCCTCGATGAGCCTTGGCAGGGTGTCTGATTCGAGCCGGCGAGCGAGGTGTTGCGAACGCTGCGCGTGTTCGCGGTCACGGAACTCCACGCCGTACCAGGGCGAATCTTGCGGGCCGAAACGGAACTGCCCCAGATTGGCCGCTTCCCGCAGCAGTCCCGCAGCTTCTTCTCGACGCTGCGCGAGCGCAACAAGGGCGTCGGAGTTCAACTTGACCGTGGTCTGAGGGGCGTTTTCCTGCAAGCTGAGGCGAGAGAGCCAGTGCACCGCGTCAAGGAAACTCACTCCGATCGTGGAGTCGACATGGCTGAGGGCTTTGCGATAGCGAACGATGACGTCGCGGAGTCGCTCGAGCGCACCGTCCACGTCTGACGAATCCACCGGTCGAGCTTGCTCATTTCTGCCGATTGAGCGCACGAGGTCCCGGCGATAATCAGCGAGCCGAACCGCCATTCCGGGAAGCTTGGTGCGAGAGAGGCGATCACTAATGGCGTTCAATGTCGCTCGTCTCGGGCTGACCACGAGCACACGCTTATTGTTTGCCACGAGTGCCCCGAGGGCGTTCACCACCGTCTGAGTGCTCCCCGTTCCAGGGAGCGTGCGCACGGTCATCGAGTTGCCCGCGAGGATGTGGGTGACGATGAGGTCTTGCTCGGTATCCGCGTCCACGATGAGGCGGTCGACACCCGGACTACGACGGTCAGAGTCGGGAACCTCAACTGGAACCCTGGAACCCCTCACCTCAGCGAGCGCCGCAGGGTTACCCCCCAATGCGTCGAGGACGGGGTGTGAGAGATTCGCCGCATCGGCGAGGAGGGGCGCCGCAACGTCCGCAAAACTCCCCACGATGAGCTGAGCTTTCACACTCACGTCGTCTCGGTGGGCGGTGAGGTCGCGCAACCGGTCGAGGGCGGCGTTTGGACGGAACGAGCCGTTGTCATCGGTGAGCCGAACGAACGCTTGCGCGTCGAGGTGAAGCTCCAGATGTTTGGCGAATTCTCGCTGGAGAGCGGGGTTGAGTTTGATGCCGGAGCGCTGGAGGGTGAATTCGATGTCGGAGCCGCGTCGACGTAATGCCATGGGGCGCAGGAGAAGCGGGCCTCGATAGGTCACATCGTCGTGCTTCCACTGCACGAGTCCTATTCCGAGCTGAATCGAATCAATGCCGCGAGAGTGCAGTAATTCGGTGTGGTGTTCGAGCAAGCGAGTGGCCGCCAGGTGGGCGCTTCGACGCTGAATATCGTCACGAACGAGACCACTGAGCAGGGTGGGCGAGCCAGCAATCAGCCGAGCGAGCCCACCAGGGTGACTATGGCTCAGGTCTACGCGGGTCGTCGGGTCGTCGCTGAGGTGAATCAGTGGGTTTGGCCCGCCAATGGCGGCGATGTGGCTGCGCCACTCGTCCCAGGCGGACGCTGCTTGATTCACCGGATACACGTCCGGGTCTCCCACTGATACTTGCGAGGCGAACTCACTCGTCGAGGGGAGGGCTTCATCCCAAAGCTCTGATGCTCCCTGGTCGTCATTCGCCGAGTCGACACGCCACACGCCAAAACACTACGGGGAGCGTCTGGTGCTCTCTGGTATCCCACGCCGGGGCTGAAAATGCCCGAATTACCGGCTCAGAGTGAGGTCGCGGCCACCTGTTCGATGGGCAAACCGGAACGGTAGCGATCGAGGAACTGAGCAAAACCGGCGACGTCTTCTGGCTCTGGTAGGGCCGTGTCGACGACAGCGCCTTTGAACACGATTTCGTCCAAATAGGAGGCGAGGTCTGAGTGATCTGAGGCCGCAAACGCCGCCAAGACGGCGATTCCCCAGGCACCACCCTCGGAAGCACTCTGAGCAATCGAGACGGGCGCGTTGATGGCTGCCGCTAAGAATCGGCCGGCAACCCCGGCCGTGCGGAACATACCGCCGTGGGCTGACATCCGGTCCAGCTCAACTCCTTCGTGTTCGAGCACGCGCATTCCCAAGCTCAAGGTGCCGAAAACCCCATATAACTGCGCTCGAATGGCATTACCCAGGCTGAAGTCGCTATCGGGGGTCCGCACAAACAATGGCCGTCCCTCGACGGTGCCGGTAATCGGTTCACCGGCGAGGTAGTTGTACGCAACGAGTCCCCCGGCGTCGGGCTCACCGGTCGATGCCTCTTGGAAAAGCAAGTCGTAGACCTCGTCGGAGGTGAGCGAGGAGCCCGCCAGCTCAGCGAAACGGCGGAACATTCCCACCCAGGCGGCCAATTCGCTCGCGCCGTTATTGCAGTGCACCATCGCGACCGTGTCGCCCGTGGGAGTCGTCACGACATCGAGTTCGTGGTGAACCTCCTTGAGCGGCCGCTCCAGCACCACCATGGCAAAAATGCTGGTACCGGCGCTGATGTTGCCCGTTCTGGGGGCAACCGCGTTGGTGGCAACCATTCCTGTTCCGGCGTCGCCTTCGGGCGGGCAGACAAGCGCACCCGCGGTGAGGCCGCCGGTCGGATCGAGTAAGGCAGCCCCCTCAGCAGTGAGCACCCCCGCCTGTTCGCCGGCGACGAGCACACGGGGAAGCAGGTCTGTGACGGAGCCGGTGAGTAATGAGGTTGAATCGAGCGCGTCGTAGGCGGCCACCATCGTGGCGTCATAATCATTCGTCGCGGTGTTGATGGGGAACATGCCCGAGGCATCGCCGATGCCGAGAACTTTTTCTCCAGTGAGCTTCCAGTGCACGTATCCCGCGAGGGTGGTGACGAACGACACGTGGGGGACGTGCTCGGCGCCCTCCAAGACCACCTGGTGAAGGTGGGCAATCGACCAACGAAGGGGAATGTTGACCCCAAAGAGAGAGGTGAGTTCCTCTGCGGCCCGGCCGGTGTTGGTGTTTCTCCACGTGCGGAAAGGCACGAGCAAATTGTCGTCTTTATCGAAAGCGAGGTAGCCGTGCATCATCGCTGAGATTCCGAGCGATTTTAGAGAGGTGAGTTCAGTGCCGTGCTCAGAGGACACTTGAGCGCGAAGGTCGCTCATTGCCGCAGCGAGGCCCGTCCACACATCGGCGAGGTCGTAGGTCCATAAGCCATCGACAAACTGGTTCTCCCACTCGTAACTTCCGACCGCGAGAACGTCGGAGGGCGACTCACCGACGAGACAGGCTTTGATGCGCGTGGAACCTAATTCAATGCCGAGGCTCGCCCGACCCGAAGAAATAATCTCCGAAGCAACACTCATCGCCGGTCGTCTCCGCTCTGGCCATAGACGTTTTGGTAGCGGGCGTATAGTGCGTCGATCTTGTCTTGAGGAATGGGGATGAGTTCGCCACCCTGCCGGGCAATGTGGGTGTTACGCGCCGCGTCCTCACACATCACTGCGGCTTTTACCGCGTCTTTCGGTGACACCCCGATGGTGAAGGGTCCGTGGTTTTGCATCAGCACCGCTCGAGAGCGGTGGTTTCTGAGAGTGTCGACGATTCCTTTACCGATCGAGTCGTCGCCGATGATGGCGAAGGGTCCAATGGGAATCGGGCCTCCAAACTCGTCGGCCATTCCCGTGGTGACGCAAGGAATTTCTTCGCCGCGGGCAGCCCACGCGACCGAGTAGGTCGAATGGGTATGGACGACTCCACCCACCTCAGGCATGTGGCGGTAGACGTAGGCGTGGGCGGCGGTGTCGCTGGAGGCGTTGCGCTCACTCCCGAGGGTCCCGTTAACGACCTCACCATCGAGAGTGCAGACCACCATGTTGTCCGGAGTGAGATCGTCATAATCCACACCGGAGGGTTTGATAACGAAATAGTCCATCCCAGGAACTCGCCCCGAAATATTCCCCCCGGTCCACACTACGAGTCCGTAACGGACAAGTTCGGCGTGGAGGCGGCACACGTCCTCGCGCATCGCGATGACGGCGGGATTGCTATCTAATTCGTGGCCCACAGGAATGTCCTTTGCTGTGTGTTCACCGGCGTGCCCCTGGAGGGACTCGAACCCCCAACCCTTTCCTTAGGACGGAACTGCTCTTCCATTGAGCTACAGAGGCGGTGACCTCAAGTCTACCGGCGCGTCCCGCGCGGTAGCGTGGGACTCGTGAAGATATACCTGGTCACCCTGGGGTCACGAGGAGACCACGAGCCCTTTCGGGCGCTGGCATACGAGGCGGCATCGCGCGGCCACGAGGTTCACTTTGCCCACACCACCGATTTGCCGTCAGACCCGGACGCCCCTTACACCGAATGGCCTCTGCCCGGGTCGCTCAACCAACTCATTGCCGACCAGGGTGTGAGTGTGGTGAAAGCACTCAAGGAATATAAGACTCTGTGGGAGCCAACGCTCAAGGGAATCTACGACACCTCGAGCGAACAGATTCGCTCCCTCTCACCCGACGTCGTGGTCTATCACCCGAAGGTCCAGACGGCTCCCGTCGTCGCCCACCAGGTGGGGGCGAAGGCAGTGATTGCCGAGATGGTTCCGATGCTGACGCCCACCAAAGAATTTGCTGCCGCCGGGATTGCCCTCTCGATGCCGGGTTGGCTGAATCAAGCGAGCTACCGACTCGTCGATGCGGGTATTGCGCTGTTTGGCGACCCTGCCAAGAAACTGGCGCGGAAGCTGGGCGTCGCATCATGGACCCCCGACGTTGTGCTGAGCCCCGTGAGTCAGACGCTGGTGAACCAGCCCAAGGATTGGCCCTCCACGGCGCACATCACCGGGCAGTGGTGGATGGCCGGATCAGACGATGTCGACTCCGAACTCACTGAGTTCGTCTCTGACGGGAACGTGCTCTACGCCGGATTTGGGTCGATGAAGAGAGGTGACCCCGTTCGACGCGCACGAGTCATCGTCCAAGCCGCACGGATGCTCGGAATGAAAACTCTCCTGGTCACAGGGTGGGGGGGTTTAGCTCCCGATGTTGAGCTCAGCTCTTCGCCCGACGTGATGGTGCGAGAATCGGTCAACCACGAAACAGTCCTCCCCCAGATTCAGCTCGCAATTCACCACGGTGGCTCAGGAACCGTTCACGCCTTCCTGCGAGCGAGGGTGCCGAGCGTCATCATGCCCTTCATCGCCGACCAACCGTGGTGGGCGTGGCGTCTGAACCGCGCGGGGCTTGGACCGAAGGCCATCTCACCGAACAGTGGCTCACGCGATCAGCTGGTCTCCGCCCTTCAACAGGCCCACCTCGCTCGGCGCGAGGTCGCAACAGCGTCAGAAAAAATGGCGAACGAGAAGGGAACGCTCCGCGCCGTCGAACTGATTGAGGCGGGCTAAGCCGCCTGAGCGAGATATTCCTCCCAGTGTGGCTGAGGTCGCTCGATGCCACGCACTAACCAGGCGGAACCGTAGGGCGCTTTCGGGGCGGTGTGGAGTTGCCAACCCATCTCCTGCGGGGTCCTATCTCCCTTAATGTTGTTGCATTTGAGGCAGCAGGCCACAAGGTTCTCCCAGGTGTCTTGGCCCCCTCTGGAGCGGGGCACCACGTGGTCAATTGTTGACGCGTTGTGGCCGCAGTATGCGCAACGGTTGGAATCACGTCGAAGCACACCGCGACGAGACACGGGGACGCTGCGTGTGTGGGGAAGTCTCACGTAACGGGAGAGAACAATCACGGTAGGTCGTTGAAACTCTCCCACCACGGTTCTTACCGGGTGGGCTTGGTCGGTTTCGAGAATGTGTGCCCGACCGTTCATCACCAACACCAATGCCCGACGGTAGCTCACCACCGAGAGCGGCTCGTAGCCGGCATTCAAGACGAGGGTGCGCAAGGCGGGATCGGCCAAGGGTATGGCACTGGGCCTGTCGAGCAATTGGGTCATGATCCCTCCTCCAGCGTCCGTGTCGAGGACACAAAAAAGGGCACTGTCTCAAGACAGTGCCCAGTGGCGTGGTGAGGCAGACACACGAGCGCGCGCGGCCGGTGACCTACCTGTATCCGGAACTGCGTGCGGGAGTCCGTGACTGCCCGAGAATGTGGCGCCATGGCTCTCTCCTCCCCGCAACTCAAGGCCGGATAGAGAGAGTGTATTGCGAGGGCTTGAGAAATTCCCGCATCGAAACGCACCCGGAACCAGTGGCGTGTCAGGCCGCTAGGTAGAGGTGAGCGGCGATTTCGTTGGGCAGAGTGAGGGGCTTTTCCGTTTCGAGCGACTCCACTCTCACCGAGGTGTCATCCACTCGGCGAGCCCGAATTCTCGCGCCAGGAATGATTTTGAGTCGAGCCAGAGTTTTCAGCATCTCAGGGTCGAACTGAGCGGGCTCCCCGATGCGACGCAGCAAGCCGGTTGATTCTTCATCAGATACGACGTCGGTGAGTCGGACCACACCATCAAGGAAAGGGGCCGCCTTCTTACCGCCGATGAGTTCCAAGCCGGGAATGGGGTTGCCATAGGGGGATTCAGTGGGGTGGCCCAACATGTCGAGGAGTTTCCGCTCGACCTCATCGCTCATCACGTGCTCCCAGCGACACGCCTCGTCGTGGACGAGCGACCAGTCCAACCCGATGACGTCGGCGAGCAGTCTCTCGGCGAGGCGGTGTTTTCTCGCCACCGAGAGTGCTTTCGCCCGGCCCTGCTTCGTGAGGGAGAGGGTTCGATCCGATTCGACGACTAAGAGACCGTCTCGTTCCATGCGCCCCACCGTTTGTGAGACGGTCGGACCCGAGTGGCCGATGCGCTCGGCGATTCGAGCGCGAACGGGCACAATTCCCTCTTCTTCCAAGTCCAAGACGGTGCGCAAATACATTTCCGTCGTATCGACGAGATCTGTCATGACGCACCTCTCAGACCGGCACAGCTGGCAACAGTGTAGCCGGGGCCCGGTCAGCGGCCCCCCCAGAGGGCGCTTAGGATTGGGCAGGTGAGCGCAATCACTATTCCGGTGGAACTGAGGCCCCTTGACGGCCGATTTGGTGCAGGTCCCTCAAAGGTTAGAGCGCAACAAATTGACCACTTTGTGGCCTCTCAAGCGCTACTCGGCACCTCACACCGTCAGGCCCCAATCAAAGACCTCGTCGGCCGGGTGCGCGAGGGTCTCACCGAGCTCTTCAGACTCCCCGAAGGTTACGAAGTCGTTTTGGGAAACGGCGGTTCGACCGCGTTGTGGGACGCCCTCGCATTCAGCCTCATCCGGCAGAGAAGTGCTCATTTGAGCTTTGGTGAGTTTGGTCAAAAATTCGTGACCAGTGCCACGACCCCGTGGTTGGACGCACCCCACGTGGTCGCAACCGACCCAGGAACCCGAGGCGAGCTCACCGCAGTGGAGGGGGTCGACGTTTATGCCTGGCCTCACAACGAAACCTCGACCGGTGTGTCGACCTCAATCGCGCGAGTCACCGGCGCGGATGAGGGTTCTCTCGTCGTCGTCGACGCCACCAGCGCGGCGGGGGGTATTGACTTTGACGCTTCAGAAACCGACGTCTACTACTTCGCGCCGCAGAAGAATTTCGCGAGCGACGGGGGCCTCTGGTGTGCTCTCATGTCGCCAGCAGCGATTGCTCGGGTGGCAGAAATCGATTCATCCGAGCGCTACATTCCGCCTTTTTTGAGCCTGCAACAGGCCATCGACAATTCGCGACTCAACCAAACGCTCAATACCCCGGCACTGGCCACCCTGTTGTTGATGGAAGCTCAGGTTGAGTGGATGCTGGAGCTGGGCGGTCTGACCGCCTGCGCGGAGAGGACCAGCGCCAACTCCACACACCTTTATAACTGGGCCGAGGCACACCCCTTGCTCACCCCGTTTGTGGCAAACCCCGCTGAGCGTTCGCCTGTCATTGTCACCATCGATGTGGACGACTCGGTCGACGCGACCGAGCTCACCACTGTTCTTCGAGCGAACGGCATCGTCGACACTGAGCCCTATCGAAAGCTCGGGCGCAACCAGGTCCGTATCGCGACGTTCGTCGGGGTGGAACTCGACGACATCACGCGTCTGTCAGCCAGTATCGACTACGTGCTCGAACGCCTCGCCGACTAGTCCTCGTCAAAGTCGACGTGGTCAAACACGTCGTTGGGTTCTTCAGGCATTTCCAACCCCGAGGGGTCGAGGTCGAGCTGGTCGATATCGATTCCATCGAGCGCGTCATCGATGTCGATGTCGTCATCGTCGTCGTCATCGTCGGTGGGTGCGTCTTCTCGCTCCCGCTCTGCTTCAAGCCGTTGATATTCCTCGAGGCGGTCCGCCCACGGAACCCAGTCGGGCGCGAGGAGAGCTCCCTCACCAGGAAGCAAATGGGTTTCCAAGACTCCGAGTGCCCCTCCCTCGCCGTCGCTCAGGGTGACGAGCCAATTCCAGCCCGGGTAGCCAGGTTTGAGGCACACGAATGACACCGAGTGCACGCCGTCCGAAGAATCGAGAACCCGCGCGTCGCCGACGTGTTCTTCCGGCGCCACCCCCACCAGCCCCTCTCGCGCGAGAGACATGAGGGTTTCTGGGTCGATTGCGCTCTTTTTCTTAGCCATCAAACTCATCTGCCACCCGGCGAAGCATGGTGGCGACTTTCTGTGAGTAGTCGCGCTCGGGGTAGCGACCGCGACGCAGATCACCGCCCACCTTGTCGAGCACCTTCACGAGATCTTCAACAATCACGGCCATGTCGTCAGCTGCTTTTCGGTCCTTGCGCTGCCATTGGGGCTGATCAATCACACGGGCAGATAGGGCCTGTGTGCCTCGCTTGCCCTCGACGACTCCAAAATCCAATCGGGTGCCAGGTTTCACCCGAGCTCCCTCGGGGAGAGCGGATGCGTGCAGGAACACCTCTTGGCCATCGTCGGATTGGATGAACCCAAATCCTTTGTCGTTGTCGTAAAACTTCACTTTGCCAGTCGGCATGGTGTGCTCCTTCATGCGGGCCGTCGGCCTCTACCGACCAGGATAGCGTCGGGTGCAGCTCGATAAGCTGGTCGGATGACTACCGACAGCCCGTCGCCCCCCTCCCGAATCGAGCGAGTCCTCGCCACCATGATTGCGGGTGTCATTGGGCTGAGTGTGCTGGCATTTTTTGCCATCATCATCGCCACCTGGTCGGGGTTCGACCGCACCGACTTTGGCGCGGGACTCTGGCCGATTATCACCATGATTCCGCTGATGGGTCTTCCGTTGGGGTTTGTGCTGATTATCGCTCTTCTGGTGGTGAGCACGAGACGTCGACGCCAAGGCTGGGCTCCGGGTGAGCAGGGCTAGCCACGCGCTGGGTCTGCTCGACGCTCTCTTCGACCACCCTGCGCCGTCACTCGCCCGTGTGCTGACGATTCGACAGGTGCCTCTCGATCTCTCGCAGGGTCTCGCAGAGCTCGCGACCGCGCTCACCGCACCCGACGCGGTCTGGAGACACGTGAGTCAACTGACGTCTGATGAACTACGCGTGCTGTTGGAGTTGCCCGACTCCGGTGACGACCCCCTTACTCACTCCCTTATCGATTCGTTGCTCGCGCTTAAAAGAAATAGCCAGTTCTACCCCATCGCGGATATCGCCGCCATCGTGAGAGAACACCAACCAGAGAATGCCCAGACACACACGGTCGTTTCTGTTCAGGCCCGCGACGAGCCTGAGCAGCCAGATGTGGCGGGGGTTTTTGACTACCTCGAGCAGATTGAAACCATCGTCGACTTCCTCGAGGGTGGGTTTCCGCATCCCATCTCTGAGGGTGCCCTCGCGAAGGGTCTTGAGCGCGAAGACCTCGACATCGACGCGCTTCTCGACGGGGCAACACGGTTAGGACTGACCCGTCGGTCGGGCAAAGGAGTCACGCCGACGGCCGCGGGCTCTCGGTGGCTTCAGCGTGGTGCTGCCGACAAGTGGCTGTGGTGCCTCGAGCAATTGATTCAACACCTGCCCGCGTGGTGGCCACGGCCCCTTCCGGATCACGTCTCTTCTGAGGTGATTCAGTCCCTCGCCATCTCGCGGTACCCGCTGGTCTCAACGAGTGACACCGAACGGCTGGTGACTCTCGCACACCGTCTGGGTCTCATCAGAGGCTCACGGTCAACCGTGCTGGAGGGGGCCGACACCCCCCAGGCCCGCTCGGCACTGATTGAGTCGGTCGTGCCCCCGGCTGTGAATCAGCTCTACCCGGATGGCCCAGACACTCTCGTCGCCGCCGGCCCGCTCGATTCCGAGACGACGACGGCCCTGCGGAAGATGTCAACGTGGCTTTCGGGAGAACTCGCCCCTCGATTTCATATCGATGCGGCGTCAATCACCCGAGCACTTCAAGCGGGGGTCACGCCCGAGGACATTCGTGAACTACTGACCCGCACTGTGGCGGTGGGAATGGCCCCCGCACTGTTGGAGATGGTGGACGACACCATCAGCCGAGCAACGGCTTTGACCCTGCGGGCGACTCCGGGCGGCTCACACGTGACCTCGAGTGATCAGCTTACCCTCGAGCTCATCAGGGCAGACCGTCGACTGCAGGCTGCGTCCTTCAGGCCACGAGATGCGGGCGGGGTGGAGAGCCTCCTCGGGGTGTCTCAAGTGCACGAGCTTTTGCTGAGCGAGGGCTACCCTCACCTCATCCGCGATGCCACCCAATCGCTCATCCTTCCCGATTCAGCGGGCGGCCACGAGCCCACGGAATCGATCGCGTGGACTGAACGGGACGTGTTCCTTTGGCGAGAGAGAATCGCTCAGGCGAGAGCGGAACCTGGCTTTTTCGAGGGAGTGATTGAGCTCGCCATTTCGGAGCGGGTGCCGATCACGGTGACCGTGTCGATGGGCGAATTGACCCAAGAGATGACCATCGAGCCTCACGCCCTTCGCAACGGTCGACTCCGCGGTCGGGACACACGCTCGGACGTGGAGCGGACGCTCCCGGTATCCCATGTAGTGGGGGTTCGAGCCGACGCCACCCTCAGCTGAGCGCCGTAGACTGGCGGATTGTGGTTGAGACGGGTGCGGCGATTGTCCAGAGCGACAAAACGGTGCTCATCGAGCTCCAACACCCCGGGAGCGATGAGGCACGGCATGACATTGCCGTCTTCGCCGAACTAGAACGGGCCCCTGAACACGTTCACACCTACCGCATCACGCGGCTTGCGCTGTGGAATGCCGAAGCGGCCGGACACACCCTCGACGAGGTGCTCGGAGTGCTCAACACCCACTCGCGATTCCCCGTTCCCGAGAATGTGCGAGCAGACATCACCGATGCATTTGAGCGCTGTGGGCGTCTCGACATCACCCGCTCCGGCGACGACTTGGTGCTCTCGGGTGACCCAGAGATTGTGAACCAGGTCGTCTCCTCAAAAAAGATTGCTCCTCTCGTCACGGGGTCTCATCCGAGCGGAGGTATCGTCATCGAGCCTCTTTCTCGAGGAAAGATGAAGCAGGAGCTTCTGGCGCTGGGCTGGCCAGCCACCGACCACGCCGGATATACCGAGGGCGAGCCATTGCACGTTGCCCTGAGCGAGGACGGGTTTTCTCTGCGCGATTATCAAATTCAGGCCGTTGAGCGCTTTGTCCGCCAAGGCTCTGGAGTGGTCTGTTTGCCGTGTGGTGCCGGCAAGACTCTCGTTGGAGCCGGGGTCATGGCGGAATTGGACCAGGCCACGCTGATTCTGGTCACCAACTCGCTCTCGGCACACCAGTGGAAGAGGGAACTTCTCGAGCGCACCTCCCTCACCGAAGACGAGATTGGCGAGTACTCGGGTTCCGTGAAAGAGGTCAAACCCGTCACGATTGCGACCTATTCAATTGTCACCGCAAAACGCCAAGGCGAATTCCGCCACATCGGCCTGCTCGGAGCACAGCGTTGGGGTCTCGTGGTGTACGACGAAGTTCACCTTCTCCCGGCCCCCGTGTTTCAACTCTCTGCTGAATTGCAGGCGACGAGGCGACTGGGCCTGACCGCCACACTGATTCGGGAAGACGGTCGCGAGGGCGACGTGTTCAGTTTGATCGGACCCAAGCGTTTCGACGCAGCCTGGAAAGACCTCGAAGCGTCGGGCTATCTCGCTCCGGCTGAGTGCATCGAGGTTCGCCTCGAACTCGACGACGCTGACCGTTTGCACTATGCGACCCTCCCCGATGCCGAGCGCTACCGTTTCGCAAGCTCGACCCCGCGCAAGGATGATGTGGTCGAGCAACTCATTGCGGCCAACAGCGGCGAGCGCATCCTGGTGATGGGGATGTATTTGGATCAATTGGAGCGGGTGTCTGAGCGTCTTGGGGTGCCTCTGATTACGGGTGAGACCCCGATGGCTGAGCGTGAGGTCTTGTTGGGCGAATTCCGCGAGGGCTCTCGTGACTGTCTCGTGGTGTCAAAGGTGGCGAACTTTTCAATCGACCTTCCCGAGGCGTCCGTCGCGATTCAAATTTCGGGAACGTTTGGCTCCCGCCAAGAGGAAGCCCAACGGTTGGGCCGGATCGTGCGGCCAAAAGCGGACGGGCGACAAGCCCGCTTCTACTCTCTGGTGACCCGAGACACTCTCGACCAGGACTATGCGCTCAATCGTCAGCGCTTCCTCACCGAGCAGGGCTATCAGTACACCATCGTGCGGGCGACCGAGCTCGAGAGTCGTTAGGGCCCTTCTAAAAAACCTTCCAGACAATACCCAGCTAACTATCAGACACTGATTCCATGGCTGACGGAACAAAAATTCTCGTCGTGGATGACGAACCCAACATCCGCGATTTGCTCACCACCAGTCTGCGCTTCGCAGGCTTCCAGGTGCGCGCGGTCTCGACCGGCGCCCAGACCATCTCCGCCGTCTTGGAAGAAGAGCCCGATCTCATCCTGCTCGACGTGATGTTGCCCGATATCAACGGTTTCGGCGTCACCAAGCGTCTTCGAGCGTCTGGCTACACCTGCCCCATCCTTTTCCTCACCGCGAAAGACTCCACCGAGGACAAAATCCAGGGCTTGACGGTCGGTGGAGACGACTACGTCACCAAACCCTTCAGCCTCGACGAAATTGTCGCTCGAATTCGCGCCATCCTCCGACGCACGAAACAAGAAGATGACGATGCGGTCCTCAAGGTGGGTGAAATCGAAATGGACCAAGACACACACGAAGTGAGTGTCAAAGGTTTCGACATCGAACTCTCGCCTACCGAGTTCAAACTCTTGCGCTACCTGATGCTCAACCCCAACCGCGTGCTGTCGAAGGCGCAGATTCTTGATCACGTCTGGGAATACGACTTCAACGGAGACGCAGGAATTGTCGAGAGCTACGTGTCGTACCTGCGGCGGAAGCTCGACCCGCACACCGAAGAACCGCTCATCCAGACCAAGCGTGGCTTCGGGTACATGCTCAAAACCGGTAAGGCCTAATCTGGCTTAATGCACGAAAGGCTCTCCCGCTGGTGGGCAGCGAGATCTCTGCGCACCAAAATCACGGGTGTGATGGTCGTCGTCGTCACCGTCGGGCTCATGGTCATCGGTGTCGGCACCGTCGTCTCCATCGAGCGCTACTTGGTCTCCGATATCGACCAAAAGATTGACGAGGCCGCAGCGAGCCTCCCGGATGTCCTGGGAACCCAAGACTTCAATGCATTTGATCGGGTCGGTCAAAGCGGTTTATCCAACGAGTTCTTCCTCGCTGCGGTCAGTGCGTCGGGCAGCGTTCTCGCGAGCAATCTCGACGAAGACCATCAAGACTGGGGGCCCGATGTCACCCGACTCGGGCTGGGAGCAGTCAGCCAAGCCAGGCACCCCATTACCGTCGACTCGCTCAACGATGAGACAACTTGGCGAGTGATGACCTATCGACTGAATGTGGTCAGCGCAGATGGCGAGCAAACCCTGCCTGCGAGCCTGGTCGTGGGAATCGACCTCGCCGAGAGCAGGCGAATCGTCGGCAGCTTTGCCTCCGTGTTCCTCGCCTTCAGCCTGGTCGTCGTCCTGCTCAGCGCAGCACTCACCAGACTCTTGATTACCTCAACATTCCGCCCCCTGAGAGAGGTGGAGGAAACGGCGGCGCGCTTTGCCGGGGGCGATTATTCTCAGCGCCTCGGCGGCAGCACCCCTAACACCGAAGTGGGGCGCCTCACCCGCTCGCTCAACACCATGCTCTCGCGGATTGATCGGGCCTTCAGCGACCGCTCGGACACCATCGACCAGATGCGCCGCTTCATCGCCGACGCCTCACACGAATTACGCACGCCTCTCGTGTCGGTCCGTGGTTATGCGGAGCTCTATCGGATGGGTGGCCTCAAAACAAAGAAAGAGGTCGGCCAGGCGATGGAGCGGATCGAAAAAGAAGCCACCCGGATGACGCACCTGGTGACCGACCTGCTCGAATTGGCTCGATTGGATGAGAACAAACCGTTCACCATCGCTTCGGTGAACCTCGCCGACCTCGCGCGCGACGCCGCGCTCGACTCGGGAGCAATCGCACCCGATCGAACTACTACCTGGTCACTCGCGGAAGGAGTCGAGCCGAGCGATGTGGTCATTGAGGCCGACGAAGACAAGCTGCGACAGGTGCTCACCAATTTGCTTCAAAATGCCCGCCGCTTCTCACTGGCGGGCTCAGCCATTGAAATCGAAGTCGATCACAGCAGACGTCCCGATCGGGCAATTCTTCGCGTGATTGATCACGGTGAGGGAATCCCTGAGCAAATTCGGGAGAAGATTTTCCAACGCTTTTGGCGGGCTGATACCTCACGAGCGCGGGAGACCGGTGGATCTGGTTTGGGCCTTGCAATCGTGGAGTCGATTGTGGCGAGGCATTCTGGCGATATTGAGGTCACTGATACCCCTGGCGGCGGAGCCACGATTAGCATCAGCCTCCCGATTGTCCACAGCCCCCAACGCGCGTAGTCGAGTCACGTCTTTCGGGGTCGGCCCCTGAGAGCTCGTGGGTCACCTGTGTAATCCGTTGGGTCGAGACAGAGAGGCACACCATGACGACGTACCAGGTCAATAGCGAGTCGGTTTTTCACGCGGCTCAAAACGCACGAGCCACTATTGGTCGGGTTCAGGCCGACCTCCAACAACTCACCCTGTCTCTCCAGGCCCTTCAAGGAAGCTGGAGCGGTACCGCGGCGACAGCCTTCCAATCAGTGGTGTCTGAATGGCGGACCACCCAGACGGCAGTCGAAGGACAGCTCATTCAACTCACCGAATCTCTCGGTCTCGCCGCTCAACACTATGTCGACCTGGAAGCTCAGAACGCGCGCTTGTTCATGCGCTAGTGGCCCAGCACCAACTCATTTCCTTCGGCCCGTGACACACACGGATAGAACGCCCCCATTTCATCTTTTTCCTGATCGCTCATCACGGAGTCGAGGTGGGCAGGTTTTCCAGCGAGCACCCGAACTTCACAACTTCCGCAGACGCCCCGGCGGCAGGAGCCGTTGACTCCGATTCCCGCAGCCTCGAGCCCTTCCAAAATGGTTTGGTTTGTCGGCACTGAAATGGTCTGCCCCGTCGGCTCCCAGGTCACTGAGACCGGGTGAGCCACGTGCTCGGATGACCGGTCCCGCGGTGTAAACCGCTCAAGGTGAAGACGCGAGGGGTGCACCAGTGACTCGAGTTCCTCCATGAGAGCTTCGGAGCCACAGGCGTACACGTGGGCAGCCGGGTCAATCGACTTCGCCAGATCAATCCGTCCCCCACGTTCAGATGACACGTGAAGGGTGAGTCTGTTGCCGCACACCTTCTCAAGCTCACCGAGGTAGGCCATATCCTCGCGGTTTCGGCCGAGGTACACGAGCTCCCACTCACGAGAAGCGGGCAGAGATGTCAACATCGAGCGGATGGGAGTAATTCCGATTCCACTCGCAATGAATTGGTAGCGCTTGTGCGGTCGAAGGGGGAAGTTCTGCAAAGGCATATCGACCCGCAACTCCATCCCTTCCTGGAGGTTCTGATGAATCCACCAACTACCCCCGCCTTCGCCGTGGGTGTCCAACACTGCAATCGTCAGATGCTGTGAATCGGCGGGATCGCCGCACAGAGAATATTGACGCTCCAGGCCGTTACCGAGATGAAGAGTGATGTGGGAACCGGCGTCCCAGTCGAGCTCGAGAGAAGAATTTTTCGGCGCCATAGTAATTTCCACCACCTCCGTCGCCAATTGGCGCCGCGAGACAACCCGAGCAAGGAAACTGTCACCCTCAGGCACCCCGGCGGTTGCTTTCTCCCTTGGCTGCGAGCGGGGCGCCTTTGGAGACAAGACGCCAGCGGAACGACGAGTGATGATGATTCGAATCACCACCGCCAGGCTGGTCGCCGTAATCAGAATGATCGAGAGAGCGGTGTACCAGGTCTCACCCACATCAGTACCGACCTGTCCAGCGTGCAGAGCGACCACGAAGAGGCTGAGGTAGCTCAGGTAATGAATTCCCTTCCATAACTTCTGCGGTAGTCGATCCATAAACAGCGCTGTCGCCCAGACCAGCACCATGGCCCACATCCCAAAAACTCCCATCGCGACACCAAAGGGTTCAAAGGTTGAGCGGAAAGGCACAATCAAATCGAGAACGCTGAACTCGACATAAGTGTCGAGATAAAGAGAGACCATGTGGGTCGCCACCATGAGCACACCCAAGCTCGAGAGGAAACGGTGGACAACTTTCAGCCATTCGGGATTGTCGGCTCCACGCAAAATACGTGTCTTGAGAAGGATTCCCCACAGGGCGGAAAGGGTGAGCAGCACCCAGGCAATCACCGCACTCGAGCGGGTGATGTACCACCACACGGCCGGTTCAGAAAAATCAAGCATCTAACTCTGGCCAATCTGAGGATCGAATCCACTGGTTGTCGCTGGTAAAGACTCCAGCTTTCATCGACTGCCGGCGAACATAAGCCAGAAATTCCGCGGGCTTCTTGCTAAACCCGACCTTAGCCATGACCTCAGCCTGCCAGGCGGTGGGAGCCACCACGGTGACCGCCAAGGCAGAGGATTCGACGCTGAGTCCTGTCTCACCATCGATCAGGTGGTGTGTCACGCTTCCGTCGCCTCGCTGAAAACGGCGCTTGAGCTGTGAGGACGTGGCCACACCCCCAGAATCAATCTCGACTACTGAGACTCGAGCCCCCGGTTCGAGCGGGTGATCAACGGCCAAACGCCAGCCCCTCCCTCGGGGTGAGTAACCCTCGACCCTCACATCTCCCCCAAGCTCGACCATTGAACCAAGAGCACCCTTCGCTTTCAGGAACTCCGCGATGAGGTCTGCGGCAAGGCCCTTACCAATTCCGCCCGGATCCAACGTGGTTCCTCGTGGCGCCGTCACAGTTGTCCCCTCGCATTGGACCGCTTGGAGGTTGCCCGGCGCCCGAGCAGACTCGGGTAATTCAGTGAATCGGGACGGATCCACAATCGAGTGCGTGTAGCCCTCACTAAGCAGGTGGGGAAGCAATGTGGGATCAAACGCTCCAGCCGTTGCCAAATTTGCCACTTTCATCGCCTCAATTAAGGTGACACTTCGGGAATCGACCTCGACCGGTTCACCCTCAGCCCAGTTAATTGCGCTGATATCGGAGTCGCGACTAAACCGCGTCCACAAACCCTCGAGTTCATTCGCAAGACCAATTGCGTCGTCTACTAATCCAGGTTTTCCGCCAACAACACTGACGCTGGCATTAGAGCCCATCACTCGAAACTCACGCGAATTAACGACAGCCGAAGCATCGTCGGTCTGGATCGCAGCGAGGACCGCTTCATCGACGGGGTCAACCAATCCCCGGGGTAAATCAATCACGAGGCGCTGGTGTGACCGTCGACCGGTGCCGGCGCGGGTGCGGGCGCGGGTGCAGGTGCACTTGCCACCGCGGGTGCGGGTGCTGGCTCGACGACTGTGGTCTGAGCCGGGATCGGGTTGGTGTCACTGACAGGCTGGACGGGTCCGAGTAGTTCCGTCTCTGCAGGGTCGGGAACAACCACCACCGCAGCTTGAGTCGCGGTCGCTTGAGCAGCGGCAAGGGCAGCGGCCTCCTCGGCGGCTGCTTGTTGCGCAGCCTGTGCTTGCGTTTGGAGCAAACCCGCGAGCCCGAAGAAGGCGAACGAGGTTCCGAAGCTCACAATCTGCTTGGTCCAGTTCGCGACTGGGCGCACAACCTGTGGCTTAGTCGTCATCGTCGTCGTCATCGTCGTCGTCATCGTCGTCGTCGTGGTCGTCGTCGTGGTCGTCGTCGTGGTCGTCGTCGTGGTCGTCGCCTCCGGAATAGGAGGATCCACTCGATGAACCATCAACCGTCGCGGTCGACGCACCAGACGTGGCCGTAGCGGTGGCTGTCGCGGTGGAGGTTGAGCTCGACGATGAGCGGGCCGGAGCTGGCTCCGAATAGGTGGAGCCTGAAGTAGCCGCGTCAACGGTCGCCGTAGAGGCGCCAGAGGCAGCGGTGGACGTCGAAGTTGACCCGGTGGTCTCTGAGTACACCGACGCGCCGGTTGCTGCGTCAACACTTGAGGTCGAGCCGGCACTTGATGCAGACGTAGAAGTCGGTAGGCCAGTCGCCGGGTCGATCGCAACCTGGCCGTCGGTCAAGACCGCGCTGGAGTCTCCAATGGTTCCAGTCGATGACGGTGTTGCCGAGTCTCCCCCAAAGACTTGGAAGACTTCTTGCATCAAAATCTCGCCGAACGACGCAACCTCGGAAGGAGCGGTCTCCGCCGAAGGCGTCCCCGCTGTGGCATTGAGCTCTGTGGGAGTCGATCCCATTTGCGTCGAAAGTGCTTCGACATTGGTGACCATCGCGGTAGTTCCCGCTCCCAGGACACCGGCGATACCTGCTCCGATAAGAAGATTGCTGTTCATGTCTTCGACGTTACTGAGGGCCCATCTAGGGTCTGGCGAAAGGAAAGTAAAGAAACGTCAAAGATTTTGCGAGATTCGTCCTTAACGCCATTACCGAATGGCCTACGAAGACGAATGGGCTCGGTGGCGGGGACGGTCTAACGACTAATCGTCGTCGTCGCTGTGGTCATCATCGTCATCGTCATCGTCGTCATCATCATCATCGTCGTCGTCGTCTCGGGGCGAGGGAGACGGTGCCGAAGGGGCCGACGGTTGAGCCGGAGGAGACGGCTCAACTGAAGGGGCCGGTTCTTCAACGCTCGGAGTGGGTTCGGGAGCGATGGCCGGTTCCTCGGTGACGGGCTCTTCGACCGGCTCAGGGAGATTGGCTGGGTCTTGAGACTGGGTGGGCGCAGGATCGATAGTGTCCGTCTCAGTAACTAAGACTTCGCTCGCCTTCTCAATAGGCGCCGTCTCCGGTGAAGAGAGCAACTCAATATTGGTGACAACCGCGGCTGCCCCCGTGCCCATCACCGCGGCAACGACCACACCAGCGAGCACTTGAGTATTCACGTTTCAAAAATAGAACCTTCTTAGGTCTCTCACGCCCGAAAAAATCCAAGATTTGTCCAAATTCGGCATATTCGGGCCGAATTCGGCGCGAAGCCGAAACAATAGAAGATGTGCACGTACTGGTCGTAGAAGATGATCACGGTATTGCCGGATCAGTAGTCGAAGCTATTGAAGCGCTTGGTTGGCAATCTCTCCACGCTGACAACGGAACCGATGCCCTGCGACTCATTGACACTCAGTCTTTCGACTGCATCGTGTTGGACCTTGGGCTGCCTGATATCGACGGTGGAGAGGTCGTTCGCCGAACCCGCGAGCACTCGATGGTTCCCATCATCGTCGCGAGCGCTCGGCCCGATGAATCTGACCGTGTGCTCGCCCTTGAGCTTGGGGCCGACGACTACTTGGTCAAACCATTTGGTATTCGGGAGCTCATTGCCAGAATTCGAGCAGTCCACCGCAGGCAGGGTGGCGCAGATACCGCTTCGACACCCCTGGGCGATCTCACCATAGGGCCACTCACGATTGGAACGAAAACGAGACGTGTGATGGTTGACGGAAACGAAGTGAACCTCACGCCCAAAGAATTCGATGTTCTCGAGTATCTGTCAGCAGACCCAGGCACCGTCTATCGGAGAGAGGCGATCCTCTCTGACGTGTGGGACATTAACTGGTACGGCAGCACAAAGACCCTGGATGCCCATGTCGCATCGCTTCGGAAGAAACTTGGACACCCAGAATGGGTTGAGTCGGTTCGCGGGGTCGGCTTCCGGCTGAATGTGGGCGCATGAGACGAATCTTCTTGCTGTCCCTTCTTGGGGTGAGTGTGTTTGCCCTTCTCCTCTCCGATCTTCCGTTCGGGCTCTACCTGTACCAGGTAGAGAGAGACCGCCTGCTTACCCAACTTCAACGAGACGCATTCATCCTTGGCGGAAGGGCTGAGGAGGTGCTGGAGAAATCAGAACCCGATGATGTCAGCATTGTCCGTGACCTTGCCGTTGCCTACCGAGAGCAGGGCGGCGCACGAGTGGTGATTGTTGACGAAAACGGGACCGCGGTCATCACTAATGACCCCGATGACTCCAGAGAGGGACTCGATTACGGGAGCCGGCCGGAGATTGCGGATGCCCTGAACGGACGAGTGGCGACAGGACAACGCTATTCGGAGACCCTCCAGCTTGAACTCGTGTTCGTCGCTGTACCCGTGTATAGCGGGCAGCACGTCGTGGGCGCGGTGAGGCTCACCTTTGATGAAGCAGCAATCGACGAGGCAGTCAATCGACAACTTGTTGGTGTCTATCTGGTTGCTCTCGTTGCGCTGCTCTTCGCAATTGCCTTGGCCCTCCTCCTTTCAAGGGTTCTCTCCCGCAACCTCAAGAATCTTGGAGATACGGCCGAGAGTCTCTCACGAGGAGATCTTTCTGTGCGGGCTTCAGAACCAAAGGGCCCGAGGGAAGTCCGAGAACTCGCTCAAGCGTTCAATTTGATGGCGCGACGGCTGCAATTGCTGGTCGACGAACAGAAGTCGTTCGCTGCTGACGCATCACACCAGCTCAGGACCCCGCTTACTGCTCTGCAGTTGCGTGTGGACAGGTTACGAGAGGGTCTCGACGAATCGGACGAGACGTCGGAGAAGTTTGATGAAATCGAGCGCGAGATTTATCGCATGCGTCGACTCATCGAAGGTCTCTTAGCCCTGGGCCGAGCAAGTTCAGACACCCTCGCGAGGGAAAAGGTTGATGCATCAGCGGTTGTCGCTGAAAGAGTGACGGAATGGTCCGGTCTGGCCGAAGAATCTGGGGTCACCCTCACTATGAACGCCCCCGATCAGGCGTGGGTCATGGCTGTTCCTACGGCCGTCGAGCAAATCGTCGATAACTACATCGACAACGCACTCTCCGCGCTAGACGACGGCGGGACTATCAACGTTTCTGTCGAGGTTTCGGCCGGATTCGTCACAATCGACGTCATTGATGACGGCAAAGGAATCTCACCAACGGATGCACCCCGGGCCTTCGATCGGTTCTGGCGGGGGAATGCCACGCATCAGGGGACCGGTTTGGGATTGGCTATCGTTCGACAACTTGCTGAAGCGAGCAACGCTCGTGTCGAGTTGATACCGCGCAGCCCCAAAGGGACCATCGCTCGGGTGATCTTCGAGAAAAGCTAGGCGTTAACACAGATGGGGCTGACGCCTTTCGGCGCCAGCCCCAACTCCTAAGAGGACTAGAAGTCCATGCCACCCGAGGGGTCAGCCGGCATCGGAGACGCAGGCTCCGGCTTCTCGGCCACCACAGCTTCAGTAGTGAGGAACAGTCCAGCAATCGACGCGGCGTTCAGCAGAGCCGATCGGGTCACCTTGACCGGGTCGGCGATGCCCTGAGCGAGCATGTCACCGTACTCTCCGGTTGCAGCGTTGAGACCGTGTCCCACGGCGAGACCGCGGACGTGCTCGACCACAACGCCGGGCTCGTGACCAGCGTTCAGAGCAATCTGCTTGAGCGGGGCCTCGATGGCGAGCTTCACGATGTTCACACCGGTCACCTCGTCGCCGTCAACCTTCATCTTCTCAAGCGCCTTTGCTCCGGCCTGAATGAGGGCCACACCACCACCGGCGACGATTCCCTCTTCCACAGCAGCCTTTGCGTTACGAACAGCGTCTTCGATGCGGTGCTTGCGTTCTTTGAGTTCGACCTCGGTAGCAGCACCCGCCTTGATGACGGCAACACCACCAGCGAGCTTCGCGAGGCGCTCCTGGAGCTTCTCGCGGTCGTAGTCGCTGTCGGTGTTCTCGATTTCCTGGCGAATCTGCTTCACTCGGCCGGCGATGGCCTCCGAGTCTCCCGCGCCCTCGACGATGGTGGTCTCGTCCTTAGTGACGACGACCTTGCGAGCGCGACCGAGCAGGTCGAGGGTGGCGTTCTCAAGCTTGAGACCGACCTCTTCGCTGATGACCTGGCCACCGGTGAGGATGGCGATGTCTTGCAGCATGGCCTTACGACGGTCACCGAAGCCGGGAGCCTTGACGGCAACCGACTTGAAGATGCCGCGAATCTTGTTCACCACGAGGGTGGCGAGGGCTTCACCCTCGACGTCCTCAGCAATGATGAGCAGCTGCTTGCCCGACTGAATCACCTGGTCGACCACGGGGAGCAGGTCCTTGATTGCCGAAATCTTGGAGTTCACAATCAGGATGTAGGGGTCCTCGAAGACCGCTTCCTGACGCTCCGGGTCGGTGACCATGTAGGCCGAGAGGTAACCCTTGTCAAAGCGCATACCTTCTGTCAGCTCGAGGGTGGTTCCGAAGGTGTTCGACTCTTCAACAGTCACCACACCTTCCTTGCCGACCTTGTCGATGGCCTCGGCAATCAACTCACCGATTGCGGGGTCAGCGGCAGAAATTGACGCGGTCGCGGCGATTTCTTCCTTGGTCTCGACCTCTTTGGCGTTGGAGAGCAGCTGGTCCGAAACGGCGTTAACAGCCTTTTCGATACCGCGCTTCAAGCTGATCGGGTCTGCGCCGGCTGCGACGTTGCGCAGACCTTCGCGGACCATCGCCTGGGCAAGCACCACCGAAGTCGTGGTTCCGTCACCGGCGACATCATCGGTCTTCTTCGCGACCTCTTTGACGAGCTCCGCGCCGATCTTCTCGAACGGGTCGTCAAGGTCAATTTCCTTCGCGATGGACACACCATCGTTGGTGATGGTGGGGGCGCCCCACTTTTTCTCGAGCACCACATTACGACCGCGGGGTCCGAGCGTCACCTTTACGGCATCCGCCAGGGTGTTGAGTCCGCGTTCGAGGCCGCGACGGGCCTCTTCATCAAAAGCAATTAGTTTTGCCATGTCAGTTTCTCGTCCCTCCTGGACGTCTAGCGTGAGTCAGCAATTTGCACTCACACAATGTGAGTGCTAATCGATTTTGGCACTCTCAAGCCCAGAGTGCAAGCCCAGCCGGGGCCGTGAGTCGCTACTGAATAGCGACCAACCCAGAGGGAACTCCGGACCCTTCGGCGGGAATCAGTTCAAGCCAGGTTTGTCCTGGTGCGAGCAGAACCCGCGCCCCCGACGCATCGGTGAGTTCGATCGCCGACTCGGCGGAATCTTTGGACCATCGAATTTCGTGAATCTTGCCAGCCGTCGCCACGTAGCCTGACCCGGAATCAATCAGGTTGGTGGTGGGAATGTCTTGAATCACCTGAATATCGACCTCCAAGACGATGACGTTATCGGCGCTGATTTGGTCACCCGAAATAGCCAAATCCGCCGCCCCATTTGTCTGGTTTCTCAAGAAGGCCGAATTCTCCTCTGACCACTCCCAGCTGGGGGAAGAAAATGAGCTGAAGGTGACCCTCATCGTCGACACCGGGTCGCCGAACTGGGCCGCCGTGGATTCAGCGGCGCTCGTCGCATAGTTGAACTGCGGTGGCGGTCCACTTCTGTCCGAAAAGTTAGCGATTAACTCGGGCGCCCTCACAATGACGTTGTGAGGCGCCACCGTTGTGGTGGAGCGGTAGAAGAAGTCGTCCACGTCACTCTGGCCATGAATCGCGCTGGCGACCGGCGCATCCAACATGGCTTCAATAAATCTCTGCTGACCTCCGGAGTAAGCCAGGATGCCTCCGAAGGGGCTCACAATCTCCGGGTCCATCGGTCGAACCGAACGAACCGGGCCAATTTCGGCGGGCACATCAGAGTGCCAAATCGCCACGTAACGGGTGATTCCGCCTTCTACGAGCTCTTCAAAGACGATGTCGGCCCGGTCAAGTCCGACTTGAGGCCGAGCGAGCGGGTGGTTATCAATCTTTGCCGCCAGGGAGGGTGACGAAGAATCGCCGCTGCCCAAACTGGTGCCGGTCAGAGGCCACAGATCCGCGTCGACGGTGATGTCACCTCCTGTTTCGGTGGTCGCTTCACCGGACACCTCTGATTCACCGACATCGAGGGCGTCATCGCTCGCCTGGCAACCCGCGAGCAACAGTGACACGGCAAGCGCTCCAGCGACTCTCAACGTCGTGCTGTTCATCGCGCCTCCTCCCTTCCCCTCACACTATCGGGGGTCGGTTTAGTTGCCGGTGAAATCCGCTCCGAGGAGCACGGTGATTCGAGCCCCGGGGTAGTTCTCGGTTTGGACGACCTCGCTAATGCCGAGAATCTCTGCCACTCCACGCGCAAGTCCCTCGTCATCGTCGGACTCATAGGCGACCAGGCTGTCCTCGACGCCTTTTTCGTCCGCATTGGTGCGAGTCTGTTCGGGCCACCCCTCGCGATCGAGCAGGTTACCGGCCCGGGCAGCGAGGCCCGTGGTGTCGGTGCCATTCAGAATGGTGATGGTCAGCCCATCGGCCTGTTCTTCGGAGGGGCTCGTAATGGCCTCCGCCACCTCGGGTTCGGCTTCGGGTTCGGGTTCGGGTTCGGCGGCTACCTCTTCAGGTGGTGGTTCAGTAATCGCAATTTCTTCAGGCGAAAGTTCCAGGGCTTGGTCGGCGCGAGAGACCATGAACATTCCCACCGCCGTGAGAACCACGCTGACCCCCACAACAATCCCCAGCGGCACCAGCCAGAAGGTGGGTTCACGCTGTTTGCGCCGCAGGCCGATATAACCTGGCTCGTTTTCGATGTCGTCAAAACGGTCAGGCAGGAACCGTGATGTTTTAGCCATGTGAGTCACCCAGGCGCAGTCGCTTGCTCGATACGTCGTCCGCAACCTCCATGATTTGCCTCACCAGCACCGGGTCGTATCGCCAGGCCGCCTGGCCCTCGCAGATGCGATAGAGACGCTGGTAGAAAACCGGGAGACTCACGCTGAAGCGTTCCATCACAATTTGCTCCTTGCGCCCTGCGGGCCCCCAGTGTTCGCGTTCGCACTCCAGGTAGGCGATTTCCACCTCAGTCAGATCCGACGAGGAAGCGGACGAAGCGTGTTGAGCCATCTCCCCCATGATAGGTGGCCGAATGCTGAATCCCAGGTGGCGCGCGTAGGCTAGAAACACTGTGCTTCGACACTCCTCACGTCCCCTCCGAGCCACTGTTGCTAGTGCTCTCGCGGTTGCCTTCATGCTGATGACGGGCTGCCAGCCTGCCTCGTACACCTCCGGCTCTGACCTATCGCCATCGACGGAGAACCTCGTGCCTCTGAGCGAGATTGAGTGGCTGGATAATCCGAAAAGTTGGCAGGGACCGAGCACCGCAGTGCTCACATCGAACGCCTTCGAACCACTCAGTGGGACCGGAGCAGAAAGCATCCTCCCGCAGACGGTCGTCTCTGACGACCTCAGCGGCCCGGTAGAGGTTGTGGTGGAATCGACCGAGCGCATCATTGCCGTTGACATGGCTGGTTCTCTCGCCCAAACCGTGTGGGGGCTGGGCCTGGGTGACCGGCTTGTCGGTCGCGACATCTCCACCACCCTCCCCGGGACTGAGGACTTGCCGGTGGTCACCGGAACAGGTCATTCCATTTCTGTGGAATCCGTGCTGGAGCTCAGGCCCGACCTTGTCCTGTCGGATGGAACCGTCGGACCCATTGACGTCATGATGCAACTTCGCGAGGCCGGAATCACGCTCGTGTTCGTGAGAGAACCCGCAGGCCTCTCCCAACCAGCGGCTCAAGCACAACGCGTGGCGGCCATCCTTGGAGTACCCGAACGAGGCGACGAGCTGGCCTCGCGGATTGATACTCAAATCGCTGCCGTCGTCGACACGATCGATGCCAATATTCCCAGCGAACCCGACCAGCGGCTTCGAATGGTGTTTCTTTACTTGCGGGGCGCAAACGGCATCTACTACCTCTTCGGAGAAGAGTCTGGTGCAGGCGACCTCATCACGGCACTCGGCGGCATTGACGTTGCCGGGGAGATTGGCTGGGCGGGCCTTCGTCCGATGACCGATGAGGCACTCATTCGGGCGAACCCCGACCTGATTCTCGTGATGTCACACGGTCTCGAGAGTGTGGGAGGAGTGGACGCCTTGGTCGAGAAGAAGCCCGCCATTGGACTAACAACTGCCGGCCAAAACCGACGCTTTGTCGACATGGCTGACGCCGTTGTTCTTGGGTTTGGTCCTAGGACTCCGGCGGTGCTGGACGCTCTTGCCCGCGCGATCTACGCGCCCACGCCGTAATAGCGAGCGCCAGTGCCGAGACCGCGACACTGATACCAGCGACCCAACCGATGGCGCCGAGCGTCGATGCATCCTCCAAACACCCCGGCTCCACATTCACCTCGAGGGTCACGGGGTCAAACGGCTCCCCCGCTGGGTAAGTCCCAAAGGCTTCAGCGCCCTCGCCTGTGAGAACCATCTCGGCGTCGGTACTTGACCACACCCCTGTTTCAGAATCAATCTGAGGCCGCGCTTCCCCCGAGACAAATGGCACCGCTTGCTCCTTAACGCTGACACCCTCTTGGGTATCGCCCGAGACATCAAAAAAGAGAGTGAGCGTTTCGTCGGAAAGGCCGACAGAAGGGGAGGAGAGAGTCTGGTCCAAGATTCCTCCGTGACCCACAAACCGCATGTCACCATTGGCCTGAAGTACGCCGTTCATTCCGTCTGAAGAAATCCAGCCCCCAGAACCCGTAGTCGTGAAATCCGGGGTGGCGTAGCTGACGTCACCCGACGTGGTCCACTCCCCGTTCGCAATCGAACCAGAAAGATACGCACGGAAGGACTCTTTGAATCCCCAGGTCAGCTGCCAACTCGATACGAAGCAGTGGTCTGCATAAGAAGGTTCTTCTGCCGCGATGGCCACCGGCGCAGAAAAAGCGAATAGCGCTGGCGCAAGCAGGGCACCGGTAAGGAGGCGATACCTCACGCTCGCCTCACCATTCGCCGATGGGTGATGCCTGCCTCGTCAAAGGGTTCTCCGAAGACAACGAAACCGTGCTGTTCATAAAGCCCTGTGACGTAGTCCTGGGCATGGAGAACCACATCCTGATCGCCGACAGTATCGACACATCGGGCCATCAGTTCACCCGCAATGCCCTTGCCTCGAAACTCTTTGTCGACGACAAGTCGGCCGATACTGGTGGTCACACCCAAATCTTCGGGGTCTGCCGAGTCTTTCCGCAGAATCCGGCCGTAGCCAACCATGCGACCTTCTGCGCGACACCACAGGTGCATCGTGCGCGGGTCTCGATCCCAGACATCGAGTTCCTCTTCAGAACACTGTTGCTCGAGAAAAAACACGTCTGTTCGAAGTTTGGCGAAATCAAAGACATCGTCTGGGGTGCACTGAGCGAAGGCCTTGACTTCCCAGGTCTTCTCCACCCAAAAAGTCTATTGTCCGTATCTAGGCCAATTCGGAGGAACCATGAACTACCCAGTCGCACGAGACGAGAACGAATGGCGTGCCCAGTTGGGGCCGGAGAGATTCCACGTCCTTCGTCAAGCAGGAACCGAGCGTCCCTGGACGGGCGAGTTGCTCGAAGAGAAACGCTCGGGCGAGTTTTCGTGCGCAGGTTGCGGTGCCGCGCTTTTCGATAGCTCAACAAAATTTGACTCTGGCTCCGGTTGGCCATCATTTTGGGACTCTCTGAACCCCGACGCAATCGAGGTCCATGAGGACCGCTCGCTGGGAATGGTGCGAGAGGAAATCATCTGCGCAAACTGTGGCGGGCACCTCGGACACCGATTCCCCGACGGTCATGGAACCCCCACCGGACAGCGCTACTGCGTGAATTCACTCTCTCTCGAGTTCACCCCGAAGAGCGATTAGCACCCAGCCGGGTCAGTGTGACCAGGGCTGACCCGGCAACGGTCAGCACCGCGCCGACAATCGTCCATACCGTGACGGGGTGGAACCCCATGGGCAAGAAAAGGTCGAGGAGTATCGAACCGAGAACCTGCCCGGTGACCAGGCTTACCCCGAGGCCAAGCACTCCGATTTTGTTGACGGTGACCGTCTGAATCGAAATAAACAGCGTTCCCACAAAGCCCCCCAAATACAGCCACCACTGACTGGGCAGCTCTGTTGGGGCGGAAACAAAAGGCGCGGAAGCGACGGTGATCACCAAGAGAATCAGAGTGCCCATCGTGAAGTTGATGAAGGTCGCAGCGAGTGCCGATTGTGACGCGCGCTGAACCGTGCCATTGAGGGCCTGCTGAAACCCCGTTCCGACGCCGGCCACGAGAGGGAGGAGGAATTGCCAACTCAAGCCTCCGGCGCTCTCGCCGATACTCGCGGTGGTCGCGATGCCCGCCACCACCATCAGGGCTCCGACGATTCGAGGGGCTCCCAGCGGAATACGCGCAAATCCGATCAACCCTCGGGTGTCAATCGCGAGGGCACCAAAGGTTTGACCCGCCACAACGGCAACGCTAAAGAGCGCGACTCCGAGGAAACCCGCAACGAGCCCCTGGGTGAGCACCAACATGCCACCGCCCAATCCCCCGATGATGCTCCACCAGGGCAAGTCCCCGTGTCTCACCCTGCCGAGCACTTCGCGCAAGCCCCGTCTCGCATGAGTGGAAAAGCCCAATGCGAGACCAAGAATGACAAGCCCCGACGAAAAGGAAATCAGCGCCGCGAGTGAACCGTTTCCGAGTTCTAGACCGAGCTCACCGTTAAGACGAGACTGAAGGGCCACGCCCATCCCGGCGAGGATGCTCATCGCCACGGCAAACAGGTAGCCGAGGCGGTGGTTGTGCTCAGTCACCTCGCCACACTATCTCGCCAATAAATTTGAGAGCGATAATCCGCGATACAACCCGGAGCCGCCTGAGGGAATCGAACCCTCGACCTTCTCATTACGAGTGAGACGCTCTGCCGACTGAGCTAAGGCGGCATTCACGCAAGCGCGAACGTGAGCAATGCTAGCGGAGGTTTACCGCCGCGTCTCGATTCGCTCGAGAGGAATCCGCCCCGTCAGCGCGATGAGCATCGCCTCGAGCGCGAGCTGTGGAGGCGTGTTTTGCGCAATTCGGTCCCGCGCGATCTGAATGTGGTCGATGGCGGAGAGGGTGTGCTCCGGGGTGGACTTTCCCGCCCGCTCCTCCAGCTCCGCGGCAAACCTCAGGTTGACCAGTTCCACCCCCGCATCGAGTTGAATCATCAACACATCGCGCAGAACCGACGTGATGTCGGTCGCGATTCGATCTACTCCATCGCGAAGGCTTCTCGTTGCCCGACGCTTCTGGTTTTCCTCGAGCGCTTTCACACTGCCGCGCAATCCCGCCGGCACGGCTGCCCCTGGTGCCACACCAAGAGTGCGCAGTGTTTCTTCCCGCTCTTCCTGGTCGAGCTTTTCGAGGAGCGCTTTTTGGTCCGCCGTCGCAAGGGCGATTAGATCAGCGGCTGCCTTCACCGCAGTCGACACTGTTTCCAGCCCTAGCACGGTGTTGACCGTGTGATCGCGACGGGCACGCGCCTCCTCGTCTGTGGCGAGGCGCATCGCCATTCCGATGTGGCATTGGGCTTCCCGTGCTGCTTGGGTGGCAATCTCAGCATTGACTCCGTGACGGCGAGTGATCAGCTCAGCCACTTGATCGACCGTGGGAGTCCGGAGTGTGATGGTTCTCACCCGCGACTGAATTGTCGGCAGCACATCTTGAACGCTCGGCGCGCACAGAATCCAGACCGTACGAGGTGGCGGCTCCTCCAGGGCTTTGAGCAGGACGTTAGACGTCCGCTCCGTCATCCGATCAGCGTCTTCGATGATGATGACGCGGTAGCGAGCAGTCGAGGGCGCGTAGTAGCTCTGGGTGACAAGTTCACGCACTTCATCGATGGATATCGACACCCGGTCGGTGGCGAGGACGTGCACGTCCGGGTGAGAGCCAGCGACGACGAGTCGGAGGGTGTGGTCAACGTCGCCGTCTTCGACCAGTGTTGCGGCAAAGGCGTGCGCGAGAGTCGAGCGACCCGAACCGGCTGGGCCGACAATCATCCACGCGTGGGTCATCGCCTCAGAGCCCGGTTCCGCGGCCCGGCGCACGGCCTCAATGGCCGATTCTTGGCCGACTAGCTCATCCCACAGGCTCACGAGACCACGCTAGCGAAGCAGAGCCTGAACCCGAGAGACGACTTCAGCGTGAATATCGTCCGCTGGTCTCTCGCCATCAATCATGAGGAAACGCTCTGGTTCGGCATCCGCGAGGCGGTGATAAGCCTCTCGCACGCGTTCGTGAAAGTCGTCGGCTTCCGCCTCGAGCCGGTCAAAGACGCGGTTGTCTCCCTCGCGTCTGGCGCGGGCGACATCTGCTGGAATGTCGAGAACCACCGTGAGCTGGGGCATGAGGTGTTCTGTTGCCCAGAGCGAAAGATCGCGCACCTCTGTCTCCGAGAGAACCCGTCCGGCCCCTTGGTAGGCCACTGACGAGTCAAAATATCGATCCTGCACGACGACGTCGCCACGCTCGAGCGCTGGCCTCACGACGGTGTGGATGTGGTGTGCTCGGTCCGCTGCGTAGAGAAGTGCCTCCGCCCGGGGCGCGAGAAAACCGCGATGGTGCAACACGATGTTGCGCAGTTCAATGCCGATGTCGGTGCCGCCGGGCTCGCGAGTCACAACAACCGTGTGACCCTGGCGCTCGAGCCAACTGTGCAATTTGTCAATTTGAGTGGTCTTCCCAGCGCCGTCACCACCCTCAAACGTGATGAACACCCCTGCCATTTACTCAGCCTCTTCTTTCGAGGACGGCAGCCCCGACTTGCTGGGCTTCTTCGCGGGAGTCTTCTTCACCGTCTTGGTCGTGGTCTTCTTCGCCGGGGGTTTTTTGGCAGCCGACTTTTTGGCAGCGCGCTTTGGAGCGGGCCCCTTCGCCCGCTTTTCGGCAATCATTTGAACGGCCATGTCCTGGTCAATGGACACTGGGTCGATTCCACGAGGGACCGTCACATTTGTCTCCCCGTCGGTGACGTAGGGGCCAAAGCGTCCGTTCTTAATAGTGATTTGCTTGCCCGAAACAGGGTCAGTTTCGAGAGTTTTCAGGGCCTGCGACTGACGCCGTCCGCCGTATTTGGGCTCACTGAATCGCTGCAGAGCACCCCCGAGATCGATATCAAAGATGAGCTCTTCTGCATCCAGCGAGCGAGTATCCGTTCCCTTCTTCAGGTACGGGCCGTAGCGTCCGTTTTGAGAGGTGATCATTTCGCCACTCTCCGGATCCACTCCGACCTCTCGGGGCAGCGAGAGCAGTTTCAGCGCGGTATCGAAATCAATGGTCTCGGGCTGCATCGATCGAAACAACGACGCCGTCTTCGGTTTTTCCGCAGACTTCTTCGAGGACTTGGGTTGGTCGCCCTCCCCCTCAACATCGGGGATGACTTCACACACGTAGGGGCCGAAACGACCGTTCTTCACCACGATTTCGCGCAACGACTCGGGGTGAATACCTAACACTCGGTCTTCAACGGGAGGGGCGTCGACCAGCTCTTGCGCTTTCGCCGGAGTGAGCTCATCGGGAGCGAGGTCCGGCGGCAGGCTCACCCGACGAAGCTCTCCCGATGCAAGGTCAACGACTTCGAGGAACGGACCATACTTGCCCACCCGCAACGAAATGTCGTCGGTGATTGCGATGGTGTTGAGCTCCCGCGCATCAATTTCTTCTGTCGCGAGGCTCGCCACGTCGCGCAGGCCCCGGTGATCACCATCGCCGAAGTAGAACCTCTGCAACCACTCGCCACGGGAATACTCGCCACGGGCGATGCGGTCGAGGTCTTCCTCGAGTTCGGCGGTGAATTGGTAGTCAACCAACTCGTCAAACCTTTCGGAGAGCAGTCGAATGACGGGGAAGGCAATCCACTGGGGAACAAGAGCAGATCCCCGTCGGGTGACGTAACCGCGGTCAATGATCGTCGAAATGATCGACGCATACGTCGACGGGCGCCCAATTCCTCGCTCCTCGAGTGCCTTGACCAGGCTCGCCTCGGTGAACCGAGCGGGTGGTTGAGTTTCGTGGTCTTTCCAGGTCGCCTCGGTGATTCGAAGGGTTTGGCCGACGGTCATTTCGGGCAAGACTTTGGATGATTCCTCGTCGTCCTTGTCCTCGTCTTTGCCCTCCTCGTAGGCCTGCAGGAATCCTCGGTCAAATAACACGGTTCCCGAGGCGTTGAGCTCGAGAGGTTGTGCGCCCGCTTCGAGCTCAACGGTGGGCCCGTCAAGAGTGACGGTGACGGTTTGACCTTTTGCGTCAACCATCTGACTCGCTAGAGTGCGGCGCCAAATCAGTTCGTAGAGCTTGAGCTCGTCACTACGGAGCACGCTTGAGAGTTCCGCGGGCTTCTTAAACACGTCACCGGCGGGGCGTACTGCTTCGTGGGCTTCTTGGGCGTTCTTCGACTTGCCCTTATAGGTCCGGGGCGCATCGGGAATAGAGGCCACCCCAAACATCTCGGAAGCCTGAGACCTGGCAGCGCTGATTGCCTGTGCGGAAAGGGTGACCGAGTCGGTGCGCATATAGGTGATGTATCCGTTCTCGTAGAGCCCCTGGGCAATGCTCATCGTCTGCTGCGCGGAGTACCGCAGCTTTCTGCCCGCCTCCTGCTGGAGAGTTGAGGTCGTGAAAGGAGCTGCGGGGCGACGGGTGTATGGCTTTGCGTCGAGCGAGGCGACCGACACGTCACTACCTACCGCGAGAGCCTGGACAATCTTCTCCGCGTCTGAAGTGCTCAACAGAACGACGTCGTTTTCCAGCACGCCATCGCTCGAGAAATCTCGGCCCTGGGCTATCCGCTTACCCCCCACACGGGCAACGGAGGCCACAAATGCTTCGTCTTTATCTGTTGCGACGTTGACATCGACATCGGCGTAGTGCGCTGGGACAAACGCTCGGCGCTCAATTTCCCGATCGACAATGAGCCGCAGGGCAGGTGACTGCACTCGGCCAGCCGATTTTGCTCCTGTCACTCGGCGCCACAGTACCGGCGACACTTCAAAGCCATATAGGCGGTCAACGATTCGCCTCGTCTCTTGGGCGTCGACGAGATCTTGATCGACCTCGCGCGTCTTCTGCGCTGCCTGACTGATCGACTCAGGCGTGATTTCGTGGAACACCATTCGCTTGACCGGCACTGTGGGCTTAAGAACTTCGAGCAGGTGCCACGCGATGGCTTCGCCCTCACGGTCTTCATCTGTGGCGAGGTAGATTTCGTCGGCAGATTTCGCCGCCTGCTTCAAATCTTGAATGGTCTTGCGCCCACGCTCTGTGGTCACGTAGTAGGGCTCAAACCCGTTTTCGACGTCAACGGCAAACTTACCCATCGGGCTTTTCTTGAGTTCGGCGGGCAAATCGCGCGGTTGCGCCAGGTCACGGATGTGGCCGACCGAGGCCATGACCTCGTAGTTGTCGCCCAAATACTTGCCAATCGTCTTGGCCTTTGCCGGCGACTCGACGATGACGAGCTTCTTGCTGTCTGACACCTTTTTTCCTCACCGAACCTCTTGGCCCTTTTCTCTTCTGAGAGGACCGGGGTTCGAGGGCTCACGATACACAACAAATGCCGAGGCGCCACTCAAGCACCTCAACGGCTGGGTGTTTCACCCATCCAGATGGCGGACGGTTCGGGCGCAGCATCTGCTCGTCGCGAGACCCGTACACCCCAGAGTGTGACCTCTACCGATACTCGTGCGCGAGAACCGTCGAGTTCGCAGGATGTGAGGGCGAAGCTGTGGTGAGTGGCGACCATTCGAGCGGTGGAACAGGGCTCGCCGGAGATGACCCCGATGGCGGTGTCACTCGCAGCCAGAGCGGCAAGGTTCGCCACCTGTTGAACCTGCTGCGCCACAGAAACAAGATGAAGTGTCGACACCAGCACGGCCCCGGAACCCCGATCGGCAAAAACCCGACCGTCACCCAAAACGAAAATGTCGGTCACGGTGACATCACGAGCAAGGGCGGCAAGTGGCCCCAGGGATTGATGGGCAATCTGAGATTGCGCAGGTGCTGACGCAAGGAAGGCCCAGGGTGTGTGGTCACTCACCGCGACAGAGTGTCACAGAGGTAGCGAGAGGAGAGCGGAAGTATCTAAGCTGTGGAGAACCTAATCGTGACGTCTGGCGTGGGGCGTCACCCCGGATAACGATCAACCGCAATGCCGCGGAGGAGAACACACCGTGAGTGACACGACCATCGAGAGCCTGCTGCAGGAAAACCGCCGCTTCGATCCCCCCGCCGATTTCGTGGCGCAGCGCATTGCGGGGCCCGAGCTCTATCAGGCCGCCTCGGCCGACCGCCTCGAGTTTTGGGCCCAACAATCGAGGGAGCTTCTGCACTGGCACAAGCCCTTCACAGAGGTTCTCGACTGGTCGAATCCTCCCTTTGCCAAATGGTTTGCCGATGGCACACTCAACGTCTCGTATAACTGTCTCGACCGCCATGTGAACGAGGGGCGCGGTGACCGAATCGCCCTGCACTTTGAGGGTGAGCCGGGAGATTCACGGGCAATTACCTTTGAAGAACTCGCAGGCGAGGTTCGTCAAGCGGCCAACCTCCTCGTCTCCCTGGGGGTGGACAAGGGCGACCGAGTCGTGATCTATATGCCTCTCATCCCAGAAGCAATCGTCGCAATGCTGGCAGTTGCCCGAATCGGAGCAATTCATTCGGTGGTTTTTGGTGGCTTTAGCGCAGAAAGCCTGCGCACCCGGATTGAAGATGCCGACCCGTCCCTCGTGATCACAGCCGATGGCGGATACCGAAAAGGATCCGTATTCGCACTAAAGCCCGCTGTTGACCAGGCGCTCTCCGAAGGCCAGCACAACGTCAAGAACGTTCTTGTCGTGAAGCGCGGTGGCA
>JAYODB010000004.1:5229-6494 GCA_038106075.1 Cellulomonadaceae bacterium | reverse complement strand
CTCTCCGAAGGCCAGCACAACGTCAAGAACGTTCTTGTCGTGAAGCGCGGTGGCAACGAGGTAACCATGGTCGAGGGTCGCGACCTGTGGTGGCACGAAGAAGTTGCCCCGATGAGCTTCCAGCACGAAGCCGAAGCATTCGAAGCGGAGAACCCGCTGTTCATCCTCTACACGTCGGGAACCACCGGAAAACCCAAGGGCATCCTGCACACCTCTGGGGGCTACCTCACCCAGGCGAGCTTCACCCACAAGAACGTTTTTGACCTTCATCCCGAATCGGATGTGTACTGGTGCACCGCCGACATTGGCTGGATCACCGGTCACAGTTATGTCGTATACGGCCCGCTCGCGAACGGCGCCACCCAGGTGATTTATGAGGGCACCCCGGACAGCCCAGAGCCTGGCCGATGGTGGCAAATTATCGAGAAATACGGGGTGACCATCTTTTACACCGCACCCACCGCAATCCGTGGGTTCATGAAGGCGGGACGGGAAATTCCCCAAAAATCTGACCTTTCGTCAATTCGACTACTCGGCACGGTGGGAGAACCCATCAACCCAGAAGCGTGGATCTGGTACCGCGAGGTCATCGGAGGCGGCGCCGCACCGATTGTCGATACCTGGTGGCAAACCGAAACAGGCGCAATTATGATTTCGGCTCTTCCTGGAGTCACCACGACCAAGCCGGGTTCAGCTCAAGTACCCCTTCCCGGAATCAGTATCGACGTGTTAGGCGAAGACGGTGTCCCCGTCGGTTCTGGAGCAGGCGGATTGCTCGTTGTGACCGAGCCGTGGCCGTCGATGCTTCGTGGCATCTGGGGTAACCCCGAGCGATACGTCGATACTTACTGGGCTCGCTTCGGCGACAAGTATTTCGCCGGTGATGGGGCTCGCCTGGACGCCGACGGTGACATCTGGATCCTGGGGCGAGTGGACGATGTGATGAATGTGTCTGGTCATCGCCTCTCCACAATGGAAATCGAATCCGCCCTGGTCGCCCACGAAACGGTCGCCGAAGCAGCGGTCGTGGGGGCGAACGATGACACCACCGGTCAAGCGGTAGTCGCGTTTGTGATCATCAAGTCTCGCTTCAGAAGCAAGAAAGATGACACTGAGCTGATTGCTGACTTGCGCGCCTGGGTTGGCAAACAAATCGGTGCGATCGCGAAGCCTCGGGATATTTACCTCGTTGATGATCTCCCCAAGACGCGCTCCGGCAAGATCATGCGACGTCTGCTGCGCGACATTGCGGAAGGTCGAGATGT
>JAYODB010000004.1:3311-5129 GCA_038106075.1 Cellulomonadaceae bacterium | reverse complement strand
AGAGCTCCGTCGAAGAACGGAAGCTGACCCGCGGTGTAGAGCAGGTTGCCGGTCACCTGCGCCGGCACGTAACTCGCGACGGGCGTCGCGACCTCTGGAATGACAATCCCCAACTCTTTGAGGCGTGCGTCAATGTGTCCCACTATTTACCTTCCACGGGGCGTTTGAAGTAGGCAACGAGTCCGCCTTCGGGACCGGTCACGATTTGCACGAGCTCCCAGCCCTGTTCGCCCCAGTTGTTCAAAATGGCGGTGGTGTTATGAATGATCAGTGGTGTGGTGGCGTATTCCCAAGCCGTCACGATCAACCCCTCACTTGTGAGTTACCTCTTATGTCCATCGCGTAGCCTACTGCTATGGCAGTTTCTTCGCGGCGGGTCCGTGGTGTCCTCACCTCCATCCTCGGCCTCGCTGGATTGTCTGCGCTTGCCGGCGTGCTGATTAGCGCCATGGTCGCCCCGGCCGTTGCCATCGCCGGCGTCGGAATAAACAGCGGAGTAGGCGTATTCGACGCCCTTCCCGAGTACATCGACATTGGTGAGCAGGCAGAGAAAAACACCCTCTGGGCGTACCGGGGTTCGCGCCCCAACGAGGGCTACGTGAAGATTGCCGAGGTGTACTGGCAGGACCGGGAGGAAATCCCGATTGAACGGATATCTCCTCACGTCGTCAACGCTGCTGTCGCGGGAGAGGACCGGCGATTCTTCGACCACACGGGGGTCGACGCGACATCAATTGTTCGAGCCGTGGTGGGCAACGTATTCAGCGGAGACATTCAGTCCGGGGCATCGACTCTGACGATGCAGCTAATTAAGAACATCTTTGTTCAGCGTTCGCTTTACCTCCCCACAGAGGAAGAGCGACAAGAGGCTTACAGCCAGGCAACAGCTACCGACTTCGATCGCAAGCTCAACGAGATGAAGCTCGCGATTGGTCTTGAGAAGAGGTTCACGAAAGAAGAAATCCTGGAGGCCTACCTCAACATCGCTCCGTTTGGGGGAAACACCTACGGTATCCAGGCCGCCTCACAAAAGTATTTCGGGAAGCAGTCACTCGACCTCACCCCAGTTGAAGCCGCCAGCCTGATGGCGATCGTGCAGTACCCGACCACGCGTAACCTCGCCTCGGCCAGCAACTATCAGGCGAACCAGGAGCGTCGCGACGTCATCCTGCAAGCCATGTTCGCCGAGGGTTATCTCACGGAGGAGGAATACAACGAGGCCATCGCCATTCCCGTCGATTCGAACTTCGTCAACCCCGCTGAACCCACCAATGGGTGTCTCGCCGCCAACGAATACGCGAAATTCTTTTGTGACTACGTCGTACGCAACGTCGAGAACTTTGAAGGTCTCGGAGCCACTCCGGAAGAGCGAAACAGCCGCTGGCGCCAGGGCGGACTCGATGTCTACACCACGCTCAACATGGAGCTACAACAGGTTGCCCAAGACCAGGTCTGGGAACTCGTGCCCAACGACGTCGACACCTTCGAACTGGGAAGCGCCACGGTCAGTGTCGAAGTGAAGACCGGCCGAATTCTGACCATGGCGCAAAATAAGGTCTTCAACGACACCGAAGAAGGCGGCGGCATTACTGCCACCGCGGTGAACTTCAACACCGACCGTCCCTATGGCGGCTCGAGCGGTTTCCAGGTGGGTTCGACCTACAAGATCTTTGCCCTGCTCGCGTGGCTGCAGCGAGGCTTCGGCCTTAACGAGGTTGTCGACGCGTCGAAGTTTGAGCTGGACCAAGCAGAGTTCCTCGACACTTGCGCGGACGGGGGAGGTCCATGGGGTGGGCTGTGGGAATTCAAGAACTCGGG
>JAYODB010000004.1:0-3211 GCA_038106075.1 Cellulomonadaceae bacterium | reverse complement strand
CTTGCGCGGACGGGGGAGGTCCATGGGGTGGGCTGTGGGAATTCAAGAACTCGGGCAACCTCGAGATTCCCTCGGTCACGGTATACGAGGCAACGACCCGCTCTATCAACTCGGCCTACGCGTCAATCGCGAAAGAGCTTGATCAGTGCGAGATTCGTCGCAACGCTGAAGCGCTTGGAGTGCACCGCGCCGACAACGGCCCCCTCCAAACAAACCCGGCCGCAGTATTGGGAACAAACGAAATTGCCCCGCTCACGATGGCAACAGCCTTCGCCGGAATCGCCAACGGCGGCAAAGTCTGCACCCCGGTGGTTGTCGACCGCTTCGTCACGGCAGCCGGACCGGACCTGCCCGGTCAGACTACGAGCTGTCGCCAGGCGCTCACCCCAGATGTTGCGGCGGCAGCAGCAGCACCCATGCGCGGTGTGATTACTGGCGGGACCGGCTCACGCTCAAATCCTGGCGGGAATGTTCCGGTCATCGGAAAGACCGGAACGACAGACAACCAGGTTCAAACCTGGATGGTGGGCTCGAGTACCGAGGTGGCGACCGCAGTGTGGGTCGGCAATATCCTCGGTGACACGTCGATGCGTCGAATCAGTAACGGAACTGTGCTCCGACACGACATTTTCCGGCCGGTCATGCAGCTGGCTAACGAGCAGTACGGCGGTGACTCCTTCCCGACACCTCCAGCCCGACTGCAAAACGGTGCGGGGGTGCAGTTGCCCGACATCACAGGCCTGTTCGTTGACGAAGCCCTACTGCTGCTCAATGGAATCGGGTTGAACCTCGAAATTCGCTCTGGTGGAGGTGGGGTCGTGAGCTTCTTCGAACCCGCTCCGGGAACCCTGCTCGCCAGGGGGCAAACCGTCTACGTTGACACCGACGGTGATTCCGGAGACCGATACGTTCCCACCACGGTGATGCCCAACATCATTTCTCCCGCGCTCTCTGAAGTAGCAGCGCGAGGAGCCTTTGCTGCCGCGGGCATGTACGGCTCAACAAACTTCTACTGTGTGGAGGGGTCCCCGGGCTCAGAAACCGGCAACGGCTTCGCGATCGGCCAGTCACCTGAACCGGGCGAAATCATCCGAGTCGACACGGAAATCGAGATTGCGATGAACTGTCTCGCCGGCGCAGCTCCAAACCCCGACGAAGTCTTGGAGTAATCCCTTGGCGCGACCGACAACCCTCGTGGGGCGTTCACTCTTTGGACTGGGAGCACTCGCTGTAGGGGCTCTCACCTGGGGTGCGCTCGTCGAACGGGGGAACTACCGTCTTCGCGTTGAACAGGTGCCCGTCCTCGATGCCGGGAGCGAACCGATTCGCATCCTGCACCTGAGCGACCTCCACCTGGCTCAATGGCACAGAAACGCCATCTCGTGGATTCGTGCCCTGGCGGATAATCCGCCCGATCTCGTCGTCGGGACCGGAGACTTCTTCGGGCATCGCGACGCCCTGCCCGCAATCCGGCAGGCGCTGATGCCTCTGCAGGGAATTCCCGGAGTGGTCGTGCACGGTTCAAACGACAAGGTCGCTCCCCGCCCGGTCAACCCGTTTGGCTATTTGTTTTCGCCAAGCTCTCTTGAACATTCGGGCGAGTCTCTGGATTTCGAGGGTTTACGTGAGTTCTACACGAAGACCCTCGGCTGGCACGACATCGACAACGGCTCAGTCACCCTCACGGTGAAGGGTTCCGCACTCGAGTTTGTCGGACTGGGGGACGCTCACGCCAACGAAGACGAAACCGACACCATGCCACAGTGGTTGGAGGCTGCCCGGGAGGAGCGTCCTTCGAGTAACGCGCGGGCACACCGCTCTATCACGACCCTTGGCGTCACCCATGCCCCTTACCGTCGTGTTCTTGACGCGCTGGTCACCCACGGTGCGGAAATGATTTTTGCGGGACACACCCACGGTGGGCAGGTGTGTATCCCCGGGGTGGGGGCGCTCACCACCAACTGTGATCTCCCGACTTCTCAGGCCCGAGGGTTGAGTATCTGGCATCACGCGTCGCGGGCGAGCTACCTGAATGTGTCGGCAGGAATCGGGACGAATATCTATGCTCCGGTGCGGTTTGCCTGCCCGCCGGAGGCCGTTCTCGTCACGTTAGTCGGTGACGATATCCGCTACGCTTGACCGGTCAACTGCTTCGGCAGAGACCACCACGGGGTGTGGCGCAGCTTGGTAGCGCGCGTCGTTCGGGACGACGAGGTCGCAGGTTCAAATCCTGTCACCCCGACCACTAACTGAAATCGGGATCGGGCCCCTGTGGCTCTGAAATCTGCGGAGACGTGCCCGAGGGGTAACCACTGGCGAGGCGACCACCGCTCTCCCTGAGGTAGCACTCCCCACAGAGCGACTCGTAGGTCACGTCGTGCCCATCGATGGCGACCTGGGCGCCGTCAAAAATGAAGGTTCCGTCGACCTTGCGCCCGTTGAAGAGTGCTTTTCGGCCACAACGGCAGATTGTTTTCAATTCCTCCAACGAGTGAGCAATCTCGAGCAACCGTCGGCTGCCGGGAAACGCCACGGTTTGGAAATCGGTTCGAATACCGTAGGCCAAAACGGGCACGTTCACTTGAACAGCGACGACAAAGAGGTCGTCCACCTGCTGGGGCGTGAGGAACTGTGACTCGTCGACAAGAACACAGGCGAGTGGCTCGCCAAATTCCCGCTGAACGCGGTCGATTTGCTCAGCGACGATGGCCACCATGTTGTCGCTAGCCTCAACGACCACGTCGACCTTCCGCTCGACACCCAGGCGGGACACGATTTTGTCGTGTCCTTTCGTGTCGACCCGGGGCTTGAGGAGAACGACTCGCTGGCCGCGCTCCTCATAGTTGTGGGCGGCTTGTAACAGCGCGGTCGATTTCCCGGAGTTCATCGCTCCAAAGCGGAAATACAACTTAGCCACGTAGTTTCCCTGCCTGTCTCTCAGCCATTTCGACCACATTAGCGAGCAGAAGAGCTCGCGTCATCGGCCCGACCCCTCCGGGGTTCGGTGACAGCCACGCGGCCACCTCGGCGACAGCGGCATCGACGTCGCCCACGATTTCGTCTGTGCCGGTGGCGGCGTTCTGGCGTCGAGACACCCCGACGTCTAAGACGATGGCTCCGGGTTTGACGTCGTGTGGACCCACGATGTGGGGCGATCCCGCCGCCGCCACAATCACGTCGGCACGGATGAGGTGCTCGTGAAGGTCGGGGG
>JAYODB010000036.1:9747-11563 GCA_038106075.1 Cellulomonadaceae bacterium | reverse complement strand
AGACGGTCTGGGATGAGAGAGAGTTTCTCGGTTGGCGGGATCCGGAACGCCCTCATCGCGGCTACATCGTCTACTGGGACGGCTCGACACCCCGAGGAGTCACCCTCAGGGCCGCTGAGTCGGCGATGCCCGCAGGAAAGTCTGCGATGTGTTCGCTCTGTCACACCCAGCAGCCGGCGCCTCAGGTCAGCCTTTTTGTTGCCCCCAAAGTAGGACACCGCGGAAAACGCGGTGACACCGTCGGCACCTACCTCTGCCGGGACCTCTCGTGTTCTGCACTCATTCGGATGAAACCCGCCGAAGACCCGGAGCACCCGCAGGCCTCAGACACGGTCCGTCGACGCTCCGAAGGCGTCCACCAGCGTCTCGCCGGCTTCACCGCGAGGGTAATTGGTGACGAAGCAATCTAGCGCTCGGAACGCCCCAACACCACAATCGGGATCACGAACGCGACCACCGAGGTAATCACGCCGGCACCAAACAGGAGAGCGGCGAACTGCTCCGGCACGACGAAGGAGTAGGCGAACATCGGAAACGACGCGAGAAACACCAGCGAAGAGATGATGAAGAGAAAGACGTTCATGGTGTGTCCAGTATTTCACAGTCAATCCGGGCTCTAGCCCGACTGACCGGCCCTTTCCAAAATCAGTTCACGAACTCGTTTGGCGTCTGCCTGACCACCCAGGGCTTTCATCACCTGGCCAATCACTGCACCCGCAGCTTGAACTTTGCCCTCCTGAATTTTTGCCATCACATCGGGGTCGGCAGCGAGCGCTTCGTCAATAGCAGCGAGGAGGGCTGAGTCGTCCGACACCACCGCGAGACCCTGTTTTTCGATGATCTCCTCGGGGCTACCCTCGCCGTCGATCATGCGCCCCAGCACAACGCGGGCAATCTTGTCGGTGATGACACCGGATTGGACGGTGTTTTCCAATTGCGCGACCTGTTGCGGGCTCAACAGACTCCTCGGTGCCACCTCTCGCTCGTTCGCGATGCGAGACACTTCACCGAGCCACCATTTCTTGGCTGCCTGCGCTGAAATACCGAGCGCGACGGTTGCTTCGACGTCATCGAGCATTCCCGCGTTCACGATGGCTTGGAAGTCCATTGGGGGAAGCGTCCACGCCTCGCGCAACCGGCGACGCCTCGCCACAGGCGCTTCGGGCAACTCGCTCTTCAGCTGCTCCAGCAGAGCAGGGTCAGGGGTGACGGGGAGCAAATCGGGCTCAGGGAAATAGCGATAATCGTCGGCATCGCTCTTGGGTCGGCCGGGACTGGTCTGGCCGGTGTCTTCATGCCAGTGGCGAGTTTCTTGGACGATGCTTTCGCCAGCGGCCAGCAGGGTTGCTTGGCGCTGGATTTCATAGCGAACAGCTCGCTCGATGGACCTGAACGAGTTGACGTTCTTGGTTTCGCTTCGAGTGCCGAACTCTTTCTGACCCTTCGGACGAAGCGACACGTTCGCGTCGCAGCGAAGGTTACCTCTCTCCATACGCGCCTGGGAAACCCCGAGCGAAAGCACGATGTCGCGAATTGTCTGAACGTATGCACGAGCTAGTTCGGGGGCACGCTCTCCCGCGCTTTCGATGGGCCGGGTCACAATTTCCACCAGCGGCACCCCGGCTCGGTTGTAATCAACCAATGAATATTCGGCTCCGTGGATACGGCCGGTGTCTCCGCCGACGTGAGTGAGCTTTCCGGCGTCCTCTTCCATGTGGGCGCGCTCGATCTCCACGCGCCAGAGCGTTTCGTCGTCCAGTTCGACCTCGACCTCACCGTCAAAAGCGATGGGCTCGTCGTATTGGCTGATTTGGTA
>JAYODB010000036.1:0-9647 GCA_038106075.1 Cellulomonadaceae bacterium | reverse complement strand
ACTTCCAAGCCGATGACCGGTTCGAATAGCTCGAGAGCCTTGTCATAATCCATGAGCTTTGCCACTAGTTACTTCCTCCCCTCGGCTGGCCGGGTTCGGGGACGAGGGAGGATACGTGCTGGCCATCCCGCTCGATAATGAGAGCCTCGAGTGCGGCTCCGATGCGGAAGAGCCTCTGATCTTCATAGGCAGGCGCCATGAGTTGGGCTCCGACGGGAAGCCCATCCTCGGGTGCGAGACCCATCGGGAGAGCAAGTCCGGGCACTCCCGCAAGGTTTGCCGGAATCGTCGTCATGTCGTTCGCCCACATCGTGAGCGGATCATCGAGCTGCTCGCCAAACTTGAAGGCTGTGGTGGGTGCGGTCGGCGTAATCAGCGCGTCTACCTTGGCGAAGGCGTCGGCAAAGTCGCGCTGAATGAGTGTTCGCACCTTCTGAGCTTTGCCGTAGTACGCGTCGTAATAGCCGGCACTCAAGGCGTAGGTGCCGAGGATGATTCGGCGCTTCACTTCGTCGCCAAATCCCGCTTCGCGGGTTGCCGCCATGACGTCCTCGACGGTGACTTGACCGTTCTCTGGGGTCACTCTCAAACCAAAACGCACCGAGTCGTACTTCGCAAGATTGCTCGAGGCCTCTGCGGGCAAGATCAGGTAGTAGGCGGAAACAGCGTAGTCAAAGTGGGGTGCGTCAATGTCGATAATTTCGGCGCCGTGGGCCGCCGCGAGCTCGAGCAATTCGTGAAAACGCTGCCGGACTCCAGGCTGGAAGCCCTCAGTATCAAGCTGAATGACCCGGCCCAGTGTGACTCCGGACAGGTCGGGTGCCGCCGCCGACTGAACGGCTGCGTCCAACATGGACGGCCAGGGGGAACTAATCGACGTGGAATCGTGCGGGTCGTGACCGGAAATGACGTCGTGAAGCAAGGCCGTGTCGACAACTGAGCGTGCGACTGGACCTACTTGGTCGAGCGAGGACGCGAGTGCAATCACGCCGTATCGGCTCACACCACCGTAGGTCGGCTTGAAACCGACCGTTCCCGTGACCGCCGCGGGTTGGCGAATCGAACCACCGGTGTCACTCCCGAGGGCAAGAGGAGCCTCCCACGCCGACACGGCAGCGGCAGAGCCACCCCCTGAACCACCCGGAATACGCTCCACGTCCCACGGATTTGCCGTTCGCTGATACCCAGAGTGTTCGGTCGACGAACCCATGGCGAATTCATCCATGTTGGTTTTGCCCAGGGCAATCATGCCGGCAGCGCGGTACTTGCTCACCACCGTCGCGTCGTAGGGCGGAATCCAGCCCTCCAAAATCTTCGAGCCGGCCGTGGTGGGCATATCAGTCGTGCACAAGACGTCTTTTACGGCCAGCGGGAGACCCGCTGTTGCCGGAAGCTCATCCCCTGCCGCACGCCTGCGGTCAATCTCATCCGCCTCAGCGATTGCATGGTCGCTCACCTGGAGGAAAGCCTGAACGGCGGGTTCCACCTCAGAGATTCGGTCTAAGTGAGCCTGGGTCACCTCACGCGCGGAGACTTCTCCAGCGTTGAGAAGCCCTTGAAGTTCAATCGCGGGCAGACGAACGAGTTCGCTCACTGTTCTTCTCCCAAAATGGCCGTCACTCTGAAGCGGGAACCATCGTGGTCGGGAGCACCCGACATCGCCTGCTCGGTGGTCAGAGTGTCCCCTACGACGTCGGAGCGGAACACATTGCCCAACGGCACCGGGTGGGAGGTCGGTTCCACATCGGGGGTGGCAACTTCGCCAACCTTTTCTACGGCCGAGACAATGGCTCCCAATTCACCCGTCAGACGTTCCACTTCCGCGTCAGTGAGCGCGATTCTCGCCAAACTGGCGAGGTGTTTCACCTGATCTGGGGTGATGTTGCTCATTCTTCTCCGTTCAGACACTCGACCCAACAGTCTAGAGGGGCAGCTTCTGGCTACTCGCCGAGCGCATCGAGGCCTTCCCGCAAGACAGCGCCAAAAAGCGACTGGTCAGCCACCGGGATTCCGAGCGTTTCCGCCTTAGCGAGTTTCGACCCCGCCCCAGGACCCGCGACCACGAGCGCGGTCTTCTTGCTCACACTCGACACCGGGGTTCCCCCTGCCTGACGAACCGCTTCCTCGGCCTCTTCTCTGGTGTATCCGTCGATTGAGCCGGTGACGACAACGCTGAGCCCAGAGAGTGGGCCTTCTGTTGCACTCGGCGTGCCCGTCCACGAGGAATCCACGAAGGTCACTCCCGCCTCACGCCATTGGTTGATGATGTCGCGATGCCAGTCGACAGAGAGCCAATCGACAATCGAGCGGGCAATCGTCTCCCCCACACCGTCGACCGCTGCCAGCTCGTCTAGTTGTGCCTCTTCAATTGCGGCAAGCGAGCCGAAGTGACCCGCGAGTGCTCTCGCGGCAACGGGTCCTACGTGCCGGATATTGAGGCTTACCAGGAATCGCCACAGCGGTTTGCTCTTTGCTTTATCGAGCTGTTCGATGAGTTCGAGGGCCGCTTTTGAGGGAACTTGGTCTTCGTCGCCTGAGAATCCTTCAGCAGCACCAGGCACAGGATCGCCTTTTTGCCGCTTTCTTCGAAACGGAGAGAGTTCAAGCGGATTACCGTTCTCATCGACGCGGCCTTCTCCCGTATCGGGGTCGCGCGGCTGGTACACCACGGGAAACAGGTCCTCGAGAGTGAGGCCGAATAGGCCTGCCTCACTGCGCAGAAGAGCAGTGGCTGGCGGAAGGGGTTGTGTGAGCGCGAGGGCGCTCACCTCTCCCAAACCTTCAATGTCGAGAGCCCCTCTCGAGCCGATGTGTTCGATGCGGCCTCGAACCTGAGCCGGGCAGCTCTGTTGATTGGGGCACCGCAGGTCAATATCGCCTTCTTTTTGAGGCGCGAGTGTGGCTCCACATTCCGGGCATTCGGCTGGCATCTGGAATTCACGCTCTGAGCCCGTGCGCTTCTCCACCACCGGCCCCAGCACTTCGGGGATCACGTCGCCCGCTTTGCGAATGACGACGTGGTCACCGATGAGGACTTCTTTAGCTTTCACGACCTCTTGGTTGTGGAGCGTCGCTCTCTCCACCTCGCTCCCGGCGACCGTGACGGGCTCTAACACGGCGTAGGGGGTGGCGCGGCCTGTTCGCCCCACGCTCACCACGATGTCTCGAAGAATGGTGGTGACCTGTTCGGGTGGGTACTTATACGCAATTGCCCAGCGCGGCGCCCTCGACGTCGCCCCGAGTTCACGCTGCATCGACCACTGGTCAACCTTGATCACTGCGCCGTCGATTTCGTGCTCAAGAGCGGAGCGCTGGGATTCAAACCGTTGGATGTAGCCCAACACGCTCTCTGGATCGGGGTGCACTTCGGCGAAGGGCGAGACCGGGAGGCCCCAGTGAGCGAACAGGTCATAGAGCTCGCTTTGGGTCTCGAGAGGGGGATTCGGCCACGCCCCGATGCCGTGAACGGTCATGGTCAACCGGGCCAGTCGGTCCAGGGCCAGCGCCTGCTTCGCCTCCGACTTACCCTCGAGTTTCTGCCGGAGAGAACCAGACGCCGCATTGCGCGGATTCGCGAACACTCTCTCGCCTGCTTCTGCCAGCGAACGGTTCATGTCGTGGAAGGTTTCCACTGGAAAAAAGACTTCTCCGCGGACTTCGACGAGCTCGGGAAGGTCACTCCCGCTGAGTCGAGAGGGAATCCCTGGGATGTGGTGGACATTCTCCGTCACATCTTCACCGGTCACGCCATCGCCACGAGTGGCGGCACTGACGAGAACCCCGCGCTGGTAGCGGAGATTCAGCGCGAGACCGTCAATCTTGAGCTCACAGAGGAAGCGTGCGGCCGGGAAATCGTCGCTGATTTTGCCGAGCCAACCCGTGAGCTCCTCATCAGAAAAGACATTGTCGAGGCTGAACATTCGCTCGGCGTGAATGATTGGAGAAAAGAGAGTCGATTCGCCGTATCCGACCGACTGCGTCGGTGAGTCAGCCTGAGCAAACTGCGGGAAAGCGGCCTCGAGCTGCTCGAGTTGGGCCACGAGCCGGTCGTACTCTACGTCGTCCGCGAGGAGTTGGTCTTTCGCGTAATAGGCGTCGCGGAGGGCCTCAATCTGCTCGGTGAGCCGGGCAATTTCAGCCCTCGCCTCCTCGTCTCTCACCCTCTCAGTCTAGGCGGGAGAGCGTCTGAGTAACTTAGAAGGGCTGGTCGTCGGGCATGCCCGTACGCATCTCGGCCGGAAGGTGGCCGAGGTCATTGTGAGCAACCAAGACAGCAGGTTTAGCGCTTCTCACGCGGATGATGGTCAAGCCACAGTGGGCTTGGTTGATTCCAATCCATCGCCACGGTTGAGCTCCGAAGACTTCGCGAACAAACCAGGCAATCACAAAATTGTGGGTAATGAGCAACTCGTGAGTGTCCCCTGCGCGCACGGTGAGCCACTCCGCCTTTGCGTCAGCCATTTGGGCTTCACCCGCTTGAATTTCCTCGGCGGTCACTCCCCCGAAAAAGGATTCGAAGACCGAAGGCATATCCGGGCTGGGCCCCGACGGAATACAGTCCATCAAGAGAGCCGAGGGTTCCACCTCAAGCGACGGCATCCGCGACGTCATGGCTTGAGCCGTCTCGATGGCCCTCTCCATCGGAGAGGAAAACGCGCGGTCGAAGGGCACACCGCTCAATCGTTCGGCAATCAGTTCCGCTTGACGCTTACCTCGAGGTGACAGTGGGCCATCGGGTAGGCCAAATTCTGCGTCGACCTGTTCACCGTGACGAACAAGGTAGAGGTAACGAGACACTTCGAACCTCTCAGGTTGGCAAGGCTGACTAGTTTGGAAGCCTGAGAGCTAATCGTCGAGAACATCCAAGGCGCTGTCGTTGACAGCTCCCACCGCCACAGCAGACAGCGGGTTTCGGGCTAACTCAGCCGCGAGCGACTGAACATCTTCTAGCGTAACAAGGTCTAGTCGTCGCAGGGCTTCGTCTCGGTCGACGAACTCCCCGGTGTGCAACTCGGAGCGACCCAGGCGGACCATCCGAGCGTCGGTGCTCTCCAGAGCCAATGAACTCGAGCCCTGCAGGTTACCCCGCGTGCGCTCCCACTCGTGGCGGGTGATGCCTTTCTCCACGATTTCCATGAACAGGTCTCTCATCAGCAGCGCCACCTCGGAAGCATGCTGGGGCGACGTTCCTCCGCCCATGCCAAACATTCCTGCGTCCGAGTAGTTCGACGCAAAGGCGTAGACGCTATAGGCAAGCCCTCGCTTCTCGCGAATCTCTTGGAACAACCGCGACGACATTCCCCCGCCCAAAACGGTCGTCAAGATGGCCTGCGCGGGACGCCTGGAATCGGTCTGGGTGAGTCCCGGCATCGAGAGAACGACCATCGTTTGCTCGAGAGGTCGGTGGATCACCTGCCTCGCCGAGATCGAGTGCAGTCGCGCCAGAGCGGTCGCACGGCGGGGAACGGGAGCCCCCTCTGCGAGGTTCCAGCCACAGGACTCGAGAGCGGTCACCACCCACCCAACAACCTGGTCGTGATCGAGTGCCCCCGCCACGGTGACGACCAATTCTTCGGGCCGGTAGTAGCGCTCGTAGTGGGCAACGACCTGATCGCGCTGAGCCGATTTGATGGTGTCCGGGTTTCCCCCAATAGGGCGACCCAAAGGGTGGTCGCCCATCACTGCTTCGGTCACTCTCTCGTGTGCGACGTCGCTCGGGTCGTCGTCGGCCATGGCGAGCTCTTCGAGGATGACGCGGCGCTCGACGTCGAATTCTTGAGGGTCAATCAGCGATGACGACACCATGTCCGCCAAGACGCTGATGGCCATCTCCACATCGCGGTCTTGAATCTTCGCGTAATAGCAAGTGTGTTCTTTCGCGGTCAGGGCATTGTGTTCTCCGCCCACGCTGTCAAAGGCTTCTGCGATGTCCATCGCCGAGCGCCGAGGGGTGCCTTTGAAGAGAAGGTGTTCGAGGAAGTGGGTCGAGCCGAAGGCGACGTGTTCTTCATCGCGGCTGCCCACGCCAACCCAGAACCCCACTGAGGTGCTCGCTGCCCCGGGAACTTTCTCACTCAGAATCCGAAGGCCCGAGGGATGAATGGTCCGCTTGAGTTCCGCTCCACCACTGATGGTGGCGGTCAAAGATGAGAGGTCGAGGGGAAGTTCGATCGCGGGCGACACAGTCGCCAAGCCTACCGCTGGGAGCTTGGCCACTTTCTCCCCCTTAACGGCCTCGCGGGCCGGACTCTAGGAGACCGGCCCGCGAGGGTGAAGGGAGTTTGGCTAGGCCTTCTTGGCGGCCGCAACAGCGACCATTCCGAAGCCAACCTTGTTGAGAACGTCGGCAATCACGTAAATGATGGCCGCGATGGCGACTGCGGCGCTGACGTCAGCACCGGAGATCGTCATGAACTCCTCAATGGCGGTACCGATGGGGTAAATCGCCCATCCGAGGAGAACGAAGCGACGCATAATCGTGACCGCGTTCTTGGCGAAGTCGGGCATGCCGTCCAGCTTGACCTGGAAGACCTGCCAGACGATGTAGACCCAGGCAAGGCTCGAGACGATGAAGAAGAACCAGTTGCCAGCAGACAGCGGCTCTCCCACCTCACCGAGGTAACCCGTAACGATCATGATGATGTCGGCGACGACGATACGGGTCACAAAGCCCTTCGTCGCGGCACCGGCAATCGCCACAATCAGACCAAACTCAACCAGCAACAGAGGCGTGGTGAGCAGCCAGTCGATGTAACGGAAAGGCATCGTAGCCCCTACGTCTCCCATTGACTGGTCGAAGAATCCCACAAAGTCGGTCATGATCCAGTACATCACCGCGGCGATGAACGTGATCAGACCGGCGTAGGTAGCAGTCGTGCGGTGCTCGGGCTTGATGTCGTTACGCTCGAGAACGAAGTACAACGTTCCCGCAGCCATAGCGACGAAGCCGAGCATGAAGAACGACTGCGTGATAACCATCAGATCCATGGTTCTCCCTTTAACTGTTTCTTTTATCCCCCACTCCCGCCGTCGCGGCAGCGGAGTCGGAAGATTTTTTCTTCCTAACCCCCACTGGGCCTACTAGAGACACAGGGGCGCGGGCGCCACATTACTCTCGAACGGTGTCTTTGGGGGTGGTAAAACTCTGGGCGCTTCCTGACTGTTTCCTGGTAGAAGCCGTTGAATGGGGCTTAGTTTTCCCATTTAGCGGGCAAAAAGGAGCGGCGGCGAAGAAAAACTCCGCCGCCGCAACCGGTTCCAGATATTTAGCCCTCTTCGCCGCTTGCTGGCGTGTCGACCTCATCGAGCACGGGCGAAAGCGACAACTTACCGCGGTCATCAATCTTGGTGATTTCCACTTGAATCTTCTGACCCACCGACAAGACGTCTTCGATGTCATCGACGCGCTTGCCTCCAGCGAGCTTGCGCACCTCAGAGATGTGAAGCAATCCGTCCTTGCCCGGAAGCAGTGAGACGAAGGCACCAAAGGTGGCGAGCTTCACGACCGTGCCGAGATACTGCTCTCCGATTTCCGGAGTAATCGGGTTCGCGATCGCGTTGACGCGAGCGCGAGCCTCTTCGGCAATCGCCTGGTCGGTCGCTCCGATGTAGACGGTGCCGTCGTCCTCGATGGAGATCTGCGCGCCGGTCTCATCCTGGATGGCGTTGATCGTCTTGCCCTTCGGACCGATCAGCTCACCGATCTTGTCCTCAGGAATCTGGACGCTGATCACGCGAGGAGCGGTCGGAGCCATTTCGTCCGGTTCGCTAATCGCCGAGTTCATCACGTCGAGGATGGTCATCCGGGCGTCCTTTGCCTGCTTGAGCGCGTCAGCAAGAACACTCGCCGGAATGCCGTCGAGCTTGGTGTCGAGCTGGATGGCCGTCACAAACTCGCGGGTACCCGCGACCTTGAAGTCCATATCTCCCAGCGCGTCTTCCGCACCGAGGATGTCGGTGAGTGCGCGGTAGCGCATCTCTCCGTCGACTTCATCAGAAATCAGACCCATCGCGATACCAGCGACCGGGGCGCGCAGCGGCACACCGGCATTGAGCAGCGAAAGGCTCGACGCACACACAGAACCCATCGAGGTCGATCCGTTAGATCCGAGAGCCTCGGACACCTGACGAATCGCGTAGGGGAAGTCCTCACGAGTGGGCAGCACCGGCACCAGGGCACGCTCGGCGAGGAAGCCGTGACCAATTTCACGACGCTTCGGGGTACCCACACGGCCCGTTTCACCGGTCGAGTAAGGCGGGAAGTTGTAGTGGTGCATGTAGCGCTTGCTGGTCACTGGGTTCAGTGAGTCGAGCTGCTGCTCCATCTTCAACATGTTCAAAGTGGTCACACCCAGAATCTGGGTCTCACCGCGCTGGAACAGTGCTGATCCGTGCACCCGGGGAATCACTTCCACCTCAGCGTCCAAGCCACGAATCTGCTCCGGGGTACGGCCGTCGATACGGATTCCCTCGGTGAGCACGCGGTGGCGCATGATTCGCTTAGTCACCGACTTGTATGCCGCGGAGACCATTCCGTTGGCGTCCTCGGGCAGTTCGCCCGACTCGACCTTGGCGGCAATGGCTTCCTTGACACGAGACTTGAGCTCGTCGTCAGCGGCCTGGCGCTCGAGCTTGTCGGCGATTTGATACACCGTCGAGAGCTCGGCAGCAGCCAACCCGTCGACCGCCTGGTAGAGCTCATCCGAGTAGTCGGAGAAGACCGGATAGTCCTGGACCTCTTTCGCGGCGGTCTTGGCAAGCTTCGCCTGGGCCTCAACCAGCTTCTTGAGGAAGGGCTTTGCCGCTTCCAGGCCCTGGGCCACAACAGCCTCATCGGGCTTGGTGGCACCAGCCTGAATCAGATCCCAGCTGGTCTCTGTGGCTTCTGCCTCCACCATCATGATGGCGACGTCTTCAGAACCGTCCGGGTTCGTCACGACGCGACCGGCAACCATGATGTCGAAGACTGCCTCGGCGAGTTGGCTGTGCTTGGGGAAGGCGACCCACTGGTCACCAATCAGCGCCATCCGCACACCCGCAATCGGGCCGCTAAAAGGCAGGCCCGAAATCTGAGTCGATGCGCTCGCCGCGTTAATCGCGAGAGCGTCATAGAACTCGTCGGGAGCAATCGAGAGGACCGTCACCACAATCTGGACCTCGTTGCGCAATCCGTCAACGAACGACGGGCGCAGCGGCCGGTCAATCAAACGGCAGACCAAAATCGCTTCGGTCGAGGGGCGTCCTTCACGACGGAAGAACGAACCGGGAATCTTGCCCGCAGCGTACTGACGCTCTTCCACGTCAACGGTGAGCGGGAAGAAGTCAAAGCCTTCCCGAGGGCTCTTGCTGACGCTGGTTGCCGAAAGCAACATGGTCTCGTCGTCAAGGTAGGCCGCTACGGCACCCTGAGCCTGCTGCGCAAGGCGGCCGGTTTCAAATCGAATCGTTCTCGTTCCGAAGCGTCCGTTATCGAGGACGGCTTCGCTGAACGTAATGTCGTCACCTTCCATTAGGTGATTTCTCCTTTAGTGCTGTGGCACAGCAGACCACCGCGAGGCAAACGCCACGAACATCCCGCGTGGTTTTGGGGAGCCTGGCCAACAGTAGAAGTGCACTGTGAATCGTTCACAGTAGACCACCACCGGTGA
>JAYODB010000003.1:49514-59246 GCA_038106075.1 Cellulomonadaceae bacterium | reverse complement strand
GCCTGCTGTGGTGGGCGATACTGGGTTCGAACCAGTGACCTCTTCCGTGTCAGGGAAGCGCGCTACCGCTGCGCCAATCGCCCAATCTGCTTTTGCTGTGTCGCCAGCGAGGTGGCGACGGGATTCGAACCCGTGTTGACGGCTTTGCAGGCCGCTGCCTCGCCTCTCGGCCACGCCACCGTGTGGGGTGTTACTCCCGACCCTTATCGGATCCGAGCGGATGACGAGATTCGAACTCGCGACCCTCACCTTGGCAAGGTGATGCGCTACCAGCTGCGCCACATCCGCAATGCTCGCTAAAGCGTGCTCCCATACCTTAGCCGATTCTGGTGCCGGGCGACAAACACCTCTGATTCGTGTCGCCCCTCCCTGATGCCCATTCGGTTCGCGTGGCGGGGTGTGGCACAATTAGAGCTCCCGGGCGATTGGCGCAGTGGTAGCGCGCTTCCTTCACACGGAAGAGGTCACTGGTTCGAACCCAGTATCGCCCACTCATTCTCGGTCGAACGCCCTCTCCCGCGGGGCGATGTTGCCTAGACTGGGTCACTATGAAGAACCCCTTTGTGTTGACCGCACTGCTCTCTCTCGCCCTGTGGGCGGTCATTGTTCGACCCGCGTTTGAGCAGGACACGGTGCTGGCCTGGGTGGCTTCGATTTTTCTCGTCGGGTGGGGTGTCTTCGGGCTCGCCTACTCGGCCCGTGGCGAGAAGGGCAAGGGCAAGGACGACAAGTAGGCTGAGAGCTCTAACGAGGACGTCTGAGGAAATACGTGTCTAAGCCCGTTCAAACCGATGTATCCGCGGTGACAGTTGATTCTGCAACGACGGGTGCGGAGCTCTTTGATGCTGCCGATGTGGTTGCTGTTCGGCGGGGGACAGAATTACTCGACCTCTCTCGAGAACTCGCACCCGGCGATGTCGTTGAGCCGGTCCTTCTCGGATCGCCCGATGGTTTGGATATTCTTCGCCACTCCACCGCGCACGTCCTAGCTCAAGCCGTTCAAGCCCTGCGGCCCGACGCCAAGCTCGGCATTGGCCCGCCCATCACCGATGGTTTCTATTACGACTTCGACGTTGACGAGCCTTTCACCCCTGAGGAGCTCAAGCGTCTTCAGAAGGACATGCAACGCATTGTCAATCAAGGACAACGGTTTGTCCGCAGGGTCGTGTCAGACGATGAGGCGAGGGCAGAACTCGCACACGAGCCATACAAGCTCGAACTGATTGGCCTGAAATCCAGTGCTGAAGCGGGCTCAGACAACGAAAGCGTCGAAGTGGGGGCGGGAGAACTCACCATTTACGACAACGTCGACCCGAAGACCGGCGAGACGGTGTGGAAGGACCTCTGCCGGGGCCCCCACCTGCCTCACACCAAGCTGATCACAAACGGGTTTGATCTCACCCGTGTGGCGGCGGCCTACTGGCGAGGTAAGGAAACCAATCCGCAGTTGCAACGCATCTACGGCACCGCCTGGCCCTCGAAAGAAGAGCTCAGCCAGCACCTCACCCGATTAGAGGAGGCGAAGAGGCGCGACCACCGCAAGCTCGGTGTTGAACTTGACCTCTTTAGCTTCCCCGACGAAATCGGATCGGGCCTGCCGGTATTCCACCCCAAGGGCGGCATTATTCGACGGGTGATGGAGGACTACTCGCGCAAGCGTCACGAGCAAGCCGGGTATGAGTTTGTCTATGCGCCCCATATTTCTAAAGCTGACCTGTTTGACGTGAGTGGCCACCTCTCTTGGTACAAAGACGGCATGTTCCCGCCGATGCACGTCGACGAGCAGCGCAACGAGGCCGGGGAAATCACCCGGCAAGGCGTCGACTACTACCTCAAGCCGATGAACTGCCCGTTCCACATCCTGGTGTACCGCTCCCGCCAGCGCTCCTACCGCGAGCTTCCGCTGCGCATGTTCGAATTTGGTTCGGTCTATCGCTACGAAAAGTCGGGTGTGGTGCACGGTCTCACGCGCGTGCGCGGAATGACTCAAGATGACGCGCACATTTTCACCACCCACGAAAGCCTGGAAGATGAGCTCAACGGAGTCTTGAACTTCGTATTGGGTCTGCTCTCCGATTACGGCCTGACCGACTTCTACCTCGAGCTCTCCACTCGCGACGAACACAGCGACAAGTTCGTCGGCTCCGATGAGTTGTGGAATGAAGCGACAGGAATCCTGGAACGTGTCGCGGACGCCTCTGGCCTGCAATTGGTGCCCGATCCGGGTGGCGCCGCGTTCTACGGCCCCAAGATTTCCGTGCAGGCGCGTGACGCCATTGGTCGCTCCTGGCAGATGTCGACAATCCAGTTGGATTTCAACCTCCCGGAGCGTTTCGACCTGGAGTACCAGGCGGCGGATGGTTCCCGCGCTCGGCCGATCATGATCCACCGCGCCCTGTTCGGCTCAATTGAGCGGTTCTTTGGTGTCCTCACCGAGCACTATGCGGGCGCATTCCCCGCGTGGCTCGCGCCGGTTCAGGTGGTCGGGGTGCCTGTGGCGGACGAGTTTGCCCCGTATCTCTCCGAGGTCATCGACCAGCTTCGCGAGCGCGGGATCCGGGCCGAGCTCGACGATTCTGATGATCGGATGCCGAAGAAGATTCGCACCCACACGAAACAGAAGGTGCCCTACATCCTGATCGCCGGCGAAGACGATCGAACCGCGGGAGCGGTGAGCTTCCGGTTCCGCGACGGTTCGCAGGACAACGGCGTTCCGATCGCCGACGCAATCAGCAGGATTGAAGCGGCGATTGCGGAGCGTCGCGATGACTGATTCGCCCGATGGCAGTCTCAGGGACGCATGGGAAATTCCTGGTGTTCCCGATGCATTCCAACGCTTGTGGGTTCCCCATCGGATTGGCTATATCCACGGTAATGACGGGTGCAAGCCCGGCCAGTGCGTATTTTGTATCGCCACCGAACTCGACGATGAAGAGAACCTGGTCGTGTTCGAAGGAACTCTCGCCTACGTTGTGTTGAATCTCTTTCCCTACAACCCTGGACACCTCCTCATTTGCCCCTACCGTCACATCGCGGGCTACGACGAGGCAACGGAAGAGGAGGCGGCGGAAATTGCCGCCCTTACTCAGCGGTCCATGGTGCTGCTGCGTGATGTGGCCGGAGCGCACGGCTTCAATATTGGAATGAATCAGGGTCGCATCGCCGGGGCGGGTATCGAAGAGCACCTTCACCAGCACGTCGTGCCGCGGTGGGGCCAAGATTCGAACTTCTTTCCGATTATCGCGAAGACCAAGGCAATGCCGCAGCTTCTGGGCGATATCCGCGACCAGCTGCGCTCAGCCTGGACTCAGCCGAGCGAATAGAATCATCTGAGATGTCGCGGGCTTCTTGCCCGCCTAGAGGAGAACACACAATGACCAACAACACTGGCCAAACCGGATCCGCACGAGTGAAGCGTGGCCTCGCCGAAATGCTGAAGGGCGGCGTCATCATGGACGTCGTTACTCCCGACCAGGCCAAAATCGCTGAAGACGCCGGTGCGGTCGCCGTGATGGCGCTCGAGCGAGTTCCCGCCGATATTCGTGCTGAGGGTGGTGTTGCTCGGATGAGCGACCCCGACCTGATTGAGGGAATCATCTCCTCGGTGTCGATCCCGGTGATGGCGAAGGCCCGTATCGGCCACTTCGTCGAAGCCCAGGTGTTGCAGCAGCTCGGTGTGGACTACATCGACGAGTCAGAGGTCTTGAGCCCCGCCGATTACGTGAACCACATCGACAAGTGGGGTTTCACGGTTCCCTTCGTCTGCGGTGCCACGAACCTTGGCGAAGCGCTCCGCCGAATCACCGAAGGCGCCGCAATGGTGCGCTCCAAGGGTGAAGCGGGTACCGGTGATGTCTCCGAGGCCACCAAGCACATTCGGATGATTCGCGGCCAAATCAACGAACTGCGCTCCAAAACCCCCGATGAGCTGTATGTGGCGGCCAAGGAGCTCCAAGCGCCGTTTGACCTCGTCGCCGAGGTCGCCGCGACCGGTCAGCTCCCGGTGGTGTTATTCACCGCCGGTGGTGTGGCGACTCCCGCCGACGCGGCGATGATGATGCAGCTCGGTGCAGACGGCGTATTCGTCGGCTCGGGCATCTTCAAGTCGGGTGACCCAGCTAAGCGTGCCGCAGCCATTGTTCAGGCCACAGCCCAGTACCACGACCCAGAAGTCATTGCGAACGTGTCTCGTGGCTTGGGAGAAGCGATGGTCGGAATTAATGTGTCCGACCTTCCCGCTCCGCACCGCCTCGCCGAGCGTGGTTGGTAATTCTCCGCTTGTTGGTGTTCTCGCCCTCCAAGGAGATGTGCGCGAACACCGCCTGATGCTGGAGTCCCTGGGTGCCAGGGTGGTGGAAATCAGGCAGCCGAAGGATCTTGACGGCATCTCGGGACTTGTGCTGCCCGGGGGCGAGTCAAGTGTGATGGACAAGTTGACCAAGCTTTTCGGTCTCCGTGAGCCGCTCATCAGCCTGATTGGCTCTGGCCTTCCCGTCTTAGCGACCTGTGCCGGGATGATTCTTCTCGCCCGCGAGCTCGACGACGGTATCGAAGGACAGCAGACCCTGGGCGGGCTCGACATGACGGTGAGGCGCAACGCTTTTGGATCCCAGCGGGAGTCTTTTGACGTCTCACTCGACGTCGACGGGTGGGAAGAGCCGGTCGACGTCTCGTTTATCCGAGCGCCGGTCGTGACTCGAGTGGGGGAGGGTGTGACGGTTCGCTCGCAACTTCCCGATGGTCGTGTGGTCGCGGTAGACAACGGATCCATTACCGCCTTGGCTTTTCACCCCGAAGTGACGGGGGAGCCTCGTTTTCACCGGGAATTTCTTGAGCGTGTGGGGGCCTACGCTGCCGCGTAGACGACCGGCGACTACACTAACCACGGTCAGTAGAGCCTGACGATAACGGCTTAGAGGGGAAATATGTCCGGGCATTCCAAGTGGGCCACCACCAAGCACAAGAAAGCGGTAATTGACGCTCGACGTGCCAAGTCATTCGCCAAGCTCATTAAGAACATTGAAGTGGCCGCCAAAATCGGCGGAGCTGACCCTGCCGGTAACCCGACCCTCGCCGACGCTATCCAGAAGGCCAAAAAGTCGTCGGTGCCCAACGACAATATTGATCGCGCCGTCAAGCGCGGGGCGGGCCTCACCGGCGACGCCGTTGACTACCAAACCATCATGTATGAGGGATATGGACCCGGCGGTGTCGCGTTACTGATCGAGTGTCTGACCGATAACAAGAACCGGGCTGCCGCTGAAGTGCGCATCATCATGAGCCGTAACGGCGGCACCATGGCTGATCCGGGAAGTGTGGCCTATAACTTCCACCGAAAAGGTGTGATCGCGATCACCAAGATCGATTCGCTCTCCGAAGACGACGTTCTCGCCGCGGTGTTAGACGCTGGCGCCGAAGAAGTCATCGACCGCGGCGGGGGCTTTGAAGTCATCACAGACCCGTCAGAGCTTGTGGCCAACCGGGAAGCCATCCAAGCTGCCGGTATCGATTACGACCAGGCCGAGGCAGAGTTTGTCGCGACTGTTTCCGTGGGCCCCGATCTCGACGCGGCCAAGAAAGTGATGTCGCTGATCGATGCGCTCGAAGACTGTGACGACGTGCAAAACGTGTTCACCAATATGGATCTGAGCCCAGAGGTTCAAGAGGCACTGGACTCCGAAGACTGAATCGGATGCGAATCCTCGGCGTTGATCCCGGGCTGACTCGATTGGGAGTCGGTGTGATTGACAACCCTCGGTCTAGGGACGTTGTTCTCGTCACCGTCACGGTATTGACCACGCCCACCGATTGGGAGCCGCAGAAGCGATTACACACTCTCCAACAGGGTGTAGCGAAACTCCTGGACGAATATCAGCCCGACCGGGTTGTGATCGAGAGGGTGTTCGCCCAACACAATGTCCGCACGGTGATGGGAACCGCTCAAGCAAGTGGCATCGTGATGGCTCTCGCTCACGAGCGCGGAATCGAGGTCAGCCATCGAACGCCCAGCGAAGTAAAAGCCGCGGTCACGGGCTACGGCGGCGCCAAGAAGCCACAGGTTCAGCAGATGGTCAAAACCATCCTTGGGCTCGATGACGTCCCGAAACCCGCCGATGCCGCTGATGCACTCGCCCTCGCGATTACGGAAGCGTGGCGCTCTCACGCCCCCGTCTCGGGGGAAGGAGCGCAGGAGACTCCTGCCCAACGTGCGTGGCGCGAGGCGATTAGAGCGAGTGGCCAAAATAGGCTGAAGGGGTGATTTCCAGCCTCCGAGGAACCCTCTCTGCCGTGTCCACGTCCTCCGTGGTGGTGGACGTCCACGGCGTAGGAATGAGGGTGTTTGTGCCGGCTCGAACGAGCGCGGCTCTTCGAGTGGGGGAAGACACCGCTCTGCACACGACCCTGATTGTGCGCGAAGACGACCTGAGCCTCTACGGCTTTGCCCTGGTGGAAGAGCGGGACACCTTTGATTTGCTCTGCGGAGTGAACGGAGTGGGGCCAAAATCGGCCCTGGGGGTGGTGAGTGAGCTCACCGTGGATGAGATCGGGCACGCGGTCGCGACCGAAGACGATTCGGCGTTCCGTGCCGTCAGTGGCATCGGTCCGAAGACGGCAAAACTTATCGTGCTGTCGCTTCAGGGCAAGATTCACTCCACCGGAGCCACACCCGCTTCCGCACCCGCTGTGGACAGTCGTGTGAGCGCGCAAGACCAGGCCGCTATCGTGTCCGCTCTAGTGGGCTTGGGGTGGAGCGACCGAGTGGCGAAGAAAGGGGTGGCCGAGGTGGTTGACACCCTGTCCGACGGTGACGACGCGTCGGTGCCCGCGCTGGTGAAGAAGGCCCTGCAGGCGCTCGGACCGCAAACCGTCCGCGAGGACTTCTCGTGAATGAGTCGGAGCTTGTGAACCCGGAGGCCAGTGGAGACGCTGAAATCCAATTCGAGGGGGCCCTCCGACCGACGGCTCTCGCCGAATTCATCGGCCAAGAGAAGGTGCGCGATCAACTGGCGCTGTTGCTCAAAGCCGCAGACCTCGAAAAACGCACACCAGATCACATTCTTTTGGCGGGACCTCCGGGGCTCGGGAAAACCACGCTCGCCATGATTGTCGCCGAGGAGACGCACTCGCCCTTGCGGGTGTCCAGTGGCCCTGCGATACAGCACGCGGGAGACCTCGCCGCGGTGTTGTCCTCGTTGACGCCCGGAGAGGTGCTCTTCATCGACGAGATTCACCGCATGGCCCGGCCCGCGGAAGAGATGCTTTATTTGGCAATGGAAGATTTTCGCATTGACATCATGGTCGGCAAAGGCCCGGGAGCGACCACCGTTCCGCTCGAACTCGCGCCGTTCACCCTGGTTGGGGCAACAACCAGGTCCGGTCTCCTTCCCAACCCCCTGCGGGATCGCTTCGGGTTTACCGCAAACCTCGAGTTCTACTCGACCGAAGAGCTCACCGACGTGGTGTCGCGATCGGCACGAGTTCTCGATATTGCCGCCACGAGCGACGCTCTGGTCGAAATCGCGAAGCGCTCGCGCGGCACACCCCGAATTGCAAATCGCCTTCTGCGTCGAGTAAGGGATTACTCGCTCATTCACGGGGGCGAGGCATCCTTGGATAACGCCAGGGCTGCCCTTGAGCTCTATGACGTCGACGAGTGGGGACTCGATCGTCTTGACCGACAGGTGCTCGACATCCTCATCTCGCGTTTTGGGGGAGGGCCCGTCGGCTTGGGGACCCTCTCCGTCTCCGTTGGCGAGGAGGCCGAAACAATTGAGTCCGTGGTCGAACCCTTCCTAGTTCGACAGGGTTTCATCGTCCGCTCACCGAGGGGTCGAATCGCGACGCCTTTAGCGTGGCGGCACCTGGGACGAGAAGCTCCCACCCTCCATGACCTATAGTTACTGGGGTGCCGGGGAAACCCGGCGAGACGATTTCAACGAAAAGGTGAGTGGTCGTGGACCCGTTTAGTCTCATGATGATGGCAGTGCTTGCACTGCTCGTTTTCTTCATGTTCCGTAATTCTCGCAAGCAGCGCCAGACCCAGCTGGAGCTTCAAGAAAAGCTTGTTCCAGGCGCAAAAGTCATGACCTCATTCGGTCTCTACGCCACTCTCGTGAGTATTGATGACGACACCAACGTCGCGGTGATTAAGACCGGAAAGTCCACCACGCTCGAGGTTCACCGTCAGGTTCTCACCAAGGTCATCGAGGACGAGGTCCCCGCAGACGACGCATCGTCTGAGACGACCAGCAAAAAGTCCTAACCGCACTCCCGAAAGCACTCGCCAGTGGCAAAGTCCTCCATTGTTCGCTCCGCCTCGCGCGCACTCGTGTGGCTGGGCGTCATTTTTGCGATTCTGGTGGGCGGAAACGCTCTCTCAGTCGTCAACGACGAGGGCTCCTGGACCCCGAAGCTCGCGCTCGACCTCCAGGGCGGTACTCAAATCATTCTGGAACCGCGGCTCGCTGAAGGTCAAAGCGTCAGCGAAGAGCAGCTCGCTCAAGCGGTGGCGATTATCCGTCAGCGCGTCGACGCGAGTGGTGTTGCTGAGGCAGAAGTCACCACCCAGGGTGGCCAGAACATCGTGGTCTCCATTCCGGGAGAACCCGATCAGGCCACACTTGAGCGGATTCGCTCCTCGGCAAAACTTGAGTTCCGGCCTGTATTGGTGACCGAGTTTGCCTCTTTCGACCCTGAAGCGGAGCTGGTTGAGGTGCCCGAAGAGACCTCGGAGGACACCCTCGAGCCCGCTAATGCCTCGGATTTGGCGTGGATCACCCCTCAACTCGACGCGGAGTATCAAAACCTCAACTGCCTCGTTCTCGACACATCTGGTGCGAATGTCGCCGATCCGACCACACCTTTGGTGACGTGTAGTAGTGACGGTCTCGCGAAATACATTCTTGGGCCCGTCGAAGTGGGGGGAGAGTCAATCTCCGACGCGGTCTCGGGTCTGGTTCCGGGTCCCACCGGCGTTGCCACCAACGAGTGGGGCGTGTTCATCGAATTCGACGCGACCGGTACCGAACAGTTCCGCACCGTCACCGAGCGGCTGATTGCCCTGCCAGGCGTGCAGAACCAGTTCGCCATCGTCTTGGACGGTCGAGTCATCTCGGCTCCGCGCACGCTTGCCGCAATCACCGATGGTCGTCCCCAAATCAGTGGATCCTTCACCCAGGAGTCTGCGTCGGTTCTGGCCGACCAGTTGAAGTTCGGTGCGCTTCCGATTGGCTTCCAAGTTCAATCCTCAGAAACGATCACGGCGACGCTGGGTCTCTCGCAGCTGCAGAGCGGTTTGATTGCCGGTTTGATCGGTCTGATTTTGGTCGTGGTCTACTCGCTCTTTCAGTACCGCTTGCTCGGACTCGTGACGGTGTTCTCGCTCACGGTAGCGTTCGTCCTCTCCTACTTCATCATCACCTACCTCTCCAACGCGCAGGGTTACCGCCTGTCGCTCGCTGGGGTGGCGGGTCTGATTGTGGCTATTGGTATTACCGCCGACTCGTTCATCGTGTTCTTCGAACGTATTCGTGACGAGTTGCGCGACGGTCGAACCCTCGAATCCTCCATTCAGGCAGCCTGGAAGAGGGCATTCCGGACGATTCTGGCCTCTGACGCCGTGAGCTTCATCGCTGCGGTCGTGCTGTATGTCCTCGCGGTGGGTAACGTTCGAGGCTTTGCCTTCACACTCGGTGTGACCACCGTGGTCGACCTGATTATCGTGGCGCTCTT
>JAYODB010000003.1:44634-49414 GCA_038106075.1 Cellulomonadaceae bacterium | reverse complement strand
GGAGGCCAATAATGTCGATGCTCACTCGTTTTGGAAACGACCTGTACACCGGCGCTCGTTCCTTTGATTTCGTTGGTCGACGGCTCCTGTGGTATTTCGTTGGCGCGGGACTGGTGGTCCTCGCCATTGTCATCACCACCCTGAGAGGCGGCTTCGTTTTTGGAATTGAGTTCCGCGGCGGATCCGAATTCCGGGTGTCAAACCCGGCAGTGGTCGAAGAGCAGCGAGCGACGGACACGGTGAACGATGTGGTGGGAGTCGGTTCTAACCCCCGCGTGTCTATCGTGGGTGGGGACTCTGTGCGGGTCCAAACCGAGCAGCTCACGACCGAAGAGACCGAGCTGATTCGCACCGAACTCGCGGGCGCCTATGACGTGCCTGTCAGTGAGGTGACCTCATCATTCATCGGTGCGACCTGGGGTCAAGACATCACGATTCAAGCGCTCCGCGCTCTCGCCGTGTTCCTAGTATTGGTGAGCTTGGTGATGGCGGCGTACTTCCGAACGTGGAAGATGTCTCTTGCCGCAATGACCGCGCTCATCCACGATTTGGCCATCACAGCGGGCGTCTACGGCGTGCTCGGTTTCGAAATCACGCCCGCCGCGGTGATCGGATTCCTCACCATCCTCGGGTACTCCCTCTATGACACTGTGGTGGTGTTCGACAAGGTCCGCGAGAACACCTCTGAAGAAGGGGAGGAGTCCACTCGGACGTTCGCCGAGTCGGTCAACCTCGCGGTTAACCAGACCCTCGTTCGTTCCATCAACACCTCGGTGGTTGCCGTGTTGCCTGTGGCGGCCATTCTTTTCATCGGTTCTGTGCTGTTGGGCGCGGGAACGCTGCGGGACATCGCCCTGGCGCTATTCATCGGAATCATCGCCGGAACGTATTCGACGATTTTCATCGCGGCTCCGATGTATGTCCACCTTCGTCAAAATGAGCCTGAAGCGAAAAAGCAGGGTCGTCGCCGAGAAAAGATTCAGCGCACAACTTCGGGAGCCGTTCGCTAAGCGCTCAGAGAAACCTCGCCGTTCCGAGCTTGTCTGGGCGCCAGCCTCGTACACTGTAAACACAGTCCAGGGGGTGTGCGATGGCCGTTGACACGCAACAGTCCCAGTTCCATGCCTTCCGGCAGTTCTTGCCTCGGCTCTTCTCGCGCACACCCGTCTCTGAGGGCTACGAGCAGCTGATTAAGACGCTCAAGCGCAATCACCCGCGCGCCGACATGGCCATTATTGAACGCGCGTACCGTATCGCGGAGAAAGCTCACGAGGGACAGACCAGGCGTTCCGGTGAGCCTTACATCACCCACCCGGTAGCGGTGGCGGAGATTCTTGCCGAATTGGGCTTGGGTCCAAAGACCATCGCCGCCGCCATCCTCCACGACACTGTTGAAGACACGGGATATCCGCTGGAGTCGTTGAGGCAAGAGTTTGGTGAAGAGGTCGCGATGCTCGTGGACGGCGTCACCAAGCTCGACCGAGTCAAATATGGCGAAAACGCCCAGGCCGAAACGGTGAGAAAAATGATTGTCGCGATGTCCAAAGACATTCGCGTGTTGGTGGTCAAACTCGCCGATCGACTGCATAACGCCCGTACCTGGGGGTTTGTGAGTCCCGAGTCGGCTGCTCGTAAGGCGCAGGAAACCCTGGACATCTACGCGCCGCTAGCACACCGACTGGGAATCCAAGCGATTAAGACTGAGCTGGAAGACCTCTCCTTTGCGGTGTTGAATCCGAAACTCTACGTCGAAATCGAATCGCTTGTTGAGAACCGCACTCCGGAACGCGAAGCGTATGTCGACAACGTGATGGGCCTGGTCAAGGGTGACCTGCGCGCGGCAAAAGTCAAAGCCGAGGTGATGGGTCGACCCAAGCAGTTCTATTCCATCTACCAAAAAATGGTCCGACGAGGACGCGACTTCTCCGATATTCACGACCTCACCGGTATTCGCATCGTGGTCGGTTCTATTCGTGACTGCTACGCCGCGTTGGGCGCGGTTCACGCGCGGTGGAATCCCATGCCGGGTCGCTTCAAGGACTACATTGCGACACCCAAATTCAATCTGTATCAGTCACTTCACACCACGGTTTATGGCCCCGAGGGTCGCCCGGTCGAAATCCAAATTCGTACCGTCGAAATGCACCAGCGAGCCGAATACGGCGTGGCCGCGCACTGGAAATACAAAGAAGGTTCAAAAGATCAGCGGGATGCCCGCGGTCGCGAGGGGGAAGAGACCGCGCTGAGCCAAACGACGGAAATGGCGTGGCTGGCCCATCTCTCTGACTGGCAAGAGGACACCAAAGACCCCTCCGAATTCCTCGACACCCTCAGATATGAGATCGGGGCCAAGGAAGTCTACGTCTTTACTCCGAAGGGCAAAGTGGTCGGGCTTCCCTCTGGCGCCACACCAGTCGACTTTGCCTACGCCGTCCACACCGAGGTGGGTCACCGCACGATGGGGGCGCGAGTCAATGGGCGTCTGGTGCCGCTCGACACCGCCCTCTCAAGCGGTGATTCGGTGGAGGTCTTCACCGCGAAGAACCCTGACGCCGGGCCCAGTCAGGACTGGCTCAACTTCGTCACGTCTCAACGAGCGCGATCAAAGATTCGCCAGTGGTTTACCAAGGAACGCCGCGATGAGGCCATTGAGCAGGGCAAGGAGGCAATTGCTCGAGCCATGCGGAAACAAAACCTGCCGCTCAAGCGTTTGATGTCTTCTGAGGCACTCGCTGAGTTGGTAGCACTTCTGCATCTTGAGAACGTCGAATCCCTCTACCAGGCAGTTGGTGAGGGTCGAGTGTCGACCCAATCGGTCATTGAGAAGCTCCTCGCCTGGGCTGAGAAGGACTCCGCCGTCGATGATGAGACGGAACCGCTTCAGCTGGGGCAACGTCGGTCTAGCCGAACCAGCGAATCGGGTGTCCTCGTGAGAGGCGCTCCGGACATTCTGGTCAAGCTCGCCAAATGCTGCACTCCTGTCCCCGGCGACGAAATTCTCGGGTTTGTCACCCGCGGAACGGGGGTCAGTGTTCATCAGGCTGACTGTACGAACATCGGAGACCTGACGAGCAAGCCCGAGCGCATGATCGACGTGGAGTGGGCCCCGACGAAGGGGGCGGTGTTCCTCGTCCACATTCAAATCGAGGCACTCGACCGCCCAGGTCTGCTCTCCGATGTCACTCGTGTCCTGAGTGAACACCACGTCAATATCCTTTCCGCCACCGTGCACACCTCCGACGATCGGCTTGCGATCAGCCGGTTCGTCTTTGAAATGGGTGACGTGACCCACTTGGAGCGGGTGTTGAGCTCGGTGCGTCGAATCGACGCGGTGTACGACGTCTATCGGGTGACCAGCGGGTAGTCACGCCACCACTGCTGAACGAGAAGTGTTCTTCTGCGGGCCCGTTCGCGCGTGCTCGCGGTGAGGGGCGAGAATCGACCCGGGGCTAGTGCACGTTCGAGGTGCGCCGCCGTGGCGAGCAAATAGAGCTGGCACGCCGCCACTTCGTCGCTGCCGGGCCAGCTCAGTAAGTCGTATACGGTGCGTGGCACAGAGGTGAGCGTCAATCCGCGGATATCGACGATGTCCTGTGGTTTGAGAGAGATAGTCCGGGGCCGCCACTCGCGACGTTGAAGAGGTGAAATCGCGGGTTTGCTGGGGGCGCATAGTGCCCAAGGTTCGGCTCGCCCCATTCCGGTATAAATCCAGGCTGCCGTATGGGCGGTGACAGTGGCCCACCCAGGGACGATGTCCCGCACCATTACTGCTCGTTCTGGCAGTAGAGGGGGAGCGGGGTGGGGCCAGACCATTGAACCCGACGACCACGAGAGCCCGTCGAGCCGGAGAGTTGATTCTTCTGAAGCGGTGAGTCTGGAATGCACCGGGGGAGTGTCCCCCACAGAGAAGCGAAATGGAGGGCGAGGGGAGAATCTGTGGAGAAGAGAGGTCTAGCTTTCGGTGAGGACTTTCTTCCAGGCCTCTTTGGTCGAAATCTCTTCGTCGAGTCGAGCCACAGTCTTGGCATCTCCTGCAGCTTCAGCAGTCGCTCGTTCGCTCTGAAGCTCAGAGATTTGCTGGTCGATTTGATCGAGGAAACTCTGTGAGCGGGCCTGCTTTTCAGGATTTGATTTATCCCAGTGCTCGGCTTCGAGCTTCTTGACGTGCTGGTCGAATTTCTTGACCTCAGCGTCAATTTTCTTGACCATTCCCCGCGGCACCGGACCAATCTGGCGGAATCGGTCGTGGAATAGTCTCAGTCGCTCCACTGCTTCTCGGTGGTCGCTCATGGTCAACAGGTCAGAAAACTCTTCGACCAATTTTTGTTTTGCCTCACCGTTTTCGCGATTCGCCTCATCCTCGGCTTCAGCCTGTTGGCTCTTTGCTTGGTACAGAGCGTCACCAGCGGCTTTGAACTGAGCCCACAGCTGGTCTTCAACGGCCCGAGCAGCGCGCGGCGCCTTCTTCCACTCCTCGAGTAGTGCTCGGTAGGCCGCGATTCCATCGGCACCCTTCGGTGCGAGCGCCTGGGCTTTTTCGATCAGTTCCTTCTTGACCGACTTCGAGGCTTTGGCGAGCTTGTCGCGCTCTTGAAAATGCTGGCGGCGGGCGCGGTCGAGCGTGTTTCGCGCGGTTTTGAATCGCTTCCACAGCGCATCAGCGGTGGCCTTGGGCAAGCGGGGTCCGGTTTGCTGGTGAGCCTTCCACTTTTCAAAGATGCCGTCGATGGCCGAGGTGGTCTCCTTCCAGCGAATGGAGTTGGCGTCACGGGATGCGAGG
>JAYODB010000003.1:31140-44534 GCA_038106075.1 Cellulomonadaceae bacterium | reverse complement strand
AAGATGGCGAGAGCTTCCTCCGCGGTTCCATCGGGATAAGAGCCCACGTGGTGCCAAGCACCTTCGACGGTTACTTCGACGATGCCGTCGCCATTGACGCGACCCCACGAATGTGTGGATTCGACCATAGGTCTGTGCTCTCCCAACGCTTTTGTGCAAGCGGGAATCAGCCTACACACCCGGAATCACCAAGAAGTGGCGATAGCGAGACCCTTATCGGATTGTGATAATTGCCATTTTCGTGAGCGGCGCGGGCGTGACAACTACCATGGTGGCCATGGCGGAAACGGGTGGTCTCTTCGGCAGTCGCGCGCCTCTCGCCGCACAAATGCGACCTCAGTCGCTCGACGAGGTAATCGGCCAAGACCACCTTCTGCAGCCCGGGTCACCCCTTCGGACCTTGGCCGACCCCGAAAACGAGAACACCGGAACGTCGGTCATTTTGTGGGGACCACCGGGGGTGGGCAAAACCACCCTCGCTAAAGTCATCGCCCGTTCCTCAGGCAGGGAATTCATGGAGCTTTCGGCGGTCACTGCCGGGGTCAAAGATGTTCGTGAGGTGATGGACCACGCGAGACGGCTGGGTGACATTGGACAGAAAACTCCTGTGCTGTTTCTCGACGAAATTCACCGGTTCAGCAAGGCACAGCAGGACGCGCTCCTTCCCGGTGTGGAGAACGGCCTGGTGGTGCTGGTCGCCGCGACAACAGAGAATCCGTCTTTTTCGGTCATTGGACCCCTCCTTTCGCGCTCGGTACTGCTCACCCTCAAAGGACTCGATGACGAGCACATTGCCACGGTAATTGACCGCGCCGTGACGGACCCCCGTGGCCTGGGCGGTCGATTGACGGTGAGCGAGGAGGCTCGGAGTGCGCTGATCCGGCGCAGCGGAGGAGACGCTAGGCGCGCCCTCACCGCGCTGGAAGCAGCCTCCTCGGTGGCGCTATCGCGCGGTGAATCTGGGGCGGTCGTGGGCGAAGACGACGTTGCAGAAGCCCTCGACGTGGCACTTGTTGCCTACGACCGAGACGGGGACCAGCACTATGACGTGATTTCTGCGTTTATCAAGTCGATCCGAGGTTCGGATGCCGACGCGGCTCTGCACTATCTCGCTCGCATGGTCGAGGCGGGTGAAGACCCCCGATTCATCGCCAGGCGCCTTGTGATTTCAGCCAGTGAAGATATCGGCGTTGCCGACCCTCAAGCGCTTGTTGTGGCAATGGCCGTCGCTGACGCGGTCAGCTTCATCGGCATGCCAGAAGGCCGAATTCCCCTCGCCGAGGCAACGATTTACCTTGCTCTCGCCCCCAAGTCGAACACCAGCTACCGCGCCATCAACGAGGCCCTCTCGGATGTTCGAGACGGGAAAGCCGGGCCCATCCCGCCGCACCTTCGCGACGCCCACTATCCCGGCGCTGCCAGCTTGGGTCACGGAAAAGGCTATGTCTACTCCCACGATCAACCCCGCGGTGTGAACCGAGCCGATTACCTTCCCGACAGCCTGCGTGGCACCCGGTACTACCACGCCAGCAGTCGCGGGGCTGAGGCAGAACTCGGCCCTCGATATGAGGCACTGCGCTCCATCATCGACGGGGGCGACGAGCCCACAAATTAGGGCTTTTTTCGTGCTATCGTTGTCGACCGGACCACGATTGTGGGGGCCTGCGGCTGGGAACCCTCAATTAACACGGTCAGATGCCTTTTAGCCAGGTGTCACCCGCTCAGTGCCATTCCTCGTGGCCTGCGGAGTGAAACAGCCATTACACCGTTCCAAGGAGAAATTTTCGTGTCTACCACGTCACGCACTCGTAGCAAGACGCGCCTTTCGCGCGCTCTTGGCATCCCCCTTACCCCGAAGGCGGCCCGCTACCTGGAAAAGCGCCCCTACGCGCCCGGGCAGCACGGCCGCACGCGCCGTAAGACCGATAGCGACTATGCAATCCGTTTGCGCGAGAAGCAGCGTCTCCGCGCCCAGTACGGCATTCGCGAGGCGCAATTGCGTCGCGTGTTCGAAGAGGCTCGCCGTGCCCCCGGTCTGACCGGTGAGAGCCTGGTGGAGTTGCTGGAGATGCGCCTCGACTCTCTCGTGCTCCGCGCCGGTTTTGCCCGCAGCACTGCCCAGGCCCGCCAGCTCGTCGTTCACCGTCACATCATGGTCAACGGCAAGATTGTCGACCGGCCGTCGTTCCGTGTGAAGCCGGGCCAGATGATTCACGTCAAGCCCCGCTCTGAAGAGCTCGACCCGTTCCAGGTCGCGGCCGCCGGTGCCCACCAGGAAGTTCTTCCCCCGGTTCCCGGCTACCTCGATGTGTCGATCGAGACTCTCCAGGCCACCCTCGCCCGTCGCCCCAAGCGCGAAGAGGTACCGGTGACCTGTGACGTTCAGCTCGTCGTCGAGTATTACGCCGCGCGCTAAACCCGCAGGGTTCACACCCCAGCGGGTTGCCGTTGGGGTGTGACTTTGCCTTCCTCTGAAAGGATTGACACCGATATGAAGCAATGGGGAGCACTTCTCATCGGCGCCGCGCTCGGCGCGATTGCTGTCTTGGTCGCGAACCGTAGTGATCAGGGTCGCAGCGTGGTTGCCCGTGTCGACCAGTCGCTCCAGGGTTTCCTCGACGGTGTCCTCGAGGGGTACCGCGAGCAGTCTCGATAGCTGGTTGGAGAGTTGACCCGTGGAAACCGCTGAGATTCAACGCCGCTGGCTCACCTATTTCGGCGACCGCGGACACACCGTGGTGCCCTCAGCGTCCCTGGTCAGCGACGACCCCACACTGATGTTTACGGTCGCCGGAATGGTGCCGTTTATTCCCTACCTCACCGGCGTTGTGCCCGCACCCTTTCCACGAGCCACCAGTGTGCAAAAGTGCATCCGCACCCTAGACATTGAAGAGGTGGGTAAGACCACCCGCCACGGAACCTTCTTCCAAATGAACGGAAACTTCTCCTTCGGCGACTATTTCAAAGAGGGAGCCATCGGCTTTGCTTGGGAGCTCCTGACGTCGTCAGAGGCGGACGGTGGTTTGGGTTTTGCCGAAAAAGACCTGTGGGTGACCATTTACGAGGACGACGACGAGGCTTTCGATTTGTGGCGCAAAGTCGCCGATATTCCCGAATCTCGTATTCAACGAATGGGTCGCGAGGACAACTATTGGTCGACGGGTCAGCCTGGACCTGCAGGGCCGTGCTCTGAGATTTACTTTGACCGTGGCGCTGAATTTGGCCCAGAAGGCGGTCCAGCCGCGGACGACACCAGATATCTCGAGATTTGGAACCTCGTGTTCATGCAGTACCTGATCGAAAACGTTCGCAGCAAAATCGATTTCGACATTGTGGGTGAGTTGCCCCAGAAAAACATTGACACCGGCATGGGCATGGAGCGCGTTGCTTTCATCAAGCAGGGTGTGGGCAACATGTACGAGATTGACCAGGTGCGTCCTGTGCTCGATCGCGCCGCTGAACTCTCGGGACGCCGTTACGGAGCAAGCCCCGACGACGACGTTCGCATGAGAGTGGTCGCCGACCACGTCCGAAGCGCGCTGATGCTGATGACCGACGGGGTCACTCCGAGCAACGACCAGCGCGGATACGTGCTCCGCCGGCTTTTGCGCCGCTCCATTCGATCGATGCGCCTTCTCGGCGTCAAGGACGCGAGCTTCTCTGAACTTTTCACCGCGTCACGCGACGCGATGGCCCCCGCATACCCAGAGGTGGCGACAGAGTTTGAGCGCACCCACGCCCTCGCTGTGGCCGAAGAGGAATCGTTCCTTGGCACTCTAGAGGCCGGAACCACCATCTTGGACGTGGCTGTGGCGAAGGCAAAGGATGAAGGCTCCGCCACACTCAGCGGAGACACCGCTTTTGTGCTGCACGACACCTACGGTTTCCCCATCGACCTCACCCTCGAGATGGCCGAGGAAGCGGGATTGTCGGTCGACCAAGACACCTTCCTGTCTCTCATGGGGGAGCAGCGTCAACGAGCAAAAGACGACGCAAAATCAAAGAAGTCAATGGTCGCGGACCTATCCGTTTATCGCGAGTTCCGTGGCATGGGAGAAACAGCCTTCTGTGGCTACGACGAGCTCGAGAACGAATCGAGCATTGTGGGTCTTTTGCGCGACGGGCAACCAGTCAGTGTGGCGGGACCCGGCGACGTCGTCGAGGTCATCCTCGCGGAAACCTCCCTTTATCCCGAGTCGGGTGGACAGGTCGCCGACCGCGGCACCCTAGAGGGAGACGGAGTCTCGGCAACGGTCCGAGACGTTCAACGTCCCGTGCCGGGACTCATTAGCCACACCGTCGAAGTCACCGCGGGCGAGCTTGCCGTGGGTCACACGGTTCGGGTGTGTGTCGATAGCGCAAACAGGTATCGGGCGCGACAGGCCCACTCGGCGACACACCTCATTCACGCAGCGCTTCGCGACACCCTGGGGCCCCACGCGACCCAGGCAGGGTCGCTCAACAGGGCGGGCTATATGCGCTTGGACTTTTCGTGGAACCGTGCTCTGCACGAGGACCAGAAGGCCGAAATCGAGGCGATTTCGAACCGCGCTATTCACGACGATCTCGAAGTGACGACACGGGTGCTCCCCATCGACGAGGCGAAAGCTCAAGGGGCAACAGCGCTTTTTGGCGAGAAATACGGCGACGTGGTCCGGATGGTTGACATTGGTGGCCCGTGGTCGCGAGAGCTGTGTGCCGGTACCCACGTAGAGCGCTCGAGCCAGATCGGCGTCATCAACCTCGTGCAGGAAACCTCCGTCAGTGCGGGCGCTAGGCGAGTGGAAGCACTTGTGGGAATGGATGCTCTCCATGAGTTTTCCAAGGAGCGCGAAATTGTCGGCAGGCTTCAACACACCCTCAAAGCGAAGCGCGAGGACATTCCTCAGCGCATTGACGACCTCATCGACCAGGTCAAGACGCTGGAGAAAGCGCTCGACGCGCTTCGACAGCAGGGAAACCAGCAGCACGTCGACGCCCTGACCGGGCGCGTGGCTACCCTCGGGTCGGTGAAGGCCGTCGTCGAGAGTGTCGAGGGTGCCACGGCAGATGACCTTCGCCCGGTTGCCTCTCAGGTGTTGAGTCGGCTGGGTGATGACTCAGCCGTGGTCGCGCTGGGATCTGAATCGGGCGGTCGCGCCACGGTTCTCGTCGTCGTGAATCAGTCAGCCCTGGATCACGGTGCTCATGCCGGTCATTTGGTGAAAGAGGCCGTGGCCCTGATGGGCGGTGGTGGCGGCGGTAAGCCGAATATGGCACAGGGTGGGGGACCCAACGGTTCCGAGCTACCCGCAGCGCTCGAGTCCATTCGAAGCGGGCTCCGGGCGCTCTAATGCGACAAGGCGTTCGCCTGGGAATTGACGTCGGTACCGTCCGGGTCGGAGTGGCAAAGTGTGACCCAACGGGCTTTCTGGCCAGCCCACTGGCGACACTGAGCAGAGATAGTGCACTGGAAGACCTCCGCGCTCTCGTTTCGGAGTTTGAACCAATCGAAATCGTCATCGGACTGCCCTTGGCGCTGTCGGGCCGCGAGACAGTGTCCACCGAGGATGCACAGACTTTTGCCGCTCACCTCGCACAGGCCGTGGCCGTGCCCGTGCGTCTCATTGACGAGCGTTTGAGCACCGTCTCCGCTTCTTCGCTGATGCGCCAGGGGGGAAAATCCGCCAAAAAACAGCAATCTTCGATAGACCAGGCCGCGGCTGTTATCATTTTGCAACATTTGTTAGATGCCGAACGCGCTCAGGGATCTGCCCCTGGCACGGTGGTTTCGGCGGTAGGGAGCGACAGTGACTGACGACGAGTTTGAGTCGTTACTGCGCGGCGAAACCAGCCCGATTCCTGTCGCCGAAGAACAGGAAGTGCAGCAGCGTCCTCGGGCTCCCCGTCGTTCTGGGGCTGGATGGGCCGTGTTTAGCGTCGTTTTCGTTCTGCTCGGTGGCCTGGTCGGAGGTGGTTTCTGGGGCTGGAGCCAATATGGCGACCGGGTTCTGGAATACCTCGGTCAAGAGGAAATCCCCGACTATTCAGGCGAAGGGGTGGCTCCGGAAGTCATCCTCGTCATCGATTCCGGAGATATCGGTGAAGACGTCGCCCGCAAGCTTTCGGAAGAGGGTGTGACGGCGTCGTTCGAGTCGGTGTATCAAATTCTTCTCAACGACACGAGCATCACCTTTCAGCCGGGTACCTATCGACTTCTGAGCGAAATGTCCGCGCAGAGCGCGCTAGACGCCATTGCAAACCCGGAAAATCGAGTGCTGTACAAAGTGACCATTCCGGAGGGCGTCACGCTGACACGTGCGCTCGAAATCATTTCGGAAAACTCGGACATCTCACTCGCGGACATAGAGCAGGCAGCTTCCGACCCCACGGTCTACGGAGTCAATCCCGATGGCGACACCCTCGAGGGGTACCTGTTTCCTGCGACCTACACCTTGGAGCCCGGTTCGTCAGCAAGTGACGTGATTAGCCTGCTGGTCGACGAGATGATCAGCCGACTGGACAGCCTGGGAGTTGCCCCAGACCAATGGCACGAGGTGCTCACCAAAGCCGCCCTCATTCAGCGCGAGGCCCGCGAGGCCGAGGACTTCTACAAGGTCAGCGCGGTCATCGACAACCGCATCGATGACGACATGCTGTTGCAGTTTGACTCCACAGTCACGTACTGGGAGAACACCTACGGAACGGTGTGGACCACCGATGAGGCGCGGGCCAACACCGATAACCCCTACAACACCTACGTTTTCCCGGGTCTGCCGCCAGGTCCGATCGGACTTCCCGGACAGACTGCACTGGACGCCGCCATCAACCCGACCGATGCCAACTACAAGTACTTCGTGACGGTAAACCTCCAGAGCGGAGCGACTGTCTTCTCGGAGACTCTCCGAGAGCACGAAGCTGCGGTGCAGCTCTTGCGCGAATGGTGTGACGTTGCGGACAACCGTGCCTACTGCGAGTAGTCGTCGAAACGAGGTCTGGGGCTCTCCCATTGCCCATTCCCAGTCCCCCCAGTTGCACCTCGCCGCCTACGCAGCGCTCGGCCTGGATTGGGAATATCGCCGCACAGAAGTGACTGCCGAAGAGCTCGCACCCTCCTTCGACACCCTCGATGCCGCTGTTGGCGGACTTTCCCTCACCATGCCTCTCAAAGAGGAAATCCTCGAGCTGGTGAGTGATCACCGTGGCCCCGTTGACCTTCTCCATGCGGCGAACACCGTGGTCAAGGGCGACCAGGGATGGTGGCTTGAAAACACCGATTGGTGGGGTGTTCAGAAGGCCCTCGTCGATCACGGGGGAGTGGAAAACGCTGTCGTGTGGCTGCTCGGTGCTGGGGCGACCGCGAGGAGCGTCCTCTATGCGCTCAGTCACCTCTCACCCACCCGCGTGGTGATGGTGGTCAGAGACCCCGGTCGGGCTCGAGTGAGCGCTGTTCTTGCGGACACCCTCTCTCTCGATTACGACGTGCGGACATTCGACGAGGTCTCACAGTTGGCGGCCCCCGACTGGGTGATCTCGACGGTGCCCGGAGGGGCGGTTGAACACCCCGAAGCCTTTCGGGCGGCAGCGCACGTGTCGCAATATCTCGACGCCGCATACGAGCCGTGGCCGACACCGCTCGCGTCGGTGTGGGCGCAACAGGAGCGCACCGCGATTTCGGGTCTTGAGATGTTGACGAACCAGGCTCTCGCCCAGGTGCGGTGCTTCGTGAACGGCGACGCTCAGACACCACTGGAGAATGAGGCTCGAGTCCTCTCCCAAATGAGGCAGGCCGTGGGCTTGGCGCCGGGCGAGGGCTCAGCTGAGGCCGTGGGAGAATAGGGGCATGGTGCGATGGTTGACGGCGGGCGAATCTCACGGCCCTGAGCTCGTGGCAGTAATCGAAGGGCTGCCGGCGGGAATCCCAGTTACTGAAGAGGCCATCACTGATGCACTCGCTCGCCGACGCCTCGGATATGGGCGCGGCGCGAGAATGAAGTTTGAGGCGGACCAGCTGAGCGTGTCGGGAGGCATCCGTCACGGCGTCACCCAGGGTGGGCCGGTGGCGCTTCGAGTGGGTAACACCGAGTGGCCTAAATGGGAAGACGTCATGAACCCCTGGCCCGTCGACCCGGAGAAGCTCGGCGGCGCCCGAGCCGCAGCGCTCACCCGTCCGCGACCCGGTCACGCGGATCTTGCCGGGATGCAGAAGTATGGTTTTGACGAGTCCCGCCCTGTTCTTGAGCGGGCATCCGCGCGAGAAACTGCCGCCCGAGTGGCTCTGGGCGCCGTCGCTCAGTCTTTTTTGAGCGCTCTCGGCATCGAACTCTTCAGCCACACCGTGGCCATCGGGCCAGTGTCAGTGGACCGCTCGGTGGCAGCGCCCCGGCCAGGGCAAAAGCGCGACATTGATGACGACCCAATGCGCTGCGCAGACCCGAAGACGGCAAAAAAGATGGTTGCCGAGGTCGACAAGGCGCACAAGAACGGTGACACCCTCGGAGGTGTCGTCGAAGTCGTGGTTCACGGCCTTCCCCCGGGACTTGGCTCCTACGTGCACTGGGACCGCCGTCTCGACAGTCGTCTCGCTGGAGCCCTGATGGGAATCCAAGCCATCAAGGGCGTGGAGGTTGGTGACGGTTTTCACACCACGACGGTTCCCGGTTCCAGGGCGCACGACGAAATCACCCCCGAGTCGGGTGGCGTTGCCAGAGCCTCGGGGCATTCGGGGGGTATCGAAGGCGGAATGACCACGGGTGAGGTTCTTCGCGTCCGAGCGGGCATGAAGCCCATCGCCACCGTTCCCAAGGCGCTGCGGACAATCGACACGTCGACCGGTGAGGCGGCGGAAGCCCACCACCAGCGCTCGGACGTCTGCGCTGTGCCGGCCGCGGGCGTCGTCGCTGAGGCCATGGTCGCCCTCGTCCTCGTCGACGCAATAATGGAGAAGTTCGGCGGCGATTCTCTGGACGAAGTGAAACGAAATCTGGCTTCCTATCTCGAGTCGATTCCTAAGCACCTGCGAGTGGCACAGACCGGTGAGTAGCCGTCCCCGAATCGTCCTCATCGGTCCACCCGCCTCGGGTAAAACAAAAATCGGCCGTGAGCTTGCGAAGAAGCTCGATGAACGGTTTGTGGACACTGATGTACTGATTGCCGCGCAGTGGGGGCCCATCCCTGAAATCTTCGCGACCCAGGGAGAGGACTGGTTTCGTGAGAAGGAAGCCGAGATGGTACGCGACTCACTGGTTGAGTCGGGAGTGCTGTCACTGGGCGGGGGAGCGGTCATTACCGAATCGACCCGCGAAGCGTTGGCCGGTCATCCCGTAGCCCTCTTGATGATCAGCGAAGAAGCGGTCGGCCATCGCGTGACACACTCCGCGAAGCGACCTCTCCTGACCGACGGTATTGAGTCGTGGAAGAAACTCGTTCAGGCCCGAATGCCCTGGTACCGCGAGTGCGCCGCGGTTGAAATCGATGTGTCTCATCGCTCGCCTGAGGACGTCGCTTCTGAACTAGTCTCCTGGTTGGAAGCGAGGGAGAATCATGGTTGATGCAGTCGTCGCGACCATCCCGGTGAGTGGCGCGGGTTTCGCCCCCTACGACGTCGTGATTGGCCGGTCGCTCGGGGAGAGTATTGCGGCCTCGATACCGGGTGATTCGGCAAAGGTCATGATTGTCCATCCGCCCGTGTTGCACGCACGTGCTGAGGCCCTACGGGACTCTCTGTCGATTGGACAGCGAGAGGTGTTTCTCGCCGAGGTTCCCGACGGCGAATCCGCGAAAAGAATTGAAGTGGCGAGTTTCGTCTGGGGTTTACTCGGCCAACTCGAATTTGGACGTACCGACGCCATCATTGGTTTCGGCGGGGGCTCGGTCACCGATCTCGCCGGCTTCATCGCTGCCACCTGGCTTCGAGGGGTGCCCGTTGTTCACATCCCCACCACCGTCTTGGCCATGGTGGACGCCGCGGTAGGCGGGAAGACAGGGATCAATACTGCAGAGGGAAAGAACCTGGTCGGTTCGTTTCATTCGCCCCGGGCGGTCCTCATCGATGTGGAGTACGCGGCCACCCTGCCAGAGAACGAGATTCGATCAGGGCTCGCCGAGGTGGTGAAGTGCGGTTTCATCAAGGATCCTGAGATTCTCGACCTCATAGAGACCCAGCCGCAACACGCGATTGACCCGTCGAGCGACACCTTTGTCGAGCTCATCGAGCGCGCGGTTCGGGTAAAAGCAGACGTTGTCGGGGGAGATTTCACCGAATCGGGAGCCCGCGAGACCCTCAATTACGGTCACACCCTCGGGCACGCCATCGAACACGCTGAGCGATACAAGTGGCGCCACGGAGCGGCTATTTCGATCGGCATGGTCTTCGCTGCGGAACTCTCCCGAATGGTGGCCGGTCTCACTGACGATGCCGTCGAGCGAACACGGCGCATCCTTGGCTCCCTGGGCCTTCCGCTCGACTACCCTGCGGGCCGATGGGGGAGTCTCTTGGCGACAATGCAGAGGGACAAGAAATCCCGCGGGGGAGTATTGCGTTTCGTCGTGCTCGATTCGATCGGGCGAGCTCGAACGCTCGCGATACCCGACGAGTCCATTCTCCTAGCCGCTTATGACGCGCTCCACGAGGCGCCTTCGAGCTAGGCTGGGACGATGGCAGCTGTATGGGTCCTTGGCGGCCCAAACCTTTCACGACTGGGCACGCGAGAGCCCGAGATTTATGGCTCGGAGACCCTGGCCGACATCGAGGCGTGGCTTCGCGAACAGTTTCCCGCGCTCGAGCTCACCTTTCGTCAAACCAACGACGAAGCAGAACTCATCGGCTGGCTCCACGAAGCCACCGACGCCGGCGCGGACGTTGTGCTCAACCCCGCAGCGTTCACCCATTACTCCTACGCCCTGCGCGACGCTTGCGCGATTGTGACGGGCGCAGGGCTTCGACTCATCGAGGTGCATCTTTCCAATCCGGCGTCTCGCGAAGAGTTCCGGCACACCTCCGTAGTGTCAGCCGTGGCCTCGGGAGTCATTCAAGGCTTCGGCCGAAACTCCTACTTCCTCGCTCTTACCCAGCTCTCGGACAATCACTAATTCAAGGAGAAACCGGTCATGGCGACCACGAACGACATCAAAAACGGCAGCGTACTCAACCTCGACGGTCAACTGTGGTCGGTTATTGAATTTCAGCACGTGAAGCCCGGCAAGGGGGGAGCGTTTGTGCGCACGAAGATTCGTAACGTGCGCTCGGGCAAAGTCGTCGACAAGACCTTCAATGCCGGCACAAAAGTGGACTTTGAGACGGTGGACCGTCGCGACTACAGCTACCTCTACCAGGACGGTCAGAACTTCGTCTTTATGGACCAGACCGACTACGACCAGGTCACCGTGCCGGGCGCTGTTGTCGGCGACGCAGCAAACTTTATGCTCGAAGGCCAAGAGGTTCAGATTGCCATGCACGATGGTGAAGCGCTCCAGGTCGAGCTCCCCGCTTCGGTGATTCTCGAAGTGACCTATACCGAACCTGGGTTACAGGGCGACCGGTCTTCTGCGGGCACCAAGCCCGCCACCCTCGAAACCGGATACGAGATTCAGGTTCCGCTTTTTCTCGAGTCCAACACAAAGGTCAAGGTCGACACCCGCACCGGCGACTACCTCGGTCGCGTCAACGAGTGAGCGCCCGTCATAAAGGACGCAAGCGCGCCCTGGATCTTCTCTACGCGGCTGACCTGAGGGGCGTTCCGCTGAGTGACCTCGTTGACGAGGAAACCAGCAGAGCGGCGGATGAACCCGCGCGCGAGTCGTCGTGGAGTTTCGCGAAAGAAATCCTCGAGGGAATGGTGTCCCACTCTGAGCGCGTCGATGAGTTAATTCGTGACACGTCTTCGTGGCCGATGGATCGGATGCCCGGAATTGACAGGGCATTGCTCCGGATGGCGGTGTGCGAACTCATCATTCATACCGATATCCCAGAGGCCGTGATTATTGCTGAAGCGGGCGACCTGGCCGGCGAATTCAGCACCGAAGAGTCTCGAGGTTTTGTTCAGGGTGTTTTGGGGGCAATTGTCGGAAAAGTTCGCCCGTCATAACCCGCTCACCCGAACACCCTGCTATATTTCCGGTGGTCCTACTTTAACCAGCGTCCCGTGAGGCGCAGAAGGAGGTACCGATGGCGGCTGACTACATACTCAGCGAATCGGATATCGCGCGAACGATTAAGCGCATGGCCCACGAAATCATCGAGGGCAATCCCGAACCGTCGACGCTCGTGTTTCTCGGTATTCCAACCCGAGGATCCATCCTCGCACGCCGTCTAACCGATCAGGTTGAGGAGATCTCTGGCGTTCGACCTGAAGTCGGGACCCTGGATGTCACCCTGTATCGCGATGATCTGCATGAGGGTCCGATGCGCACACCCCAGCCGACCACGGCACCCCAGGACGGTATCGATGACCGGGTTGTGGTGTTGGTGGATGACGTTCTGTTCTCAGGTCGGACTGTGCGTGCCGCATTTGACGCCCTCATCGATCTGGGCCGACCTCGCGCAGTCAGGCTCGCCGTCCTGGTCGACCGTGGCCACCGCGAATTCCCGATTCGGGCGGACTACGTCGGGAAGAACCTGCCGAGTGCGCTCCACGAGCGAATCTCGGTGTATCTCGAGGACGTCGATCACGAAGAAGGCGTGAGGGTCGAGCGATGAAGCATCTGCTGGGTTGTGAGGGGATGTCCGCAGAAGAGGCCCTCGCGCTTCTGGACACGGCCAGTGAATTCTCCGCGCTGGCCACGCGCAAGGTGCCGAAATTGCCCACCCTGCGCGGTGTGAGTGTCGCCAACCTTTTCTTTGAGGATTCGACGAGGACCAGGCTCAGTTTTGAATCGGCCGCCAAGAAGCTCTCCGCTGATGTGATCACCTTCACCGGGACGGGATCCAGCCTGTCGAAGGGCGAGAGCCTCAAGGACACCGCGCAGACCATCGAAGCGATGGGGACCCACATCATTGTGGTCAGGCACAGCTCCTCTGGAGCAGCATGGCGACTCGCCCACTCGGGCTGGCTGTCTTCGAGCATCATCAACGCCGGGGACGGAACGCACGAACACCCCACCCAAGCTCTGCTCGACGCGTTCACCCTCCGTGAGCGACTGCACGGCACGAAGGCCCTTGGAAAGAATCTCGACGGGGTCTCGGTGGTCATCGTTGGTGACATCGCCCACTCCCGAGTCGCACGATCTAACGTGCATTTGCTGACGACCTTGGGGGCACACGTCACACTCGTCGCCCCGAAAACCTTGACTCCGAGCGATGTCGACCAGTGGCCGGTCCAGTTCACGACCAGTTTCGATGACGCCCTCGCGGACCATCCTCAGGCCGTCATGATGTTGCGCGTCCAGAATGAACGGATGAAGGGCAGCCATTTTCC
>JAYODB010000003.1:0-31040 GCA_038106075.1 Cellulomonadaceae bacterium | reverse complement strand
GTCGACCTCCACACCCACTTACGCCAACCCGGTATGGACCACGCGGAAACAGTGCTCTCTGGGTCACAGGCGGCTGCGGCGGGGGGTTTCACCGCCGTATTCGCCATGGCGAATACCCAACCCGTTGCCGATTCCGTGGGCATCACCGATCTTGTCTACCGGCTCGGCAAAGAAGCCGGGTATGTCGATGTGCGGCCGATTGGCGCCGTGACGAAAGGGCTCGCCGGGGAGGAACTAGCGGGAATTGCGGGAATGGCAAGAGGGCTCGCACGAGTCAGCGTGTTTTCCGACGATGGACACTGCGTGTCCGATTCCCTCGTCATGAGACGTGCGCTTGAATACGTGAGCACCTTTGGCGGGGTGATCGCGCAGCACTCACAAGACCCCGCGCTCACCGAGGGCGCTCAGATTAATGAGGGTGCCCTTTCCTCGCGATTGGGCCTTGCGGGGTGGCCTGCTGTTGCCGAAGAAGCCATTATCGCGCGAGACATTCTTCTCGCGGAATACACCGGAGCGCGCCTACACATCTGTCACCTATCCACACGGGGGTCGGTGGAAATCGTTCGCGAAGCCAAGGCGAAAGGCGCGAAGGTCACCGCCGAAGTCACGCCCCATCACCTACTGCTCACCGAAGACCTCACTTCGGGATTTGACCCACTGTTCAAAGTGAATCCTCCTCTGCGCCGAGACGAGGACGTGATGGCCGTGAGACAGGGCGTTGCCGACGGCACCATCGATATCGTGGCGACCGACCATGCGCCACACCCCGCTGAATCCAAAGACTGCGCATTCGACGAGGCGGCCTTTGGGATGTTGGGGCTCGAGACTGCACTGAGCGTGGTGCAGCACTCCCTCGTCGACACGGGTTTGTTGACGTGGTCTGACGTCGCCCGCGTGATGTCGACCACTCCAGCGCAGATCGGCCAACTCGATGGCTATCAGTCGCCACTCGCCTCAGGTTCCCCCGCCCACATCACCCTCGTTGACCCCAACGCGCGAGGGGGTGGCGAGATGCGCTATTCCCGCTCATCGAACAACCCGTACCGCGGTCGGGACCTACCGGGGGACGTTCGCTACACCATCTATGGCGGATCGGTGACCCTCAGCGACGGAGTCGTTGTTGACCCCGAACAACTGGGGACGGCCTCGTGACCAGAGAACTCGCCCTCACCATCCTGCTCGTCCTTCTCGCCTGGGCACTCTTTGCCCTCTGGCGGGGGTGGCGTCGTCGAGTTTCGGCTTATCGGGATTTACCCGCCCTCTCCCACAACGGCGGCAAAGTAGACCAATGGTTCTCCGTTCTCTACGTGGCGACGACGGAGGTCGGGAAACCCATGGAGCGGGTGGCTAAGTCGCCCCTCTCCTTCCGAGCAAAAACGCGGTTGGGTGTGTCGGCTCAGGGCGTCACCCTCGACATCGCTGGAGAAGGAGACGCCTTCATTCCCGCGCAATCGGTGAGCGGAGCGGGTGTCGCCACGTGGACGATCGATAAGGCGGTCGATACCGACGGGCTGGTGTTTATGCGTTGGCAGTGGGGCGAGCTTCCAGTAGAGAGCTATTTTCGGGTAGTCGATCACCCCCGCGATGAGGTGTTGGCGGCACTGACCGAGGTGTCAAATACGGCAAACGATGGAAAGGGACGTGTGTGACGGTAGGAAAGACGGCCGTATTGGTGCTGGAGGACGGCACGCGGTTCGAAGGTCAGGCGTGGGGTGCCACCGGGGAAACACTCGGAGAGCTGGTGTTCAACACCGGCATGACGGGATATCAAGAGACCCTCACCGACCCCAGCTATGCCGGCCAAATCGTGGTGATGACCGCTCCACATATTGGAAACACCGGTATGAACGCCGAGGACGAGGAGTCGCGAAGAATCTGGGTCAAAGGATTTGTCTCCCGTGACGCCGCGAGAATGCCGTCGAACTACCGATCGGAGAAATCCCTCGACGACGCTTTGAGCGAGCAAGGCGTCGTGGGCATCACCGGCATTGACACGCGTGCGCTGACCTTGAAGCTTCGTGAGGCGGGCGTGATGCGGGCGGGAATCTTCTCCGCAGACGCCCTGCAGCAGAGCCCCGGCGAACAGCAGAAGAAAGTTCTCGCAGGTCCTGAAATGTCTGGCCGCAATCTCTCCGCGGACGTGTCGGTCGAGTCCATCAGAGTGGTTCCCGCGGTAGGTCAGACCATTGGGTCTCTCGCGGTCGTTGACTTAGGAATCAAGGAGTCAACCGTGCACCACTTGGCCGCGCGCGGTTTTGACGTACACATTTTCCCCGAGTCGACCACGTGGTCGGAGATTGAAGCGATCGAACCGGTAGCGGTGTTCTATTCCAACGGCCCAGGCGACCCCTCCGCCAGTGACCGTCACGTGGAAATCCTTCGCGAAACCCTGGATCGACGCCTTCCCTTCTTCGGCATCTGTTTCGGAAACCAGCTGTTGGGGCGGGCCCTGGGCTTTGACACTTACAAGCTGAAATACGGCCACCGCGGCATCAACCAGCCGGTGAAAGACAAACTGACGGGGCGGGTGGAAATCACCGCCCAAAACCACGGCTTCGCGGTCGAAGCACCTCGTGAAGGAATCGTGGACTCGCCGAAGGGCTATGGCCGAGTCGAAGTGAGCCACGTGAGTCTCAACGATGACGTGGTCGAAGGGTTACGCGCCCTCGATATCCCTGCTTTCTCGGTGCAGTACCACCCAGAGGCTGCCGCCGGTCCGCACGACTCCACCTACCTCTTCGATCGATTCCGCGAGATGGTCGTCGATCGACAAAGTGGCTCCTCAGCGAAGGGGGGTCAGAATGCCTAAACGCGACGACATCAACACTGTCCTCGTCATTGGGTCAGGCCCCATCGTCATCGGACAGGCCGCCGAATTCGACTACTCCGGAACCCAGGCCTGCCGTGTGCTGAAAGAAGAGGGCGTTCGGGTGGTGTTGGTGAACTCCAACCCTGCGACCATCATGACCGACCCCGGTTTCGCCGACGCGACCTATATCGAGCCCATTCAACCCGAGGTGATTGAAGCGATTATCGCCAAGGAAAAACCCGACGCGATCCTGCCCACCCTCGGTGGTCAAACCGCCCTGAACGCCGCTATTGCGCTGCACGAGCGGGGAATCTTGCAAAAATACCGCGTCGAGCTGATTGGAGCTTCGTTCGAGGCCATTCAGCGGGGCGAAGACCGCCAGCAGTTCAAGGATTTGGTCATCGCCTCTGGTGCCGATGTGGCCGCCAGCTTCATCGCCACCTCTGTCGATCAGGCGAAGGAGTATGCCGCGGAGCTCGGCTACCCTCTCGTGATTCGGCCGTCATTCACGATGGGTGGTTTGGGTTCAGGCTTTGCCTACACCGAGCAGGACCTCGTCCGTATGGTCAGTGATGGCCTTCAGCAGAGTCCGACCCACGAGGTATTGCTCGAAGAATCGATTCTTGGCTGGAAAGAGTACGAACTCGAACTCATGCGCGATAACGCGGACAACGTGGTGGTTGTCTGCTCTATTGAAAACGTCGACCCCGTCGGTGTTCACACGGGCGACTCGATCACCGTGGCGCCCGCACTCACCCTGACCGACCGTGAGTATCAACGCCTGCGCGATATTGGCATTGACATCATCAGGCGCGTCGGCGTGGATACCGGTGGCTGCAATATCCAGTTCGCTGTTGACCCCCAGACCGGCCGTGTCATTGTCATCGAAATGAACCCTCGGGTGTCCCGCTCGAGTGCCCTCGCATCGAAGGCCACGGGATTCCCGATCGCGAAAATTGCCGCCAAGCTGGCACTGGGCTACCGACTGGACGAAATCCCTAACGACATCACCCGTGTCACTCCAGCCTCATTTGAGCCCACCCTGGACTACGTCGTGGTGAAGGTGCCCCGTTTTGCCTTCGAGAAGTTCCCGCTCGCCGACCGCTCGCTGACCACCACGATGAAATCGGTGGGTGAGGCGATGGCACTGGGGCGAAACTTTAGTCAGGCGCTCAACAAGGCACTTCGCAGCCTGGAACAGCGGGGGAGTTCTTTCCACTGGCCGCAGGAAAAGGGCGACAAGAAAGAACTCCTTCGACTCTGCGCTACCCCTACCGACGGGAGAATCGTTACCGTTCAGCAGGCGCTCTGGGCGGGGGCAACCATCGACGAGGTCTACGAGGCCACGGGAATCGACCCGTGGTTCGTTGATCAAATTGTCCTCATCAACGAAGTCGCCGAGTTTGTTCGCAGTGCTGAATCCCTCACCCCCGAGGTCCTCCGCTACGCAAAAGATCACGGCCTATCCGACACTCAAATAGCCCAATTGCGAGAGCTCAGCGAGGCTCAGGTGCGCGCTTCTCGATGGTCGGCTGGAATCAGGCCGGTCTACAAGACTGTGGATACCTGTGCGGGTGAGTTCCCGGCCTACACGCCCTACCACTATTCAAGCTACGACCTCGAAACCGAAGTCGCACCGAGCAATCGACAGAAAATCGTCATTCTCGGATCGGGGCCCAACCGGATTGGCCAGGGAATCGAATTCGACTACTCCTGCGTTCACGCGGCGTTCGCGCTGAGAGACGCCGGCGTCGAAACAATCATGATCAACTGCAACCCCGAGACGGTGTCGACAGACTACGACACCTCAGACCGGCTGTATTTCGAGCCCCTCACCCTGGAGGACGTGCTCGAGGTGATCCACCAGGAGAGTCAGTCGGGTGAGCTCCGCGGTGTCCTGGTGCAACTGGGTGGGCAGACCGCGCTCGGTCTCGCCAAGGGCCTCCAGGAGGCCGGCGTGCCGATTTTGGGCACACTTCCCGACGCGATTGACCGCGCAGAGGAGCGCGGACAGTTTGCTGACATCCTCGGACAAGCGGGCTTGCAAGCCCCTAAGAACGGCACCGCGCGTTCGGTGGAAGAAGCCCTCGACGTCTCGGACAGGATCGGCTTCCCGGTCTTGGTCCGGCCCAGCTACGTCCTCGGTGGTCGCGGCATGGAAATCCTCTACGACCGAGAGAGTCTCGAGGACTACTTCGAGAGAATTCGACAGTTCGCCATCATCAGTGACGAGGCGCCGCTGCTCGTTGACCGCTTCCTCGACGATGCCATCGAAATCGATGTGGATGCCCTCTATGACGGTCACGAACTGTATATCGGCGGAGTCATGGAGCACATCGAAGAAGCCGGTATTCACTCCGGGGACTCGGCCTGCACGCTCCCGCCCGTCACACTGGGACGAAGTGTGATCGACGAGGTGAGAGACGCCACGCTGAAATTGGCTCAAGGCATTGGCGTCAATGGCCTGCTCAACGTCCAGTTCGCCATCGCTGCAGGTGTGCTCTACGTCCTCGAGGCAAATCCGCGCGCAAGTCGCACCGTTCCATTCGTTTCTAAAGCGCTGGGTATCCCTCTCGCGCGGGCCGCGTCCCTGGTGATGAATGGGGCAACTATTCGCGACCTGGTGTCACAGGGGCTCCTGCCGGAAACGGATGGCAGTCGCGTTCCGGCTGACCACCCGGTGTCCGTCAAGGAAGCGGTTCTGCCGTTCAAGCGCTTCCGCACTCCTGCGGGAGACGTCGTGGATTCGATTCTGGGTCCGGAGATGCGCTCGACGGGTGAGGTGATGGGAATTGACCGTACCTTCCCACTGGCCTTCGCCAAAAGCCAAGACGCCGCCTACGGCGGATTACCGTCCGCTGGTGTTGCTTTTGTGTCGGTCGCCGACCGAGACAAGAGAAGCGCCATCTTCCCCGTCGCACGCCTCAACCAGCTCGGTTTCGAGATTTGGGCGACCGAGGGAACCGCTGAAGTCCTCGCCCGTTATGGTGTTCCCGCTCGGGTCGTGGCCAAACACACCGATGTTCGCGAGCAAGGAGAGTCGAGCATTGTTGATCTGATCAGCGACGGTCAAGTGGACATCATCATCAACACGCCGCGTGGACGCAGTGCACGGGCCGACGGATATGAAATCCGCACGGCCACGGTGGCCGCCGATAAGGCACTCTTCACCACAATCGGCCAGTTGGGTGCCGCAGTGGTATCGCTGGAGGAGCGACCCGAGGTGCCCTCGGTGACGAGCCTGCAGGAATATCAAGCGAAACGGGACGGTCTCGCGCAATGACCCTCACCTTCGGAGAGAAGCTCGGGCGTCTTTCAGGCACCAAGCGGCTGTGTGTGGGGATTGACCCCCACCAGGCCACTCTTTCCGCTTGGGGTTTAGCGGACGATCAGGCAGGACTCGCCCGCTTCAGCGAGACGCTCGTGCACAGCTGCGTCGAGGCGGGGGTTTCGCTCATCAAACCTCAGGTGGCGCTGTTTGAACGACACGGCATCTCAGGAATGACGGTTCTCGCTCAGACGATTTCTCGCGCCAGGGAGGCGGGGATCCTTGTCATTGCCGATGTCAAGCGCGGCGATATTGGTACCAGCCTGGCGGGCTATGCCGAAGCGTGGCTGGGGAAGGGTAGCGACTGGGAGTCGGACGCAATGACCGCGGTTGCCTACCAGGGCGTGGGTTCGCTCGAGCCGGCGTTTGCTCTCGCCGCTGAAGAGGGCAAAGGAGTGTTTGTCCTGGCCGCCACCTCGAACCCTGAGGGGTGGCCGTTGCAGTCTGCGATTACGGGAAATGGTCACACTGTGGCTCAAGAGATTAGCGACGAGCTCAGTGGGCGCTCACAGCGCGCACCCCGGTCTCGAGACGGCTGGTTGGGGCTCGTTGTGGGTGCCACCGTGAATCGCGATTCCCTCGGCCTGTCTGGCCACACTCTTCAACAGCTCCCTCTCCTGGTACCCGGTTTTGGGGCGCAGGGCGTCGTGTTGAGCGAAATTCGTGAGCGTTTTGGTGCCCTGGCTCACTCGGTGATTCCGACCGTCTCTCGAAGCGTGGCGGGAGACAATGCGGACGGAGTGGGTCAGAGAATTGCTGCGCACCAGGCGGAATTGGCGTCAACATGGTGAACGGTTTCGACCCGGCCTCCGCGTCGGCAAAGGGCGTCGAGATTCGCCAGCAGCGCGCTGCGCTCAAGAGGGCGCTCTCGCTGGGTGAGGCCGATTTTCTCGACACGTTCGACCGTGCAACGTCCCGAACGGATCCGGTGAGCGCAGGAATGCGGGTAGAACCGTTTTTACGCTGTATTCCCGCGATTGGGACCACCAAAGCACAGAGAATCCTCTCTGAGTTGGGGATTAGTCCTCGTGCCACACTCGGTGGCCTTCGAATCAAACAACGCTCAGCTTTCCGTCGCGAACTCTCTTCTCTCACCTCTCAGACCAGGTCCTCGCGGCGGCGAGGAGCGCTGGTCGTCATTGCCGGCCCTACGGCTGTAGGGAAGGCCACCGTGTTGCGCAGTGTTCGTGAGATTCGCCCCGAATACTCCCTGAGTGTGTCGGCGACGACACGGTCGCGTCGCCCCGGGGAACGCGACGGAAGGGAGTACTTCTTCGTCAGCCAGTCCGAATTCGATCGAATGATTGCTGCTGGGGAGTTGTTGGAGTGGGCCACCGTTCACGGCGTCCACCGCTATGGAACTCCGAGAGGACCCGTCGAAGCGCAACAACTTGAGGGAAAGACGGTGCTGCTCGAGATTGATCTCCAAGGCGCACGACAGATTCGCGCCAGTGGTGTCGAGGCGTTCTTCATCTTTTTGGCTCCGCCAAATTTCAACGCATTAATCGAGCGGTTAGAGTCGCGGGGAACCGAAGACGAGGAAGAAAGGCGGCGGCGACTCGCGACAGCGGTTGAGGAACTGAGCGCCCGAGATGAGTTTGATGCGGTCGTCATCAACGATCTCGTCGAACGAGCAGCGGCAGAGGTCGTAGACTTGATCTCAGAATTCGAAGCACAACAAGGAGAGCGTTAGACGTGTTGCACCACCGTGGAATTATTGAACCCCCCATCGACGACCTACTTGAGAAGGTTGACTCGAAGTATCAACTCGTGATTTTTGCGGCCAAGCGTGCGCGTCAAATCAACTCGTACTACTCAGACTTGGGCGATGGAAGCCTTTACGAACACGTGGGCCCGCTCGTTCCCTCCACCGTGGACGAGAAGCCCCTCTCGATCGCACTGCGGGAGATTCACGAGGGGAAACTCGTGATGACCCCTCAACAGGGATAACTCCATGAGTCCCACCCCTGAGGCCGGAGACGGCTTGAGGGTGGTCGTCGGCGTCACCGGCGGAATCGCCGCCTATAAGGCCGTGAGCGTAGTGAGAGCGCTCGTTCAAGCCGGCCATCATGTGACGGTCATTCCAACGTCTTCAGCGCTCAAATTCGTGGGCTTACCGACGTGGCAGGCGATCAGTCGTAATGACGTCCCCGTTGATCTGTTTGAGGGCGTGGCGGAAGTAACCCACGTTGCCCTTGGCCAGAAAGCCGATGTCGTTGTGGTCGCACCAGCGACTGCCCATTTCCTCGCCAACTACGCACATGGTGCGGCCGGCGACCTCCTCGGGACCACCTTGCTCGCCACTGAGGCGCCAGTGATTGTGGCTCCGGCGATGCACACCGAAATGTGGAATCATCCGGCAACGCAGGCGAATATCGAGCTTCTCCGCTCTCGAGGGGTGCACTTTGTTGGTCCGGCCAGCGGAGCCCTCACTGGCCACGACAGCGGTGTGGGGCGGATGGCTGAACCATCCGAAGTCGTCGACGCAGTTCTTTCGCTCCGCGCGCCGGCAGGGGAGTGGGCAGGAAAGACTGTTTTGATTTCTGCCGGGGGAACCCGTGAGCCGCTCGACCCGGTGAGGTTTATCGGCAATCGCTCCAGTGGGGCCATGGGAGTGGCCATCGCCCGTGAGGCGCTTCGTCGGGGGGCCCGAGTGACCCTCGTTCACGCCCACCTCGATGTGTTCGTGCCGTCAGGGGTCGATTCGATTGCGGTGGAAACGGCCGAGCAGATGCGTGAAGCGATGCTCGAGCATCAGCCGAGAGCTGATTACGTGGTGATGGCGGCAGCCGTGGCCGACTATCGTCCCCGTTCGGTATCGGACCACAAACTCAAGAAAACAGACGCGGATGCCTCGATGTCAATCGAGCTCGAACGCACCACAGATATCGCCCAGGAATTGGGCGAGCATAAGAAGCCAGGCCAGGTCCTGGTGAGTTTCGCCGCTGAAACGGAGTCCGACGACGACGCACTTGTGGAGATCGCCCGGGCCAAGGGGTTAGCGAAGAAATCCGACTGGGTAGTCGCCAATCGCGTCGGATGGCAGGTAGGCTTTGGCGAGACAGAGGCCGCGGTGTGGTTTGTGCGGTCCTCCGGAGCCCCGGTTCTGTCGACTGGTTCAAAACAGACCGTCGCGGGGCGCCTTCTCGATGTCCTGCAGTAGCTAAGGGGACATTTCATGCGTTTCTTCACTTCGGAGTCGGTGACCGAAGGCCACCCAGACAAGATATGTGACCAGATTTCCGACTCGATTCTCGACGCGTATCTCGAGCAAGACCCGATGAGCCGTGTCGCCGTGGAGTCGCTGACCACGATGGGACTCGTTCACGTCGCGGGTGAAGTGTCGTCTAACGCCACGATTGATGTCGAAAAGATTGTTCGTGAGCGCGTTCGCGAAATTGGTTATACCCACGATGACTACGGGATCAACTCCGAAACCATGGCCGTCCTCGTCTCCCTGGGGCACCAGTCGCCCGACATCGCTGGAGGTGTGGACAATTCCCTCCAAGCCAGGGAGGGAACCTCTACCGACTCCTACGACTCATTGGGCGCAGGCGATCAGGGCTTGATGTTCGGTTACGCGACAAACGAGACCGAAGCGTTCATGCCGATGTCACTGTGGCTCGCGCACCGATTCGCCGAAAAACTTTCCCAGGTGCGCAAAGACGGAACCGTCGACTACCTGCGGCCCGATGGAAAGACTCAGGTCACCCTGGGCCTCGACGGTCGCACGCCGGTGGAGCTCAACACCCTGGTCATCTCCACCCAACACAACCCCGGTATTGGACGCGAGCAAATCGAGGCCGACCTCCGCGCCCACGTCGTGGACCCGGTGATGGCGATGGTTGACCTGCCCTATGACAACACGCGTTTCTTGATTAACCCGAGCGGTGAATTCGTCCTCGGAGGACCTCAAAGCGATGCGGGTCTGACTGGACGCAAAATCATCGTGGACACCTATGGCGGGGCGGCCCGTCACGGTGGGGGCGCCTTCAGCGGTAAAGACCCGACAAAGGTGGATCGTTCGGCTGCTTACGCTATGCGCTGGGTCGCAAAGAACGTGGTGGCCGCGGGTCTGTCGGATTTGGCTGAGATTCAGGTCGCTTACGCTATCGGCTCTGCCCATCCGGTCGGTATCTTTGTGGAGACCTTCGGTACTGAAAAGGTCGCCCCCGAAGCCATCGAGAAGGCCATCAGTGACGTATTTGACCTGCGACCCGCAGCCATCATCGAGGCGCTGGAACTGCGGCACACCCGCTACCTTCCGACAGCCCGCTATGGCCACTTCGGCCGGATGGATCTCGACCTTCCGTGGGAGCGAACCAACCGCACGGCGGAGCTGCTCAGCGCAGTCGGCTAATGGCTGAGCGCCCGGCTATCGCCCGGGTGCGTCCTGACAGCCGGGTTCCGCAACTCGACCGAGAGTTTGACTACCGAATCCCTCCGGGGATGGTGCTGGCTCCCGGTATGAGGGTGCGTATCCCGATGGGCCGAGGCTCACGCATCCAGAACGGTTTCGTCACCGCTGTAGTCGATCGAAGCGACTTTGCCGGAGCGCTGCAGGACGTGGAAGAGGTCGTATCCGACGTCGCGGTGCTCACCCCCGAGTTGCTCTCGCTTGCCGAAGCGGTCGCCGAAAGACACGCCGGTGGGGTGACCGATGTTCTTCGCCTGGCCATTCCACCCCGCGGGGTTCGGGTTGAGAAGGCGTGGAAGGAATCTTTGTCGGTGTCGAGGCCCGAAGCGCCCGTCGCGCCATCGCGCTCGACCTACACCCCAGCTGAACTCGAGGCGGCAACTGCGCCTGGTGGGCGCACCTGGCTGCAGCTTCCCTACGGGGTCGACGAAAATCAACCTCACGGTCTGGCTGAAATTGCTTACCTCGCCGCCTCGGTGATTTCACGGGGGTCGAGTGTGGTGGTGAGCGTGCCCGATTGGCGTGATGTCAGCTTCACCTACGAGATTCTGGTGGGACTTCTGGGAGAGGAATACGTCGTTCGAAGCGACGCAGACCAATCACCCGGTGAGCGTTACCACCAGTACTTGCGGGGACTGGAGCCTGACCCGGTGGTCGTGGTGGGCGCCCGCCACGCGATCTACGCTCCGGTGTCCCGTCTGGGCCTGATAGTGGTCGTCCACGACGGTGACGACCTGCATCGGGAACCCCTCGCACCTTATCCGTACACTCGGGACGTTGCGCTCATCAGGGCAGAACTCTCCGGTGCGGCATTGGTTCTCGCGGGCTTCATCCCCAGCATGGCGTCAAAGCGCCTGCTTAGTCTGGGATATCTGACTCCGGTGCGACCCGTCGATTCGAACCGGCCCCGGGTGATGCCCACTGCGCTGTCAACCGCCGGGCCACAGCCTGAATCCCAAGCACGCTTACCCTCTGTGGCTTTTCGGGCAGCGAAGGACGCGTTGCAGCGAGGTCCCGTGCTGGTCCAGGTTTTTCGATCCGGTTACTCGCCGGGCCTTGCCTGCTCTCAGTGCCGTGAGCGAGCGCGTTGTCGAGAGTGCCAGGGGCCGCTCAAAGCCGCCCAGGCGGGACGGCGCGAACGGTGTGGATGGTGCGGTCTCACGGCGGACACGTGGCGATGCGCGCTCTGCGGAGACACACGGTGGGTTCCCATCGGCCAGGCCGTCGGACGCACGGTGGCTGAACTGGGGCGAGCCTTCAGCTCGGTGCCAATCATCCAGGCAGACGGAGAGCATCGGAGGCTGACAATCCCAGCGTCTCCCGCTCTCGTGGTGGCAACCCGGGGAGCCGAGCCGGTCCCGCCTGGGGGTTACGCAGCGGCCCTCCTGCTCGACGGTGAGGGGATGTTGCAACGCCAAGCCCTCGGCGCGCTCACCGAGACGCTGCAGGCGTGGGAAAGCGCGCTAGCCCTTCTTGCCACAGGCGCGCAGGCCTACCTCACCGACGTCGATGGCCCCATCGCCCATGCGATGGCAGCCGGTTCGGTGGAGTCTCTGTTGGATAAGGAACTGGCGGAGCGCGCCCTGGTGAGGTTGCCACCGGCCGTTCGTCTTGCCCTTGTCGAAGGCCCGAGGTTGCTCGTGAGCGACCTCGTGACGCGCATCCAGGCAGAGTTCCCACAGACCGATTCGATTGGTCCGATGAGCGGCGAGAAGGGTGCGACGCGGTTTCTTCTGAAGGTCTCCTACGCAGACGCCACCGCCATCGCTTGCGAATTGAGGGCTTCGGTGGTGTCCTCCGCCATGTCTCGCGGTAACGCGTCGGCGAGGCTCAGGGTGTCGATGGATGGCCTGTCCGCCCTCGACGAGTTTTCCGCGCAGCCTCAGTAGGGTCGACTAATGCGCATCATTTACGCCGGAAGCCCCGAGGTCGCGCTGCCGCCCCTTATGGCACTGCACAACTCCGGCGCGGAGATTGTCGCGGTGTTGAGCCAGCCTGATCGGCCGGTGGGGCGAAAAAGAATTCTCACGCCCACACCCGTTAGTGCTCTCGCGATGGACTTGGGCCTGCCGGTTCATCATCCACACAGCGCAGAAGAACTTGCTCGCATCGTCCAGTCGGCCGACGCCGACCTTGCCATCGCCGTCGCATACGGTCGGCTCATCCCGCCGGAAGTGCTGGCCCTTCCCCGGCACGGTTGGTGGAACCTTCACTTTTCTCTGCTGCCCAGATGGCGTGGCGCCACGCCGGTGCAACACGCCCTCCTGCATGGCGATGAGGTGACGGGCCTCAGTGTTTTTCAGATGGACGAGGGGCTTGATACCGGCCGGATATTGGCGGATCGGGAGCGACGCATCCGCGCACTCGACACGGCCTCTAGCCTGCTCGCTGACCTCTCTGAGGAGGGTGCGACGGTGCTCGTTGAGCTTCTCCATGAGCTCGAGGGGGGCGGGTTGAAAGCTGTGGAGCAAATCGGTGAGCCGACCTATGCGCCGAAGCTTTCCCGAGAAGCAGGACGGCTCGACTGGACCGAATCCGCGAGCGCGGTGATGAACCGATACCGGGCGGTAACTCCGGAGCCTGGAGCCTTCGCGATCCTCGCGGGGTCCGGGCGGGAAATAGGCATCAGTGTGATGCGCCCGGTGGTCAGCACACGCCACATCCCAGCCGGTTCCATCCAATCTGAGGGCAAGAAGGTCATTGTCGGGTGTGCCGAAGGTGCGCTCGAGCTGGTCAGGGTGAAGCCCGCGGGCAAGGTGGAAATGGATGCTGCGGCCTGGTGGCGGGGGGCCGACCCGGAGACCCGCTTTGGCTAGACCATCGTCGAGGCATTCTGCCTGGGAGCTCCTCAGAGCGGTCTGGTCAGATGGCGCGTACGCAAACCTTGTGTGGCCAAAGATTCTGGCGCGCAGCGGGTTGACTGAGCAGGACCGACGATTCGCGACCGAGCTGGGTTACGGGACGCTCCGAACGTCGGGCCAATTGCGAGAGATTCTGGCACGGGCGAGCGGGTCCAATCCGGGTCGTTGGCAGCCGGAAGTCCTCTGGGTGTTGCAGCTCGGCGCGTACCAACTGCTCCACATGCGAACACCAACTCACGCCGCGGTGAACGAGTCTGTCTCTTTAGCTCGGACCGTAGGGGTGCCGCGGGCTTCCGGTCTCGTGAACGCGGTCTTGAGGAAAGTCTCAGTCCATTCACTCGACGAATGGCTTGAGGCTCTCTGCCGTGAGGCAAAGAGCGAGACGGCCTGTTTGGCCATGGCGTATGCCCACCCGGAGTGGATGGTGGAAGAGCTTCGGCACTCGCTGGAGCGCGAAGGTCGCGACTCGGAAATCGAAGCCCTTTTGTCGTCGCACAACACGCCTGCGCGGGTGACGGCGGCACTCCTGCCCGGACTGGCCGAACCGGGGGCGGACGAAGAAAGGACTCCTTATTCGCCCATTGGGGCCTATCTTCAGGGCGATCCTTCGCTCGATGACCGAATCGGCAGTGCACAGGCGCGGATCCAGGATGAGGGTTCTCAGCTTGCCGCCCTCGTTGCCGCACGCGCACTCCCGTTGCAGGAGGGCTACAGAGTTCTCGACATGTGTAGTGGGCCCGGGGGTAAGGCTGCCGTCCTCCTCAGCGAGTCGGTGGCTGTGGGGGCATATCTCACCGCTCTCGAGGTCGCTCCACACCGTGCCGAGCTCGTAAAAGAGGCTCTCGCCGGATTCGGTCCTGACTCTCCGAGCGAAGTCTTGGTGGCTGATGCCACAAAGTTTGATGGGGGACCATTCGATCGCATTGTGATCGATGCGCCATGTTCGGGTCTCGGCGCGTTGCGTCGGCGACCCGAAGCCCGCTGGACCAAGGAGCCCGGAGATCTCGCGGCCCTTCGAGAGACTCAAGCGGCTCTTCTGAATGCGGGGGCCCGGCTCCTCGCCGACGGGGGAGTTCTCGTCTACGTCACCTGCTCGCCTGTGGTGTCGGAAACAACCGACCAAATCAGCGCTCTTCTTGACCAGCACCCTGAACTGGTGGCGCTCAATACGAGCGAGCTTCTCAACAGGGTCACCCGCCAGGACGTTCCGACGGCGGGCGTCGGCACGGCTGGGCAACTGTGGCCGCACCGGCATGGAACCGACGCAATGTTCATTCAGGTGCTCCGTAAACGCGCCGAGCCGACCGGTTAGTCTGGATGGGTGAGCGTGCGAATTAACCCGAGTGTCCTCTCGGCTGACTTTGCCAATATGGAGCGGGACCTGCAGCTCATTGCGAATGCGGATGCCGTCCACGTTGACGTCATGGACAACCACTTCGTGCCCAATCTCACCTTCGGCCCACAAATGGTGCAGCGCATCCAGGATGTCTCTCCAGTGCCACTCGACGTTCACTTGATGATCGACCACCCTGAGCGGTGGGCTGAAGGCTATGCGCGAACAGGCGCGGAATGCGTGACCTTCCACGTGGAAGCGTCTCGCGAACCCCTCAGCGTCATCAGGGCAATCCACGAGGCGGGATCCAAGGCCGGCATCTCCGTCAAGCCAGGCACGGCCATCGAGCCCTATCTCGACCTTCTGAGCGAAGTCGAGCAGGTGCTGGTGATGACGGTGGAACCAGGTTTCGGTGGCCAAGCTTTCATGAGCGACATGATGGCCAAGGTCTCTACCGTCGCTGAGCATGCCAAGACCAAAGGTCTCGATTTATGGATCCAAGTTGATGGGGGAATCTCCGTTGACACGATTGCCCTCGCCGCACGCGCGGGGGGCAATACGTTCGTCGCTGGCTCCAGTGTGTACGCCACCGATGTCCCACCGGGGGACGCGATTGAACGGTTACGGAACGCCGCGATCAGTGCCACGTCAGACAAGGAGTAACCATGGATGCACCGGAAATTGAACCCCACCTCGGTGACGCACCACTAGACCTCGTTGTGGAGGACATTGTTCTCGGCGACGGCGCCGAGGCACAGCCCGGGGCGGAAGTAGAAGTGCACTACCTGGGTGTCGAGTTCGAGACCGGAGAGGAGTTCGATTCCTCGTGGTCGCGCGGACAGACGATTACCTTCCCTCTCAACGGTTTGATTGCGGGCTGGCAAGAGGGAATCCCCGGTATGAAGGTCGGCGGTCGTCGGAAACTCATTTGCCCCCCGCATATGGCCTATGGGCCCGCCGGTGGGGGACATTTCCTATCCGGCAAGACGCTCATTTTTGTCATCGACCTTCTGGGCACCCGCTGAAGCGACCACCCGCTCGGGCCGGTAGCCTAGGCGGGTGAAGAGTTTTGATGAGTTGTACCGCGAATTAGTAGCGACGGCTGCCGCGCGGCCTGAGGGTTCGCGCACCGCCGAATTACTGGACGCCGGCGTGCACGAAATCGGAAAGAAGATTGTCGAAGAGGCCGCTGAGGTGTGGATGGCGGCTGAACACGAGTCGTCTCAAGCCTTAGCGACGGAGATTTCCCAGTTGTTGTATCACCTCCAGGTGTTGATGCTGGCGAGGAATGTTGGACTTGACGAAGTGTACGAGGCGCTATGAGCGGGAGCCCCTTGAAGATTGCGGTGCCCAATAAGGGCACGCTCTCTGACGCTGCCGTCGACATGCTCGTCGAAGCCGGATATGTCGGGCGCAGCGACCCCCGTGCGCTGATTGTTCCCGATGAACGCAACGGCGTGGAGTTCTACTACCTGCGCCCACGAGATATCGCGACGTATGTCGGCTCTGGGGCGCTCGATGTGGGAATCACCGGACGGGATTTGTTGCTCGACTCGGAAGCTCCCGCCCGCGAACTCCACGCCCTCGATTTTGGCTACTCCACGTTTCGTTTCGCGGCCCCAAAGGCAATCAAAGAGCTGGCGGACCTCACCGGAAAGACCGTGGCGACGAGCTATCCAACACTTGTGGGCGAATTTCTCTCCCGCCACGGGGTGACCGCCAATATTGTCCGACTCGATGGCGCGGTCGAATCGGCAGTCAAGCTTGGCGTCGCTGACGCAGTCGCCGATGTGGTTTCCACCGGGAGGACGCTGAAAGCCCAGGGGCTTGAGATTTTTGGCCCCGTCATTTTGGAATCCGAAGCGGTGCTCATCGCGGGATCGGGAAAACACGCTGCCGTCGACACGCTTCTTCAGCGACTGCAGGGCGTTTTGGTGGCCCGCCAGTACGTATTGATGGACTACGACCTTCCCGCGAACCTGCTGGAGCAGGCGACCGTAATTTCACCCGGCATCGAATCGCCGACGGTGTCGCCTTTGCGCGACCCAGAATGGGTCGCGGTTCGTGCAATGGTGCCCCGGGCGGACCAGCACGAGGTGATGGACAAGCTGTATGCCCTGGGCGCACGAGCCATCCTGGTGTCGTCAATCCACGCGGCCAGGATTTAGTGTCCCTCGCTGTCCGCGTCATCCCCTGTCTCGACGTCGATTCCGGCAGGGTCGTCAAGGGTGTGAATTTCCAAGATCTCGTTGACCAGGGTGACCCTGTCGAACTCGCTACACGCTACGGCGCCCAGGGCGCCGATGAAGTGACTTTTCTCGACGTCACCGCCACCGTTGAGGGGCGAGAAACCACCTTCGACGTCGTCCGCCGCACGGCGGAAACGCTGTTCATTCCACTTACCGTCGGAGGAGGTGTTCGGAGCGTCGACGACGTTTCGGCGCTGCTCCAGTCTGGCGCCGACAAGGTCAGTGTGAATTCCTCTGCCATTGCTCGTCCCAGCCTGATCGACGAGGTCGCCCGCCACTACGGCTCACAGGTCTTGGTGTTGTCGCTCGACGTCAAACGGGCGCCCCAGGTTCCGTCGGGTTTCGTCGTGACCACCCACGGTGGTCGAACCACCACGGATATCGACGCCGTCTGGTGGGCGCGCGAGGTCGTGGAGCGTGGTGCGGGGGAGATTCTCCTCAATTCGATTGACGCCGACGGAACCAAAAATGGTTTCGACACCGAAATGATCGCGACCATTCGAGACGTGGTCTCCATTCCGCTCATCGCCTCGGGCGGCGCAGGTGCGCTTGAGCACTTTCCGCCCGCCGTCGCTGCGGGCGCTGACGCTGTGCTCGCGGCCTCTGTCTTTCACACCGGAGCGTTCACGATCGCGGAGGTTAAGGAAGAATTGGCGCAAGCGGGGGTGGTTGTGCGATGACAGCGGAAGTGTCGGTCGTGGGTGACCTCGAGAACGGGGTGCGATTCAACGACGCCGGGCTTGTCCCCGTCATCGTGCAGGAGGTGAATTCTCGCGAGGTGCTGATGATGGCGTGGATGGATGCTGAAGCCATCCAGCGCACGGTTGCCGAAGGGCGGGTCACCTACTTTTCCCGCTCGCGGCAAGAGTATTGGCGCAAGGGCGATACGAGCGGAAACGTGCAGTGGGCGAAATCCTTGCGTCTGGACTGTGATGGGGACGCATTACTTCTCGAGGTTGAGCAGACCGGACCTGCCTGCCACACCGGGGCGACAACCTGTTTCGATGGGGATCACTCGTGACCGACGAGACACTGTCTGACTTTCTCCACCACGGTGCGAAGCATTCCGTTTCTCCGGTTGTTCGGAGGCTTTTTGCCGACAGCGAGACCCCGATGGGGTTGTATCGGAAGCTGGCAGGAGGGCCGGGTTCCTTTCTTCTTGAGTCCGCTGATCAAGCGGGAAAGTGGTCGCGGTATTCGTTTATTGGGGTGTCTTCCCATGGGATTCTGACCGAGCTCGATGGTGCAGCGCAGTGGCGCTCACTCGGCATGAGCGAAGAAGAAGCTTTTGGTGGCTCGATGCCGGTTGGGCCCCTGGACGCACTGGCGCTGCTCAACGACCGCTGGAGCAGTGGACACCCCGAAGGGCTCCCTCCCTTCCTCGGGGGTCTCGTGGGATACATCGGATGGGATGCGGTTCGAGAGCTCGAAAACCTACCCCACCCGCCTCAGACTGTTCACCCCGTTCCTCGGCAGTCTCTCGCGCTTTGCCGGGACCTGGCCATTGTGGACCACCACTCATCGGAGGTGATCCTCGTGGCACTGGTCCACCGCCAGGACGCCGTCACCGAGACCGACTTCGACGAGGCCCGTGGGCGGGTGGACGCGCTGCACGAAGCTCTCCGCCAACCCACCGCATCGACGCTGTCCACGAGGCACGACCCAGAGGAAATTGTCTCTCGAGCGAATATGAGCGAACAGGACTTTGGGGCGATGGTCGCGAAAGCCAAGGCTCACATCACTGACGGAGATGTGTTCCAGGTGGTCCTCTCGCAGCGCTTTGATCTCGCTGTGAGCGCCACCCCGCTCGAGGTGTATCGGGTGCTGCGCTCACTCAACCCCAGTCCGTATATGTACCTCCTAGATTGCGAGGGCGCGGATGGAGTGGCTTTTCATGTCGTCGGATCCTCTCCGGAAGCTCTGGTGACCGTCCGTGAGGAGCGGGTCTATTCCCACCCCATTGCGGGTTCGAGACCACGCGGAGCCTCCACGGAGGCGGACGCCGCAACGGCAGAGGAGTTGCTCGCCGATCGTAAAGAGCAGGCTGAGCACCTCATGCTCGTCGATTTGGCGCGAAACGACTTATCGAGGGTCTGCGAGTCAGGTTCCGTCGAGGTGACCGAATTCATGCAAATTGAGCGGTTCAGCCACATCATGCACCTGGTGAGCAGTGTCGAAGGTGATTTGGCGCCCGGGAAGACCAGCGTCGACGTGTTCCGGGCGACTTTTCCCGCGGGAACCCTCAGCGGCGCGCCCAAGCCTCGCGCCCTCGAGATTATCGACGACCTCGAACCGCATAGGCGCGGTGTGTATGGGGGAGTGGTGGGCTACTTCGCTCACACCGGCGATGCCGATCTGGCCATCGCAATTCGCACGATTTGGATGCGCGACGGGATTGCCACCGTGCAAGCGGGCGCCGGCATCGTTGCCGACTCCGTCGATACGGCCGAATTCAATGAGACCCGCCATAAGGCGGCCGCCCCCTTGCGAGCCGTACTGGCGGCAAACGCCCTCGAGCACGACTAGGCCAATGGATCGTCTTCGCCACTATTTTGCGGTGCTCGGGCTGGTCGCGGGGGTGACCTCGCTCGGGCTGCCCTGGGTGAGGTTTCAGCTCTCCAGCGGAGTAACGGGGACGGTCACCTGGGGAGATATGTCGGCGGGCTCGGTGAGTTTTGCCGTCGCGGCCGCCGCGGCCTGGGCGCTCACCCTTATGGTGGGGCCATTGTGGCGACGCGCGCTGGGAATCGCACTCGTGGTTTTGGCCTCGACCTCAGCCGCGTTTGCGCTGATGTCCCTCTCGAGAGCTGTAGAAATCGTCCTCAGTCGTGCGGAATCGGAGGCCGGCGTAACGGGAGCCTTCAGCATCGATGATGTGCTGTGGTCCTGGAGCCTTGCGGGGCCGGTTATGTCGATGACTGCCGTGAGTGCGTTTTTCCTAGCCGGCCTGGCGCTAATGGCCTGGCCCGGCACGCGGCGAAGTCACGATCGCTACGAGCGTGAAAAAGCTGATCCTTGGGAGCAGCTCTCGCGCGGTGACGATCCGACCGAACGATAGAATAGGCTCCAACGACTTCAAGGAGAACGATGACGAACGCGAATGATCCTGGCCACGGAGACTCACCCGCCGCGTGGATTGCGGTGGGGCTAATGCTGTTTGGTCTCTCCGGAGTGACCGCCTTCTTTTTCCTCGGAATGTGGACTCTGGTATGGGTCTTTGTCGGAATCACCGTGATTGGTGCCCTGTCTGGGCCGGTTTTGGCCGCCATGGGCTACGGCGTTCGGGGTCCCAAGTTCCAACCCAAAGGCCACTAGATGCTCGAGGGGCTCGTCGAGGGCGCCGCACAAGACGCCGAGGAGCGGGAGAAGTCAGCTCCTCTGGACGTTGTCTTGGATCGCGCCGCCCGTCAGCGTCCAGTTAAGCCCGGTGCCACTCTGCGGCTTCCCGCCGGCCGCCACGGGATCATTGCAGAAATCAAGCGGGCCAGTCCCTCAAAGGGGCCCCTGGCGGATATTCCAGATCCCGTAGAGCTGGCAGCGCAGTACGAAGCCGGTGGGGCCAGCGCGATTAGCGTGCTCACCGAGTCCCGACGCTTTCTTGGCTCACTGGACGACCTCGCAGCGGTCGCCGCGTCCGTGTCTATCCCGGTGCTGCGCAAGGACTTTGTGACTACCAGGTATCAGGTGGCAGAGGCGAGAGCCTATGGCGCGGACCTGGTTCTCCTGATCATGGCCTGCCTCAGTGACGATCAGGCGTCATCGTTGTTGCGGGAGGTGGAAGCACTCGGAATGAGTGCCCTTGTCGAGGCACACACCGCCGAGGAAGTCCAGCGGGCCGTGTCCATTGGGGCGAAAATCATCGGTGTCAATGCTCGAAATCTCGAGACGTTTGAGCTCGACCGGGATCTTTTTGGCGCCATGCGACACCTCATTCCCGAGGGTGTTGTGGCCGTGGCAGAGTCCGCGGTGTCACACCCGGGCGACGTCGCTCTTTACCGCGATCAGGGCGCGAATTTGGTTCTGGTTGGTGAGGCGCTCGTCACTGGAGCAGAACCTCAGAAGGCTGTGGCAGAGTTTGTAGCCGTATGAGCTCTCTCAAGATCGAAACTGGACCGTACTTCGGCGGGTTCGGCGGACGATTTGTCCCCGAATCCCTCATTGCTGCGCTCGACGAACTCGACGCTGCATACACTGCCGCGAAGTCCGATCCCGCTTTCCAAGCCGAACTCGACGCTCTGCACCGCAGCTATACCGGTCGGCCCTCGCTGATTACCGAGGCAACCCGCTATTCCGACTACTGCGGCGGTGCCCGTATTTTTCTCAAACGTGAAGACCTGAACCACACCGGAAGCCACAAAATTAACAACGTGTTAGGCCAGGCGCTCTTAGCCAAGAGAATCGGCAAAAACCGGTTGATTGCCGAAACTGGAGCAGGTCAACACGGTGTCGCGACCGCAACGGCGGCGGCTCTCTTGGGCCTTCAGTGTGTTGTGTATATGGGAGAGGTGGACACCGAACGCCAGGCTCTCAACGTGGCTCGCATGAGACTGCTCGGTGCTGAAGTGGTCGCGGTCAAGACGGGGTCGCGAACGCTGAAGGACGCCATCAACGACGCGATGCGCGACTGGGTCGCCAACGTCGAGACCACCCACTACCTTCTGGGCACTGTCGCGGGGCCACACCCGTTCCCGGCAATGGTGCGTGATTTCCACTCCGTCATCGGCACGGAGGCCCGGGCACAAATGCTCGAGTTGACCGGTGAACTGCCGACAGCCGTCACCGCCTGTATCGGCGGCGGCTCCAACGCGATGGGAATCTTCCACGCGTTCCTCGACGACACCGAGGTGCGCCTCGTCGGCTTCGAAGCGGGAGGTGACGGGATCGACACTCCCCATCACGCCGCCACGCTCGGAAAGGGCCGGCCAGGGGTTCTTCACGGCGCTCGTTCATTGGTCTTACAGGACGAGGACGGCCAGACGATAGAGTCCCACTCCATCTCCGCCGGTCTGGATTACCCGGGTGTCGGTCCTGAACACGCGTGGTTACAGTCGATTGGTCGCACCGAGTATCGGGCAGTGACCGACGACGAAGCCATGCAAGCGCTGCGACGGCTGTCGCACGCCGAAGGCATTATTCCCGCCATCGAGACGGCCCACGCCCTGGCCGGAACCGAAAAGCTCGGAGTAGAGCTTGGGTCCGGCGCAAGCATCCTGGTGTCGCTTAGTGGCCGCGGCGACAAAGACATGGAGACCGCCGCCCGCTACTTCAATCTCCTAGGCAGTTAACGGTGTCTCGGACGACGCTCGCGGAGCGGATTGACCGCGCTCGGGCTGATGGCCGGGGTGTGCTGATTGGCTACCTCCCCCTGGGGTTTCCCACCACTGAGGAGAGTATTGCCGCGGCCCGCGTGCTGATTGAAGAAGGCTTCGATGTGGTCGAGCTGGGCATTCCCTACAGCGACCCGGTGATGGATGGGCCCGTCATTGCCCGCGCTACTCAAACAGCTCTCGAGGGTGGCTTTCGCCTGAAAGACATCTTTAGCTCGATTAAAAAGATTGCCGAGGGGAACGACGCGCCGTTAGTGGTGATGACCTATTGGAACCCGGTCCTGCAGTTCGGTGTCGAAGCGTTCACCAGTCAGTTGCTCGAATCGGGAGCAAGTGGTCTGATCACACCCGATCTCATTCCCGACGAGGCGGCTGAGTGGCTCCGCGTGTCGACGGCGCTGGGGGCGGAACGAGTGTTTCTCGCTGCCCCCTCCTCGAGTGACGTCCGCCTCAAAGCTGCGGCCGATTCTTCCGAGGGTTTTGTATACGCGGTATCGACCATGGGCATCACCGGCGCTCGGGACGACGTCGACGTGGCGGCCCGCGAACTCGTCTCTAGGCTTCGAGCACAGGGCGCGGAGCGTATTTGCGTGGGGCTAGGGATTTCTACCCCCGAGCAGGTGAGTGACGTCCTAAGCTACGCCGACGGCGCGATTGTCGGCTCGGCGCTGGTGCGAGCTCTCGACGACGGGGGAGTCGATGCCCTTCGTGACCTTGCTCGCCGTCTCGCCAACCGCTCGTGACAACCCCGGTAGCCTAAAAGGGTTCACCCGAAGAAGAGGATGATGCATGGATTTCGCCAGTATCCCCAGCCCACCCGCTGAGTGGCGTTCGTTCAACATAGGCAGCTGGCTCCGAAGCATTGGGCTCGATTGGTTCAGTCTCAATCTCAACATCAACGCCTACGCGCTCTTTATCCTCACCGGCATTGCCATCGCCGTCTGGCTCACGAACCGGCGCCTGACGGCGCGTGGAGCGGAGCCCTGGGTAGTTATCGACATCGCCTTGTGGGCGGTGCCGCTGGGAATTCTCGGTGGTCGCCTGTTTCACGTGGTCACCCACCCCGCGGACTACTTTTTTGCCGGCGCTGATTTGCTGCGTATTTTCTACGTCTGGGAGGGAGGACTCGCCATTTTTGGCGCGCTCGTCGGGGGCGGCATCGGAGCATGGATCGGCGCGAAAATGGCGGGGTTGCGCTTTTGGTCGTTTGCCGACGCTCTCGCACCTGGACTACTCATTGCTCAGGGTGTGGGACGGATGGGGAACTATTTCAACCAGGAGCTCTTTGGCGCACCGACCGACCTGCCCTGGGGGCTTGAGATCGACCCGGGTAATCGCGCGATTCCCGTTGGTCTGCCGGTAGACACCCTGTTCCATCCAACTTTTCTGTATGAGATGTGGTGGAACATCTTGGGCGCGATGGTCATCATTGCCGTCGCTAAGACGTTCACCCTGCAGTGGGGTCGGGTGTTTGCCCTCTATCTCATCTGGTACGGCGTTGGACGGTTCTTCCTCGAAACCCTCCGACTCGACGTCGCCGAGGTGATTTTTGGTCTGCGCTCAAACCAGTGGGCCTCGATTTCCGCCGTCGTTCTCGGACTGATGATCCTTGCCGTTCAACGGCGACGTCACCCGGGGTTGGAGCCTTCGGTATATCACCCTGGCAAAGAATGGGAGCCCCCAGTTACACTAGAATCTGAAGACCGATACTGGCTCGACGATGATGCTCGGCCAGAGGATACGAGAGCGAAGGCTTCAGCCGCCACAAGCGACGCGCCCGGCTCCAAGAAAGCGTCTTCCTAGCGACGCACAGTCAACCTTTACGCCGGGCCAACGTTGTCCCCGCCGATGAACAATCTGAGGACGGTGATGACCATGAAGGGTCCCTTCGAACGACACTCCGCGTTCCCCGCGCCCACGGGTTTATATAACGCCGCCCATGAACGGGACGCCTGCGGTTTGGCCATGGTGGCCACACTTCGCGGGACTCCGGGACACGACATCGTGGACGGCGCATTGAGGGCGCTGCGCAACCTCGAACACCGTGGTGCGGTGGGTTCGGATGCGGGCACGGGAGACGGCGCTGGAATCATCACCCAAATTCCTGACCGATTCTTCCGCGAAGAAGTGGACTTTGACCTTCCCGAAAAAGGTCACTACGCCGTGGGCACGGGCTTCCTCTCAGCCGATCAGGCGACGAGGATTTCAGAAAAGCGCTCGGTCGAGGGAATTGCTCGCGAGGAGGGTCTTGAGGTTCTTGGCTGGCGGGTCGTGCCGACCCGCGAGGGAGAAATCGGTGATCTCGCCCGAGAAACCATGCCGGGCTTCGAGCAGCTCTTTGTTCGCTCTGCCTCTCGAGGTTCTGACGGAGCAGGGTTGTCGGGAATTGCCCTCGACCGGCTGACTTTCCGCTTGCGCAAGCGAGCCGAGCGCGAACTTGGCCTATATTTCCCCTCTCTGTCGGCGCGCACCATCGTCTACAAGGGCATGGTGACGACTCTGCAACTCGAGCCGTTCTACCCCGACCTGTCCGACGAGAAGTTCGAATCCACTCTCGCCCTCGTGCACTCGCGCTATTCCACCAACACCTTCCCGTCCTGGCCCTTGGCGCAGCCGTTCCGCCGTCTGGCGCACAACGGCGAAATCAACACCATCCGCGCCAACCGGAACTGGATGCACGCGCGCCAATCGCAGCTCGCCTCACCTCTGCTGGGCGACCTCAAACCTCTGTTTCCCATTGTGACCGAGGGAGCGAGTGACTCCGCATCCCTAGACGAGGTTGTCGAACTTCTGGAACTGGGTGGGCGCTCCCTTCCGCACGCCATCATGATGCTGGTTCCGGAGGCATGGGAAAACCAGCTCGACATGGACCCTGCCGTGAGGGACTTCTACGAATATCACTCGCGGATGATGGAGCCGTGGGACGGACCTGCCGCATTGGTCTTCACCGACGGGTCGTTGGTCGGAGCAACGCTCGACAGAAATGGACTTCGCCCGGGTCGCTTTGTGATCACCAGCGACGGGCTCATCATCCTCGGCTCTGAGATCGGCGTGTTAGACGTTGACCCCGCCACGGTAGTGCGCAAGGGGCGCCTACGCCCCGGTTCGATGTTGCTCGCCGACACGGTTGAAGGGCGCATTATCGAAGACGAGGAACTCAAAGCCTCGCTAGCCCACATGCAACCCTGGGGTGAGTGGGTTCGTGAGGGTGAGATAGCCCTTGAGAAATTGCCCGAACGCGAGCACATCATCGCCACCCCCCAGTCGATCAACCGTCGTCAACGCACCTTCGGTTACACCGAGGAAGAAGTCCGTGTGCTCCTCACACCAATGGGGCAGACAGGCGCCGAGCCTCTTGGTGCGATGGGCTCAGACACTCCAATTGCCGCGATTTCGGAGCGCCCCCGCCTTCTTTTCGACTACTTCTCGCAACAGTTCGCGCAGGTGACCAATCCTCCGCTCGACTCCATCAGGGAGCAGGTGGTCACGTCGATGACGACGGGTCTGGGCCCCGAAGGAAACCTTCTCGACCAGGGTCGTGACCACGCCAAACAGGTGGTCCTGGAATTTCCGGTGATCGACAACGACGAGTTGGCAAAAATCGGTCACCTTCGCCACCCCAATGGCTCTGCGGCTGCGCACACGCTCTCCGGGCTGTATGCGGTGAACCGCGGGCCCGAGGGTCTCCGTGAGCGGCTGGGCGAGCTCTGTCAAGAAGCAGACGCTGCAGTGGACAAGGGCGTGCGCTTCCTGATCCTGAGCGACCGTCACAGCACGGTCGACTTGGCGCCTATTCCATCGCTCCTGTTGCTCTCAGCGGTCCACCACCACCTCATCCGGGGACACAAGCGGATGAGGGTCGGCTTGGTGGTTGAAGCAGGTGACGTGCGCGAGGTTCACCACGCCGCCCTGCTCATCGGTTTTGGTGCTTCGGCGCTCAACCCCTATTTGGCGATGGAAACCGTCGAGCACCTCGCCCGAACCGGAGAAATCTCCGGAATCGAGCCGGAGAAGGCCGTTCGTAATGTGATTACCGCACTCGGCAAGGGTGTTCTGAAAATCATGAGCAAGATGGGCATCTCCACCGTGGCGAGCTATGCCGGGGCCCAGGCCTTTGAAGCAGTCGGGTTGTCGAAAGACCTCATCGACCAGTACTTCACCGGCACGACCAGCATTCTCGGCGGAGTCGGCCTCGACATTATTGAAGAAGAAAACCGGATGCGGCACGAACTGGCCTATCCGGCAGAGATCAACGCCAAGCCACACGAGCGTCTCCCCGTCGGAGGCGAGTATCAATGGCGTCGTGAAGGCCCGCCTCACCTGTTCAACCCAGAGACAGTCTTTCTGCTGCAGCATGCGACGCGCCAGAAACGCTTCGATATTTTCCGCAAATACACGAAGACTGTCGACGACCAAACCGAAGAGCTGATGACTCTCAGGGGTCTCTTCCGCCTCCGCACCGAAGACCGCACCCCCATTTCGATCAACGAGGTGGAATCGGTCGAATCGATTCTGAAGCGCTTCAACTCCGGCGCGATGAGCATGGGTGCCATTAGCCCTGAAATGCACGAAACGCTCGCGGTCGCCATGAACAGAATCGGTGGCCTCAGCAACACGGGCGAGGGCGGGGAGTCGCCCGAGCGGCTGTTGGATTCGCAGAAGCGCTCACGGATTAAGCAGGTGGCTTCGGGACGTTTCGGAGTGACGAGTCTCTACCTCACCAACGCCACCGATATTCAGATCAAGATGGCGCAGGGGGCAAAACCCGGCGAGGGTGGACAGCTTCCGGCGAACAAGGTGTACCCCTGGATTGCTCGTTTGCGCCATGGCACTCCCGGTGTGGGCCTCATTTCGCCACCCCCTCACCACGACATCTATTCCATTGAAGACCTGAAACAGCTCATCTTCGACCTCAAACGCTCGAACCCGTCGGCCAATATTCACGTGAAGCTCGTGAGCCAGTCGGGTATTGGTGCGGTGGCAGCGGGTGTCGCAAAAGCGAAGGCCGACGTGATTTTGGTGTCTGGGCACGACGGTGGAACCGGCGCAAGCCCACTGAACTCGCTCAAGCACGCGGGAACACCCTGGGAAATCGGACTCGCCGAGGCGCAGCAAACGCTGATGCTCAACAACATGCGTGGACGGGTGAGCCTCCACGTCGACGGACAGATGAAGACGGGTCGGGATGTCATCATTGCCGCCCTGCTCGGCGCCGAAGGGTATGGCTTCGCGACCGCTCCGATGGTGGTGTCGGGGTGCATCCTGATGCGGGTGTGCCATCTTGACACCTGCCCGGTTGGTGTCGCGACGCAGAATCCCGAGCTGCGGAAGCGATTCACTGGAACGCCAGAATTTGTCCAGACCTTCTTTGAATACATCGCCCAGGAGGTCAGGGAGTATCTCGCCGAGTTGGGCTTCCGCAGCCTCGACGAGGCCATTGGGCAAGCGCACCTGCTCGATATCGACAAAGCTGTGTCGCACTGGAAGTCTGACGGGCTCGACTTGGAGCCGATTCTTTCGACCGAAGCCCTCCGCCCAGGCGTTGCGATGCGCCAGTCCGAGGGTCAAGACCATGAGTTGGCCGAACACTTCGACAACCAGCTCGCCCCATTGGCTGAATCCGCGCTGAAGTCTGGAGAGTCGGTGAGGGTTGATCTGCCGATTCGAAACACTGAGCGAGCTGTAGGAACGATGCTCGGTCACGAAGTCACTCGCCTGCACGGTGAGGACGGCTTGGCCTCGGGAACCATTGACATCACCCTGCGGGGAACCGCGGGGCAGTCCCTCGGAGCGTTTATGCCCGGTGGTATCACGCTTCGGCTCATTGGAGATGCCAACGACTATGTCGGAAAGGGTCTCTCCGGAGGGGAAATCGTCATCACCCCCACCGAGGGCAGCGTGTTCGCTCCCGAACGCAACGTCATTGCCGGAAACGTCATCGGATATGGGGCCACCTCGGGCACCATGTTCATCTCGGGTGTCGTAGGGGAGCGCTTCCTCGTTCGTAACTCTGGCGCCACTGCGGTTGTCGAGGGGGTGGGTGACCACGCGCTCGAATACATGACGGGTGGTCTCGCCGTGATTCTCGGTGAGACCGGGAGAAATGTTGCCGCGGGAATGTCCGGAGGCACCGCTTACGTGTACCGCCTGCGCCAGGAGAAAGTGAACCGGGAAGCCCTCGGGAGTGGGGAAATTGAGCTGAGCCCATTGGATTCCTCGGGCCGCGAAATCGTGCGAGACCTTCTCACCCGCCACGTCGAAGAAACCGGCTCACCGTTGGCCTCGCGCCTCTTGGAGCAGGGAGATGCCGCATTGGATGAGTTCGTGATGCTCACCCCCCGCGACTACAAGGCCGTCCTCCACACCAGAGACGAAGCTCTTGCTCAAGGACTCGACCCCGATGGCGACGAAGTGTGGAGTCGGATTTTGGAGGTGACCGGTGGCTAACCCCAAAGGATTTCTCGAAACTCGGGAGCGCGAGCTTCCACCGCGCCGACCGGTAGAGGTCCGCATCGGAGACTGGCGGGAAGTGTATGGACCTCGCGACCCTGACGTGCTCAAACGCCAAGCGGGGCGATGCATGGACTGTGGCGTGCCTTTTTGCCACCACGGGTGCCCGCTGGGAAACCTCATTCCGGAGTGGAATGACCTGGTTCGCCGAGGGGACGGTCGTGCGGCGATTGAGCGGCTACACGAGACGAACAACTTCCCGGAGTTCACCGGCAAGCTTTGTCCCGCACCCTGTGAATCGGCCTGTGTGCTGGGAATCAACCAACCATCGGTCACCATCAAACAGGTGGAGGCGGCCATCATCGAACAAGCCTGGGCGAACGGCTGGGTTCAACCCCTTCCGCCTTCTCGCGTAACGGACAAGACCGTGGCGGTGGTTGGAAGTGGCCCGGCCGGTCTCGCGGCCGCTCAGCAGTTGACTCGGGTGGGTCACACCGTTGCCGTGTTCGAACGCGACGACCGCATCGGGGGTTTGTTGCGCTACGGAATTCCCGACTTCAAGATGGAAAAGCACCATCTCGATCAGCGTCTCGGCCAGATGCAGGCGGAGGGGACACGTTTCCGAGCGGGTGTGAATATCGGTGTGGACATCACCTGGCCCGAGTTGATTGAGCGCTACGACGCGGTCGTGATCGCGACGGGGGCGCCACAACCGCGCAATCTGAGCATTCCTGGGCGGGACCTGCTCGGCGTTCATTACGCCATGGACTATTTGGTTCCCTCGAACCGTGTCCAAGCGGGTGACGCCGTCGAGGGACAGATCAGTGCCGAAGGTAAGCACGTTGTCATCCTGGGCGGTGGAGACACGGGTGCTGACTGCATCGGCACGGCCCACCGCCAACACGCTCTCAGCGTGACGACGCTCGCCATTGGTTATCAACCCCCCACCGATCGACCTGATTCTCAGCCTTGGCCCATGGATCCCACCATTTTCGAAGTCCAGAGCGCCCACGAAGAAGGCGGAGAACGGATGTATCTCGCGTCCACGGTCGAGTTCGTTGCCAACGACGCCGGGGAGGTGACCGGCTTGAAGGTGGCCGAAACGGAGTACCGTGACGGCGGACGATTCCCCAAGCCCGGAACCGAACACGTCATCCCGGCAGACCTGGTGCTGCTCTCTCTCGGATACACCGGTCCCGACTACACGGATTTGCAGTCGCAAATAGGGGTGGGTCTTGACCAGACGGGCAACCTCAAACGCGGTGATGACTACACCACCAGCGTTCCCGGTGTTTTTGTCGCTGGGGACGCCGGCAGGGGAGCGTCGCTCATCGTCTGGGCTATTGCCGAGGGCCGAGCCGTTGCCGCTGAAGTGGACCGCTTCCTCCAGGGAGATACGGATTTACCTGCTCCGGTGCGTGCATCGGACCAGCCCATCTCAATCTAGGCTTAGAACTGCACTCGTCCACCTCTCGGTTTACGGAGAACTAATGCGCCGCGCAAAAATTGTCGCCACTATGGGTCCTGCTTGTAGCTCGTACGAGCAGATTCGGGCGGTGATTGAGGCCGGCGTGAATATCGCCCGCCTGAACATGTCCCACGGCAGCTACGACGTGCACCAAGAGGTCTTCAATAACCTCCAGAGGGCGGCGAAAGACACGGGGTTGCCCGTCGGTATCCTCGCGGACCTCCAGGGTCCCAAGATTCGACTCGAGCGGTTCGCTGATGGACCGCACCGCCTCGAACCAGGCGACATTTTCACCATCACGGTGGAAGACACCCCGGGTACGAAGGACCTCGTCGGAACCACATACAAAGGCCTGGTGGGCGACGTTGCTCCGGGAGACACGCTGCTGGTGGATGACGGAAAGGTTCGTCTCGAAGTGGTCTCTAAGGACGCCACGTCTGTGAAGACAAAGGTGATTGTGGGCGGGATGGTGTCCAACAACAAGGGCATCAACCTCCCCGGAGTGGCCGTGTCGGTGCCAGCCCTGTCCGAAAAAGACGAAGACGACCTTCGTTGGGCGCTGAAACTCGGCGTGGATTACATTGCGCTCAGTTTCGTGCGCAACGCGGCAGACGTCGATCGGGTCCGCGAAATCATGACAGAGGAAGGCATTTTTCGTCCGGTCATCGCCAAGATCGAAAAACCGCAGGCGGTCGACGCGTTAGAAGAAATCGTCGACGCCTTCGACGGCATCATGGTGGCTCGAGGCGACCTCGGTGTTGAACTTCCGCCGGAGCAGGTCCCGATTGTGCAGAAGAA
>JAYODB010000087.1:0-1752 GCA_038106075.1 Cellulomonadaceae bacterium | reverse complement strand
GGGTCGAGGTCCTCGGGAAAGACGGTCACGGCGGGCTCCTAGTGACGGGATGGGGTTCGTTAGGCTGGAGAGCGTGTCAGATGGTGGTCAGCCTACCTTGATGCTCGTCGACGGGCATTCGCTGGCTTTTCGCGCGTTTTACGCCCTTCCCGTGGATAGCTTCGTCACGCCTGAGGGGCAGCATACGAACGCGATTCACGGTTTTCTTTCGATGCTGCTCAGCCTGCTGAAAAACGAGAAACCCACCCACCTCGCCGTGGCCTTTGATGTGTCACGGTTCTCCTTTCGTACCCGTGTCTACCCCGAATACAAGGCCACGCGCGGCGAGACGCCACCTGAGTTCATCGGCCAGGTGCCCCTTTTGCAGGACGCTCTGCACGCCATGGGTGTTCAGACGCTCACGAAAGAGGACTATGAGGCCGACGACATCATTGCGACGCTCGCTCGACAGGGCTCTGAACAGGGTTTTCGTGTGTTGGTCGTATCGGGAGATCGCGACACGTTCCAACTCGTGAACGACAATGTGACCGTTCTGTATCCGAGCGCCCGCGGTGTGAGCGAGCTCAAGCGATATACCCCCGAAGCCGTGCAGGAGCGTTACGGAATTCCACCGGAGCGGTATCCCGACATTGCGGCCCTCGTGGGGGAGACGTCGGACAATTTGGTCGGTATCGAAAAAGTGGGTGAAAAAACCGCCGTGAAATGGATTACGCAATTCGGTTCTCTCGAGGAGGTGCTCGCCCACTCCGACGAGATTTCGGGGGTGGTAGGCCAAAATTTGCGAGACCAAAAGGATCGTGCCGTGCGTAACCGCGAGCTCAACGCGCTGGTGACCACTGTGGAGTTGCCGGTTGGGCTCGCCGAACTGGAGAGGGGCCGAATCGACTCAGACGCGGTCCGCGACGTGTTTGGGCGGTTGCGCTTTCGCACGCTGACCGAACGGGTGCTCGCCCTCGCGGGCGATGACGGCCCTGTCGCATCGGCGACAACCGCTGTGTCTGTCCCCACCCCGAAGGCGCTGGTGGACGAGGAGCTCGCCGGATGGCTCGGTCAGCACCGTGGCGTACTGAGTGTGGTGCCGATTGCGTCGTCGACGGGGTTTGCCGTGGCCCTCTCTGATGGGGTCGACTGCATCCTGGTCACCGACACCCCGGGAAGTGCCGATGCGAACCCCCTGAAATCAGCTTTTGACGATCGCGCCCGCGAATGGCTTTTTTTGCACGCCAAATCGGATCTCCACCTATTTTCACAACAAGGCTGGCCGCTTCCTGTCGTCACGGGCTGCTTGCGCCTGACGCGTTGGCTGGAGCATCCGGGCCGCAAGGTCGACGCACTCGAGGACATGGTGGAATCGCACCTCGCCGAGACCGTGTCGTCAGACGGGGCGCTGTTGCCCGCCGACAATGATCCCGCTCTCGCCCAGCGGGCGTGGTGGCTCCACCGCGTCTTCCCCCTGGTGTGGGAGGCTCTGCCCGAGGAGCAGCGAAAAGTGCTCGCGGAGATCGAGCTTCCTCTGCTGCCCGTGCTTTTCGAACTCGAACGGGTTGGAATTGGTTCGGACACCGCGGCGTTGGAGCGTTTGCGGGCTTCGTTGGAAACCCAGGAAGCAGGATTTCAGAGGGCAGCATTCGACGCCATCGGCCACGAAGTGAACCTGGGGTCGCCTAAACAACTTCAAACCGTCCTGTTTGAGCAGCTTGGAATGCCGAAGACTCGGCAAACGAAGACCGGATATTCGACTGATCAACAGGC
>JAYODB010000035.1:4895-12250 GCA_038106075.1 Cellulomonadaceae bacterium | reverse complement strand
GCTCCCGCCTTCTCAACCGCCTCGATGGCCTTCAGCGGTGACCCGCCGGTCGTCGACGTGTCTTCAACGACGATGACTTTTCTGCCCGACACATCGGGGCCCTCGACCTGCTTCCCCATGCCGTGGCCTTTGGGTTCCTTTCTCACGACGAAGGCGTCGAGACTCCGGCCGGCGAGCGCCGCGCGGTGCATAATCGCCGACGCAATGGGGTCTGCGCCCATCGTTAGACCACCGACCAACTCGGCTTCGGGAAACTCCGAGAGTAGTTCCAACATCACATCCCCGATGAGCGGCGCAACGCGGTGGTCGAGGCTGACCTGGCGCAGGTCAATATAGAACGAGGCTTTCTTGCCACTGGTGAGGGTGAAGTCACCTCGTTGAACGGCAAGGTCGTTGATGTACTGGGCCAGCTCGGTTTTCGCTCCGCTCACCGCGCCAGTGTATCGAGTGGCTACCGCTCGAGGGTGAGGTGAACATCGACGCGATGCTCAGAGGTCTTCGGCCCGTCGTAGACGCCACGAATGGGAGGCACATCGGTGTAGTCGCGGCCGCGCCCCACAATGATGTGCTTATCGGCAATATCTCTGTCGTTGGTCGGATCGTGGCCGATAAAGGACCCCGCAAACCATTCCACCCAGGCGTGCGATTCACCCCGCACGGTCTCGCCGATACCGGCATCGCCATTGGGGTGGAGGTAACCAGAGACATATCGCGCCGGGATGCCCACCGAACGCAATGCTCCCAAGACGAGGTGGCTAATGTCCTGGCACACGCCTTTTTTCTCTTTCCACGCTTCCGCAGCGGTGGAGTGAACTTCGGTGACACCGAACTGGTAGGTCATCTTCTCGGTGATGTAGGAAGAAATGGCCCTGGCGGCATCCGCGGGGTTCGAATGCTTGGCAGCTTCCTTCTTGGCGAACGAAGCCAAATCTTTCGGCGGGCGAGTCAGTGAGGTATTGACCAAGATTTCCGTGAGCCCCATCGAGGTCGACGTGGCCTCGCGAAGGTCCTCCCACGAAATAGCGGCAGTGGGTTCTGGGGCGGGGAAAATTTCCACCAAGCTTTCGGCAACCACTTCGAGACTGTCGTGGGGTTGGAGGATTTCCACGGAGGTCACTCGGGTGCCCCAATAGTCGATGAAGTTCTGCTGGCTGGTCAGCGGAGTCACCATGACGTGCTCGGTGAGAACAAACTGGCGATCGGACATCATCGGCCGCATTCTCAGTTCGTTATACGACGCCACGACCTCCGCCTCATAGCGGAAGGTGGTTTCGTGACGAATGCGCAGGCGGCTCACATGTCCTCCCGAATCCAGGTGGGTGCGCTGAGGACGGGGAAGTAACGCTGGCGCAGCGCCTCCGAGATGTCCAACATGCGCTCTTGAATGCGCTCCATATAGCCCGGCAAATCATGGAGGATTTGATCAATGGGTTGGAACTCCAGCTCTCCTCGAATCTGGCCGAGCTCACGCAACACCGTATTGCTGATGACCGAGCGGTCGAGTTGGGGTTCAATCTCGTTGACACACCCTTCCGCTCGGATGACTTGAAAGATGATGCTGCGAGGGAAGAGCCTGTCGAGCACGAGGAATTCAGCGGCATTTTTCGCACTCGGCATCCCGCGGTAGCGCCGCAGGTAGGCCTCGTAAGCACCGCAGGAACGAAGAATTGTGGTCCACGAGGGGCCACCCTCGTCCATCAACGCCCGCGTCGAGAGCAAGCGCGCCGTCATGTCGGCCCGCTCGATGCTGCGACCGAGAGTGAAAAAGTTCCACCCTTCGTCTCGGATCGCGACCGATTCCATCGTCCCCACCGCGAGCGCGGTTCGATCCCGAACCCAGGAGAAGAACCCGTGAACTTTGTCGGCGCTCACTCGACGAGGCATCCGCGCCCGGTTGGTGTTGAGCACCTCCCACATTTCGCTAGAGATCACCTCTCTCGCGCGCCGCGCATTCTCCCGGGCCTGATCGAGCGAGAACGCAATCGAGGCCGGGTTGTCGCGCTGAACGCCCAACATGTCGAGCAATTCCACGCGGGTCATCGTGATGTCCTCCGGGGCACTGGAGCCCATCACGGCAAGGAGTGCCCGGCAGGCGATGTCCTCCTCAACCCAGGGGTCTTCGAGCAACAGCTGCAGGTGAACATCGAGTAGCCGGGCGGTCCCATCGGCCCGCTCGAGGTAGCGGCCAATCCAAAACAGGCTCTCGGCGATACGACTCAGCACGGGCTCACACCCCCCTGATCAGACTCTCGGGTCTGCTGTTGTTGCTGTTGTTGTTGCTCGCGTTGAGGCTCTGGGGGCGGTCCGAGCTCTTGGCTTCGGCCTTTGTGTTCTCGTTTAAGGTCGTATTCCGCGAGTTGCTCCTCAGTGATGATGGGAATGGCCTCAGTCGCTGTGACCTGCTCCAACACGATGCCTTGAACGTCGTGTGAGTCTCGCTCAGAGCGTCTCGCTCCAAGAACCCAGGTATCTTTTGAACCCCCGCCCTGAGACGAGTTCACGACGAGCTGTCCCTCCGGAAGCGCCACACGAGTGAGCCCTCCGGGTAACACCCACACATCGCGACCATCATTGACCGCGAAGGGCCGGAGGTCTGCGTGGCGGGGCTGCAACCCGCCTTCGACCAGCGTGGGAATGGTGGAAAACGCGACCACCGGTTGGGCAATCCAACCTCGGGGGTCTGCTTGGAGCTGCTTGCGCAATTCGGAGAGTTGTCGAGGCGAGGCGTCCGGACCCACGACGAGACCTTTTCCCCCCGAACCGTCGACGGGTTTGACCACGAGCTCATCGAGACGATCGAGCACCTCTTCCAGGGCGTCGGGCTCTTCTAGACGCCAGGTGTCGACGTTGGGGATAATTGGCTCTTCCGAGAGGTAGTAGCGAATGAGGTCGGGCACGTAGGTGTACACGAGCTTGTCATCCGCGACCCCGTTTCCCACCGCATTGGCGATACTCACATTGCCCAGGCGAGCGGCAAGCATCAGCCCGGGAGCACCGAGGAGTGAATCAACCCGGAATTCGAGTGGGTCGAGGAAGTCATCGTCGACGCGACGATAAATCACATCGACTCTGGTGGGCCCTCGGGTGGTGCGCATCCACACGTGACCGCCCTGGCAATACAGGTCGCGGCCTTCCACCAACTCCACACCCATCAATCGGGCCAAAAGGGTGTGCTCGAAATAGGCCGAGTTGTAGACCCCCGGGGTGAGCACCACAATCGTGGGGTCTTCGACACCTTGCGGGGCTGCCTGGCGAAGGGCATTGAGAAGGCGGAACGGGTAGTCGCCTACCGGCCAGACCCGCATCGACACAAAAAGCTCAGGCAGGGTTTGAGCCATGACGCGGCGGTTCGAGATGACGTAGCTCACGCCACTGGGAACGCGCACATTGTCTTCGAGTACCCGCCAGCCGCCCTGTTCGTCTCGAATGAGGTCAATGCCCGCAACCTGAATACGGACGTCGTTATGAGCCACCACACCCGCCGCTTGGCGCAAAAAATGGGCCGAGCTCGTGACGACCCCTGCCGGGATGACCCCATCACGCACGACCACGGCCTGGCCATAGACATCCGCAAGGAATGCTTCGAGTGCCTTGACCCGCTGAGCGATGCCCTTCTCGAGGCTGAACCATTCCTTTTCATCGATGACCCGGGGAACAGCATCAAGAGGAAACGGTCGTTCTTCTCCGGCAAAATCAAAAGTCACACCTTGGGCGAGGTAGGAGTCGGCGAGTGCCTCGGCTCGGCCGACCAGCTCTTCGGTGGTCATTTGTGAGAGCACTTTGTGAAGCTCCCCGTAGCTGGGCCGCACAGTTTTCTTCGAATCAAACATCTCGTCGAACGGGCCGTGGTCGCGGCCCGGAAATCGGTAGTCGTCGAAGAGGTCGACCATGCTGGAACATTACTCGCATTCGTGTTTCGCGCAGATGTCGGAGAGCCCGAAGGGCTGGCTCCTAGGATGATGCGAGTGAGAATCGCCACCTGGAATATCAACTCGATCCGCACTCGTGCCGACCGTGTCGTTGACTTCCTTGTTGACCACGATGTCGACGTGGTCTTACTCCAAGAAACCAAGTGTCGCGACGACCAATTTCCCCTCGAGAAGTTTGACGCGATTGGTTACGAGGTTTTTCACTGGGGAATGAACCAGTGGAACGGGGTTGCGGTGATTTCCCGCCTGCCCCTTCTCGATGGAACGCAGGGCTTTGAGGGCATGCCCGGATTTGATAAGAACGGGGCCGACCCTCAGCCGGAGGCGCGTGCCGTCGGGGTGAGTGTGGGTGACCTTCGGCTCTGGAGTGTCTACGTCCCCAATGGCCGCGCTCTTGACGACCCGCACATGGCCTACAAACTCTCGTGGCTCGACGCCTTTGGCGAATATCTCGCCAAGTGGTCAGCAGACCACCCTGACCAATCGGTGGTTGTGGGAGGAGATTTCAATATTGCCCCCACGCCAGGGGACGTGGGGGACCCGGCTTTTGTGGAAGGTGTCTCCACCCACGTTTCCGCTCAAGAGAGAGAGACTCTGCAGCGTTTCCTCGCAACAGCGGGCGTTATCGACTTGGTCCGGCCCTCGCTACCCGAGGGTTACACCTATTGGGACTACACCCAGGGCAAGTTCCCCAAAAACCACGGGATGCGAATCGACTTTCTCTTCGGGTCAGCTCGCCTCTTGGCTGAGGTCACCGGGACGTCGATTGAACGCGGGCAGCGCACGGGGGAACAGCCCAGCGACCACGTTCCGGTGGTGGTGGACCTTGCGGATGAGGTCGATGATTTCGACCAACCCATGGTGTTCTAGCCCGAAACGCCGATTTAGTGCAAATAGCGTCAAAAAGACGCAGGTTAAGTGCGCATAACGCTGGGAAACAGCGATATCCCTCGCCATAGACTCTCGCCAGAACCCCCTCAGCGAAGAAGGTGCCCCATGGCGAAGCGCGAAACCCTCTCGGTGTCACTCCGTGCGGAGGATCTCGCACAGTCTGAACCGTGGCGCGTGATTAAGGCCGCTTCCCTCGCTATTCGACCGCACCAGATTCAAGACGGAAGCATTCCGGATCACTCTGTTCACACCGAAATGGCCGCACAGGTGCGCTCACTCGCCGACCAGCTTGACGCCCTCGCCTCTGACTTGCCCCACGATCACGACTATCTCGTGGCGTGCGCCAGTGACTTCCGGCGCTGGGCCGAGGGAGGCTTCGGGGTGCCCGACTTTTATGACTCGCTCGACGCCTTCCGCCCGGCAGGCCACCGCAAAGACGGCGTGGCCCACGTTGTCGTCTTCCCGATGTATACCCAAAACGGGTCTCGGGAGCGCCTCGTCCAGGCAGTCGTATTCGACCTCATCTGGCCCGAGCACATTTCGGATATCGAAGCCGCTGGATATACAAACCCCATGTTCTTGCCGGTTCGGTTCTATGACTTCACGCCCGGATACGACACCAACTCCGCGACCCTCTTCCCCGAGTCTGTGGCGGTCACTCCCCGCGTTCCCCACGGAGCCCCCGAGGGGACACAGGCCGAACTCCCCGCCTTCACCTGGGGTGCCATCTTTGCCGACCGCGAAGCCGCGCGTTTTCGCGCGGTCGTCAATGAAGCGGTCCGAATCACTCACCTCGAGCTACCGGAAGACGCCCAGCGGCTGCTTTCGGACCAAAGCCTCGCCGAGGAAACATTTGTGTTGTGGGATCTCATTCACGACCGCACCCACATGCGCGGTGACCTGCCCTTTGACCCCTTCATGATCAAACAGCGCATGCCGTTTTTCCTCTACGGTCTCGAAGAATTGCGCTGTGACCTCACGGCCTTCCGCGAATGTGTCTCTCTCATGGGCGACAACGATGCCGACCCGCGGGTCCGCGAACTCGCGAAGCTCGTTCTCTACGCTGTGCTCTTCGATCGCATCTTCCGCTTTCCTCTGACCGGGTCTCGGGAGCGAAACTATGACGGCGTCGCCGGCCAATTACTCTTCGCCTGGCTCCACCAAGCCCACGTTCTGCACTGGACTGACACCTCATTGGCGATCGAGTGGGACGAACTCCCCGAAACTGTTGTGGCGCTATCCGACGCGATCAACAATCTCTACTGGGAGAGCATCGACCGCCCCAAAACCGTGCACTGGTTGGCTGCCTACGACCTCGTCTCCCAGACCCTCTCCCCCCACCCGGCGTCGAGGTGGGCACGGCGAGACTTCCCCCTCGATGGCACGCCCGGCGAATTCACCGATGCCGTGCTCGATGACGAATTCCCCCTCTCCATGTTCTACGAGGCGCTGGGTAAGAAGATGCGGCCCGCCATCGAAGCGGCAATAGGGATCACGGGACTGCGACAATAGGGCTATGGCCTCTATGACAAGCTGGCGAGGATTCGCAAGCGACAACTATGCGGGCGTCCACCCGGAGATTCTCGAGGCACTCGCCCGGGTCAATTCAGGCCACCAGGTCGCCTACGGAGAAGACGACGTCACCGACGAACTCGCCCGCGTCATCAAGGACCACTTTGGGGCTCAGGCCGAGGTCTTCCCGGTATTCAACGGGACGGGGGCCAACGTCGTCGCACTCACCTCTGCGATGCCGCGCTGGGGGGCCGTGATCGCAACCTCAACAGCCCACATCCACACCGACGAGGGTGGAGCCCCCGAGCGAGTGAGTGGACTGAAGCTCTTCACCGTTCCTGCTGTGGGGGGCAAGCTCACCCCAGAGGGCTTCCACCAGGAAGCCTTCGGCTGGGGTGACGAACACCGGGGCCAGCCCCTCGCGGTGTCGATTACCCAAAGCTCCGAATTGGGCACCGTCTATACCCCAGACGAAATTGGAACACTCGCCGAGCTCGCCCATTCCCACAACATGGTGATGCACGTCGACGGCGCTCGGTTATGGAACGCTGCCGCATCGCTGGGCCTTCCCTTCTCTGCCTTCACCACCGATGTCGGAGTTGACCTGGTCAGCCTCGGAGGAACAAAGAACGGCGCGATGGGAGCAGAGGCGATTGTCGTCATCAACCCCGAGAAGGTCGAGGGAATCCCCTACCTGCGCAAAATGAGCATGCAGCTTGCGAGCAAGATGCGTTTTGTGTCGGCCCAACTTCTCGCCCTTTTCACCGACGAACTCGGTATTCGCTCTGCCACACACGCCAATGCGATGGCCCGTCTACTTCGCGACCGCCTCGACGCTCTCGTGGCATCGGGCGAGATGAGCGGCTTAGCGTTTAGTCAAGAAACCCAAGCCAACGCGGTCTTCGCCCTTCTTGATAACGCAGCCGCTGATGCCATTCGTGAAAAGGTTCGCTTCTACGACTGGGACCGCGCCCGCGGTGAAGTGCGTTGGATGTGTTCGTTTGACACCACCGAGGACGACAT